>NZ_LZTE01000077.1:0-43449 GCF_001665925.1 Gordonia sp. 852002-50816_SCH5313054-c
ACCCCGGTTTTCCCGCCTGGGTCCCCCCCGCAATCCCGCCAAACTGCCGGCGCCCCCCCCCGCGGGGGGGGGCCCGATCGGGTGGGTGTGGGGGGCTACTTGATCTCGAGCAGCACGGTGCCCTGGGTGACGGCCGCGCCCGCCTCGATGGCGAGGCCGGTCACGACACCGTCCTTGTGCGCGGTCACCGGGTTCTCCATCTTCATCGCCTCGAGCACCACGACGAGGTCGCCTGCGGAGACCTCCTGACCCTCCTCGACGGCGATCTTGACGACGGTGCCCTGCATGGGCGCGGCAACCGAGTCGCCGGACGCGGCTGCACCGGCACCCTTGCTGCGTGTGCGCGGCTTGGGCTTCTTGCGGACGACGCCGTTGCTCGACGAGCCTCCGCCGAGCGCGAGATCGCCGGGCAGCGAGACCTCGACGCGACGGCCACCGACCTCGACGACCACGTTCTGACGCGGCGCCGAATCGTCCTCTTCGATGGCTGCGCCACCGGTGTAGGGCTCGATCGGGTTGTCCCAGTCGGTTTCGATCCACTTGGTGTAGACGTCGAACGTCTCGACGCCGTTCTCATCGGTGTGGCCGACGAACGCGGGGTTGGTGACGATGTGACGGTCGAAGGGGAGGACCGTTGCGAGTCCCTCGACCTCGAACTCGTCGAGGGCGCGGCGGGCGCGCTCGAGCGCCTGCTCGCGGTTCTCGCCGGTGACGATGAGCTTGGCGAGCATCGAATCGAACTGTCCGCCGATGACGTCGCCCTGCTCGACGCCGGAATCGACGCGCACACCCGGGCCGGACGGCTCCTTGTAGACGGTGATCGGTCCGGGAGCGGGCAGGAAGTTGCGCCCCGGATCCTCGCCGTTGATCCGGAACTCGATGGAGTGTCCACGCGGTGCGGGATCTTCGGAGAACTCGAGCTTCTCGCCGTTGGCGATGCGGAACTGCTGGCGGACGAGGTCGATACCCGACGTCTCCTCGGTGACCGGGTGCTCGACCTGCAGGCGGGTGTTGACCTCGAGGAAGGAGACCAGGCCGTCGTTGCCGACGAGGAACTCGACGGTGCCCGCACCGTAGTAACCCGCCTCGCGGCAGATGGCCTTCGCCGACGAGTGGATGCGATTGCGCTGTTCGTCGGTGAGGAACGGTGCGGGTGCTTCCTCGACGAGCTTCTGGAAGCGACGCTGCAGCGAGCAGTCGCGGGTACCGGCGACGATCACGTTGCCGTGCTGATCGGCGATGACCTGCGCCTCGACGTGGCGCGCCTTGTCGAGGTAGCGCTCGACGAAGCACTCTCCGCGGCCGAATGCGGAGATGGCCTCACGGGTGGCCGACTCGAACAGCTCGGGGATCTCCTCGATGGTGTAAGCCACCTTCATGCCGCGGCCGCCACCGCCGAACGCTGCCTTGATCGCGACCGGCACGCCGTACTCCTTGGCGAACTCGACGACCTCGTCGGCGTTCTTGACCGGGTCCTTGGTGCCCGGAGCCATCGGGGCGTCGGCCTTCAGCGCGATGTGGCGTGCGGTGACCTTGTCGCCGAGATCGCGGATCGACTGCGGCGACGGTCCGATCCAGATGAGGCCTGCGTCGAGGACTGCCTGGGCGAAGTCGGCGTTCTCGGACAGGAATCCGTAGCCGGGATGGATGGCGTTGGCGCCCGACTTCGCCGCGGCGTCGAGGATCTTGTCGAAGACCAGGTACGACTCTGCGGAGGTCTGGCCGCCGAGGGCGAATGCCTCGTCGGCGAGCTTCACGAACTTGGCGTTGGCGT
The DNA here is from genome assembly GCF_001665925.1 of Gordonia sp. 852002-50816_SCH5313054-c. Taxonomy (NCBI): domain Bacteria; kingdom Bacillati; phylum Actinomycetota; class Actinomycetes; order Mycobacteriales; family Gordoniaceae; genus Gordonia; species Gordonia sp. 852002-50816_SCH5313054-c. The sequence continues at coordinate 1,775 of NZ_LZTE01000077.1, forward strand.
CAGGTTCCGCGTAGACCGCGACACTGGGGATTCCGGCGTCGCGCGCGGCGCGGATGACGCGGACCGCGATCTCTCCTCGATTGGCGATCAGGACCTTGTTGATCGTCGAGCTGGAGCTGATCGTGGAGTTGGGCGCTTGTTCACTGGGCACTTGCTTGATCTCCTGGGCCTGGCTCTGTGCTGAGCTGTCTTCACGGGGTACTGCCGCCGGTATGCGACGTCCCCCTCGTCTCGCCACTCGTTTGTTGTTCGTGCGGCTTCGTCGTACCGGTGTCACGCCTGTGCGGTGTTGTCACGTGGATTGTGCACTCACCTGGAGGTGTCACCTGGGCGACGTCAACCACTCGAGTCTATCGGGTGGGTTCCGCGGTTTACCCTAGCCCACCGAGCAATCGTTCGGTTGCGCTCGGGGTCACACTGTGGGACTGAATGTGCTTGCGTCACCGACGGACCGGACGAATGCGGCGAAATCGTGCAGGTAGGCGTGTACCGGTCCCTCGTTGGGGATGATCTCACCGGGTGGCGTTCCGGCGCGTGCTTCGGGGTCGGCGACCAAGGTGGGGCCGACGACGTCGCCGGCAGGGCTCTCCTGGGGAAATCGTGCCGAGAAACGCATGCCCGACGGTGTGCGGTTGATCCAGATGAAGACCTCGTTGCGGGCGTAACTGTGGCTTCTGATCACCGTGGCGCGACCGCTGTCCGCCTCGGCGGCTCCCGGAGCGTAGCGAGTGTCGATGAACGAGATGACGAACTGCGGCTCACCTCGGTAGCCGATGAGATCGGCAACGCGCAGGAAGGGGAGCGATGCTCCCTGACGTGCGCGTTTGAGTTCGTCGGTTGCGCGGGCCACCGCTTGGTCGAAGGTGGGCGAATCCGACATGTCGAGGCAGAACGGGGCGACGGCGACGAACCACCCGAGTGCGGTGAGCCATCGCTGCTCGTTTCGCGTGTGCCGGGGCAGGACGCAGCGGAACTCCCGATCGTCGGTGCGGCGGTGATGGACGATCGCGAACGCGGCGAGGATCCCTGCGGTGAGAGTGCCGCCCGCCTCGGAACACACCGCGGTGAAGCGGTTGGCGGCCTCGTCGTCGACGATGACACCCGACAGCGACTCCTGTGGGACATCGACAGCGGGATCGGGCGGCTCGGCGACGGCGGTGTTCGCTCCCGGGACCTGGAACGGCGGCATGTCGCCCGCGCCCGCCTTCAGGAACGACGTCCAGGTGGACACGCTGGGGTGATCGGCTCCGGCCTGGTCGGCGAGTCGTCGCTCCTGAGCGCTGAAGTCGACGTAGCTGCCGACCTCCGGCAGCGCCGCGTCGGTGCGGTCGCGCGCGGCTCGGTACAGGGTGATCAGCTCGTGTTGGGCCATGATCAGCGAGTAGCCGTCGACCAACGAGTGGTCGGCGGCGAACAGCAGCGTGAACGACGATTCGCGGCCGACCGTCGCGAACATGTAGGCGGGCCACTGCATCGGTGCGGCCGCGCGGTCGAAGGCGCCAGCGATCTGTTCGAGGAGCGGACCGGACTCGGTGTACCACCCGATCCGGCCCATCTTCAGCTGAACGGTTCCCTCCGGCGTGCTCAACCGGTGCAGACCGTCGGCCTTGATGATGACGTGGCTGCGCAGTACCTCGTGGCGATCGATCCACTGCGACAACGCTGCACGGATCGCGGGAATCGACAGCGGCTCGTCGAAGTTGATCGACAGGCCGAGCCACGACTCGCGACCGCCCTCCTTGCGGGTGCGCACGCGATAGTCGAATGCGTCGCGCAGATGCTGCTCGTGGTTGTGAGAGGTCAGCCGTGTGTCGTCGAGCCAGCCCCCGAGGCCGCCGGGAACCGACGGAACCCACTCGACGAGGCCACCCGGTTCGATCGGCTCCTCGAGGATCTGGATGAACTTCACTGACGACCGGTCTGACTGCGCACCTGGTTCTTCACCCGGCCGAGCATCCCGGCCATACCGCGAAGGCGCAGCGGACTGACCGCGGCGTCGAGTCCGAGGTCGTGGTAGAAGTCGCCAGGCACTGCGAGGATCGCGTCGGCGGATTCGCCGTCGAGGCCCTGGGCGAGGATCGACGCGAAACCGCGTGTCGTCGGGGCCTCGGGTGGGGCGCTGAAATAGAGCCTCACGGAGTCGGCGTCGGCCGCGTCGACCGACAGGAACACCGGAGATTGGCACTCCGGTACCGGTTCCATCGCCTCGGTCGCGAGGTCGTCGGGGAGCGCGGGGAGTTCGCCCGCGAACTCGAGGAGGAGTGTCACCTTGTCCGAATCGCCAAGCGCGGCAAAGTCGTCGACGATCTCGGCGAGGGATGCGGGGAGTGTGCCCATCGGAATGTCCTACGCGGGTGCGTCGCCGGGTTCTTCACCGACCGCGATGGGGACGCGCACGGCGTTGCCCCACTCGGTCCACGACCCGTCGTAGTTGCGCACGTGTGTGAACCCGAGCAGATGGGTCAGCACGAACCAGGTGTGGCTCGACCGTTCGCCGATGCGGCAATACGCGATGGTCGGGGTTTCGGGGTCGAGGTCGCCATAGATCTCGTCGAGTTCGGCGCGTGAGCGGAAGCGACTGTCGGCGCGTGCCGCCTTTGCCCACGGGATCGAGATCGCCGTCGGGATGTGGCCACCGCGCAGCGCGCCCTCTTCGGGGTAATCGGGCATGTGGGTGCGCTCACCGGTGTACTCCTGCGGCGAACGCACGTCGACCAGCGGCTCGGTGCCGAGCGAGGCGCGCACATCCGACTCGAAGGCGCGTATCAACGAATCGTCGCGCTCGACGACGGGGTAGTCGGAGCGCGGGTACTCGGGTACGTCGAAGGAGGTGTCGCGATCCTCCGACATCCATGCGTCGCGGCCTCCGTCGAGCAGGCGAACGTCCTCGTGCCCGAACAACGTGAAGACCCACAGTGCGTATGCGGCCCACCAGTTGCTCTTGTCGCCGTAGATGACGATGGTGTCATCGCGCTCGATTCCCTTGCTGCGCATCAACTCTGCGAACTGCTCGCCGTCGATGTAGTCGCGCACCACGTGATCGTTCAGGTGCAGGTGCCAGTCGACCTTCTGTGCGGTCGGGATGTGACCGATGTCGTAGAGCAGGACATCTTCGTCGGACTCGATGATCTTGAGACCCTTGGCCCCCAGGTGCGCGGATAGCCACTGCGTGGTGACCAGACGCTCTGGGTGCGCGTAACCGGCGAATGCCGGGTTCGGATCGGTTTCCACAGTCACGGTGAGATTCTCCAGCTCGGATCGGGCCACGGCGCAGGCGGCGCAGGACGGCGAAATTCAGCCTAGTCGACAACGATGCGCCCGCACGGTTGGGCGGGCGCGGTTCACCGGTTGTTCTGTGACCACCTAGACACGTCGGGGTGGTCGTGTCGGGTATTACCTTTGCCGCGGGTCTTACGCAGTCGGGGTGGGGGACCACAGGGACGTGACGGGGATGTCCAAGCGGCGCAAGAGGTGTCGAACGGTCGGGAGTCCGATGCCGATCACCGACGACGGATCGCCCTCGATGCCCGCGATGAACCACCCACCACGACCGTCGAGCGTGAACGCACCGGCGACCTCGAGCGGTTCGCCCGTAGACACATACGCCTCGATCTCGTCGTCGTCGACGGAGGCGAACCGGACCACCGTCGACGCGGACTCCGCCGAACGCCCCACCACGTCGAGTCCGCGGATGTGTGCCACGCAGTGGCCCGTCAGGAGCTGGGCTTCGTCGCCGCGCACTCGCTTCCACTGCTCGATCGCCACCTGCGCCGAGTGTGGTTTACCCGTCAGCGTGCCTCGATACAGGAGCATCGAATCGCAGGTGAGCACGACGAGGTCGGGGAGGGTCTGCGCGTCGGAGGATGCGGCGTGGTCGACGCGTTCGTTCAACAGGGTTGCGATCACCGAGTCGGCCTTCGCCTGCGCGAGGCGCGTCACGGCGTCGCCCGGATTCTCGGCCGCCATGGTTTCGAGGAGGTGGTCCTCGTCGACGTCGGCTACGACGACTCTCGGGTCGAGACCCGCATGACGCAGCACCGTCAGGCGCGCGGGCGACGCCGAGCCGAGGATCACCTCGTAGCGTCGATCGGCCCCTGTCACGTCGGACTCCACGCTGGACACGTCGGCCTGCCCGTCAGAAACGCAGGAACGACGACGCTGAACCCCACACGGGACGGAGGCGGTCGATCGGGCGGCCCCAGTCGTTGCGTGGCTCCGCGCTTTCCGGTTCCGGAGCGCCACCGCCACCGGTCGCGAGCAATGCCACCAGAACCGCGACGTCCTCGTCGGTCGGGTTGCCCTTCACCACACGCAACACGGGGCGGGCCGACTGCTGTCCGGCGTCCGCGTCGGCGGGCGTGTTGCCGTCAGATGAGCTCACAGCGGAATGTTCCCATGCTTCTTGGGCGGTACGTTGACGACCTTGCGCTCGAGGAGCTTGAGCGCGGTCGCGATCTGCCCGCGCGTGTGGCTCGGCGGGATGACCGCGTCGACGTAGCCGCGCTCGGCGGCGACGTAGGGGTTGACCAGCGTGTCCTCGTACTCCTCCTGCAGTTGGAGGCGCAGTGCGTCGACATCCTCGCCGTTGGCCGCGGCCTCCTTGAGTCGCGCGCGATAGACGAATCCGACGGCTCCGGATGCGCCCATCACGGCGATCTGGGCGGTCGGCCACGCGAGGTTGACGTCGGCGCCCATGTGCTTGGAACCCATGACGTCATACGCGCCGCCGTAGGCCTTGCGGGTGATGACGGTGATCTTGCCGACGGTCGCCTCGCCGTAGGCGTAGAGCAGCTTGGCCCCGCGGCGGATGATGCCGTTGTATTCCTGGTCGGTGCCGGGCAGGAATCCCGGAACGTCGACGAGGGTCACGATCGGGACGTTGAACGCGTCGCAGGTGCGCACGAAACGCGCGGCTTTCTCCGATGCGTTGATGTCGAGGCAGCCTGCGAACTGGGTCGGCTGGTTGGCGACGATGCCGACGCTGCGTCCGTCGACCCGGCCGAGACCGACGACGATGTTGGTCGCGTACTCGGCCTGCACCTCGAGGAACTCGTCGTCGTCGAGGATGCGCCGGATGACCTCGTGCATGTCGTACGGCTGGTTCGGTGAGTCGGGGATGAGCGTGTCGAGTTCGAGATCCTCATCGGTGAGGGTGTCCTCGATCGAACCGGCGGCGGGTTCGTCGACGGGCAGCCGCGGCGGATCTGCGCGGTTATTGCTCGGCAGGTAGGCGAGCAGATCGCGGACATATTCGAGTGCGTCCTCCTCGTCGGACGCCACATAGTGGGCCACACCCGACTTGGTCATGTGGGTGTTGGCGCCGCCGAGCGCCTCCATCGTCACGTCTTCACCGGTGACCGTCTTGATGACGTCGGGACCGGTGATGAACATCTGGCTCTGCTGGTCGACCATCACGACGAAGTCGGTCAGCGCGGGCGAGTAGACGTGGCCGCCGGCAGCAGGTCCCATGATCAGCGAGATCTGGGGGATCACGCCGGATGCGCGCACATTGCGATAGAAGATGTCGGCATAGAGACCGAGGGAGACCACGCCCTCCTGGATGCGGGCGCCCGCACCCTCGTTGATGCCGATCAGTGGGCGGCCGGTCTTGATCGCGAGGTCCATGACCTTGACGATCTTCTCGCCGTAGACCTCGCCGAGGCTGCCGCCGAAGACGGTGACATCCTGGCTGAAGACACAGACCTCGCGGCCGTCGATGGTGCCGTACCCGGTCACGACACCGTCGCCGACGGGGCGGCGTTCTGCGAGACCGAAGTTGGTGCTGCGATGACGGGCCAGCGCGTCGAGTTCGACGAACGACCCCTCGTCGAGAAGGTGCGTGATGCGCTCGCGGGCGGTGAGTCTGCCCTTGTCGTGGATCTTCTCGATGGCGGCCTCACCGACCGGATGCAACGTCTCGTCGAGACGCTCGCGCAGGTCGGCGAGTTTGCCCGCGGTGGTGTGGATGTCTGGAGCAGCGTCGGGCTGCTGCGGCGCAGAGGTCATAACAGCCGATGCTATCGAGCGCTCGGTAGCCCGCGTCAACCACCCCAATATGAGATCGCCCTCATCTTTCTCGTGATCGGTGCCACGTCCAGGTGTCGAAGTGTGCCACGACGACGCTGCTCGGGTGACTAATCTCGATACCTGTGAGCGACGAGCAGACACCACAGGATTCCCGACCATCTCAGGACGCCGATGCGTTGCGCGCAGCCATCGTGGAACGCTTCGGTTCGCCCGCAAGCGGTGTGGGATCGACGATCGAGGTCGTCGAGTCGACGGGGTCGACCAACGCCGACCTCGCAGCGCGTGCGGGGGAGCCGGGGATCGTCGGAACGGTGCGCATCACCACCGACCAGACGTCGGGGCGAGGCAGGCACGCGCGGGTGTGGTCGGCTCCCGCGGGAGGGCAGGTGGCCATCTCGGTGGCGCTCGACGCGGGCGATCAGACCGAGCAGCTGGGCTGGTTGTCGTTGGCGACGGGGGTGGCCGCAGCGTCGGCCATCGAGTCGGCAACGGGCGTACGTCCCACACTCAAGTGGCCCAACGACGTGCTCGTCGACGGGAAAAAGGTGGCAGGCATCCTCGCCGAATACATCCCGGCGCCGACGGGCGGTGTGGTGGTCGTCGGGATCGGAATCAACACCGGCATGACTGCCGACGAGCTTCCGGTGCCGACGGCCACGAGCCTCCGGGTGGAAAGCGGCCGCCCGGTCGACGTTGCCGCACTAGTGGCGGAGTACCTACGGGCACTGGCCGACGCGCCGTGGCCCGACGACATCGCCGAGGTCGCGCGACGTTATCGGGATCGCTGCGACACACTCGGCCGTCGTGTTCGGCTTTCGCTGCCGGGCGACCGCGACGTCGAGGGTGTTGCCGACGACATCGACGAGCAGGGGCGGATCACAGTGCGCACCGATGACGGCCAGAAATTCACGGCCGCCGCGGGCGACGTGCTGCACCTGCGTCCCGCGCAGGACTGAGCACGGCCCCGACGGAATTCAGCGCCTGCGGAATTCAGCGCCCACGGATTCAGCGCTGGATGCTCTTCTCGCCCATTGCGGGGATCAGCGACAGCACCGGGAGTCCTATGACGAGATGGACCACGGCCGTACCGATCCCGGTGGATATCTGCGCCGACAGCACAAGCGGGATGATTGCCGCTGCGGCGATCAGTAGCCCGACGATCCAGCGGTAGAACTGGTTGGGCGACGGGGTCGTCAGGTAGAGGACGTACCAGAGGGCGCCGCCCGCGAGTGCGCACAGGAATCCGGTGATCGCGAACCAATACTCATCCTGCGCGAGTGGATTCCAGACGCCGAGATTGCCCGCCTCGTTGACGCGTTGGGCGATGGCCCGGATGATCCACGCCACCAGCCAGGCGGCCAGGCCGGTCACGACGCCGGTCATCACGACGCCGCCGGCGTAGAGACCCGCGTTGATGTTCGGTCGTCGACGCTGCTTGGGCTGGTTCCCGTACGAGCCCGCGGCGGCGTATCTCGGGTCGGACTGGCCGGTGTTATAGCGAGGGTCGCCGGGCTGCTGATTGCCGTATTGCTGCTGGTACCGATCGGTCGGCTGGCTGTAGGCACGCGACTGCGGCGAGTAGCCGGTCTCGTAGCGCGCCGTTCCCTGATCCCTGGGATCTTGATCTCGGGGGTCGCGGGGGTCGCGGTAGCTCATGGTTCTCCTGACCTGTTGCGCGTCGTGTGCACGCAGTCTACCGAGCGGGCGGCAGGGGCCGGGCCGGGTTGACCGACCGCCCGTTCATCTGCGGATATGCTGAGATTCATGTCGTTTCCCAGGGACAACCTCGCGAGTGGTGAGCGCGTCGTCGTGCATCACCACCCGCACTGGAAGTGTCTGATCGGCCCGTTCTCGATCTTCATCGTGTGCACCGGACTCGCAGGACTCGCGGCGGGGGCGATCGGGGCGTCGACAATGAACACGACGCTCGCGCTGATTCTCAACGTGGTTGTCGCGGCGTGCTGGGTCGCTGCCGCGGTCTGGTTCTTCGTCCGTCCGCTCATCGCATGGAAATCGACGCACTTCGTACTCACCGACCGTCGCGTGATCTTCCGCAGGGGAGTGCTCACCCGCTCGGGTATCGACATTCCCATCCGACGGATCAACACCGTCGAATTTCGACACGGACTCCTCGACCGCATGCTGCGCACCGGCACCCTGGTCATCGAGTCGGCGTCCGATGAACCGCTCCTGTTCGACGACGTGCCGCAGGTCGAACGGGTGCATTCGCTCCTGTATCACGAGGTGCTCGACGAACACGAGGATGACTTCGGCGACCACTATGACCTGGCCGACAGACACGAGGGTCGCCGACACGACGGCGACTCCGCGTACTCTCGCCGCGTGGAGGTCGACAGGCGATGACGGACGTATTGCTGGCAGAAGACGACGCGGCGATCGCTGAACCCCTGGCGCGTGCGCTCGCCCGCGAGGGCTACGGATGCGACGTCGTGGGGACCGGATCGGCTGCGCTCGAGCAGGCCCGCGATCAACGCTACGAGTTACTCATCCTCGACCTCGGGCTTCCCGAGATCGACGGACTCGAGGTGTGTCGGCGCGTGCGCGTCGAACGTCCCGAGCTCGCGGTGTTGATGCTGACCGCGCGCACCGACGAGGTCGACTTCGTCGTCGGACTCGACGCGGGCGCCGACGACTACGTGGGCAAACCCTTCCGGTTGGCCGAACTGCTCGCGCGGGTGCGCGCACTGCTGCGGCGACGGCAGACCGTCGACGTCGTGCTCACCGGCGGCGACATCCAACTCGACGCGCGCGGGCGGCGGGTGCTCGTCAGCGGAGAAGACCTGGTGCTCGCGAACCGAGAGTTCGACCTGCTGCGCTTCCTCATGGAGCGTGCCGGTGAGGTGGTGTCGCGCGACGAGATCCTGACCGAGGTGTGGGGTTCTGCGGACCTGCGCTCGTCGAAGACCCTCGACATGCACATCTCCTGGTTGCGCCGCAAGATCGGCGACGACCGTCATGACAGACCGCGCCACATCGTGACGGTGCGCGGCGTCGGCTTTCGGTTCGACGCCTAGGGAGAGACCTTCCAATGCGCCGTCGAATCCTCTACACGATGATCGCCATGCTCATGGCGGTCGGCGCGCTGCTGGGAATCCCGCTCAGCGTCATCGCATGGTGGTGGGTGGCCGACAGCGCGCACCAGTTGATGGATTCGCGTCTGAAGACGATCTCCGATCAGATCATCCGCCAGGCGGAGATGGGCGAACACCTCAACAACGCGGCCATCGACTCGGAGTCGATTCGGCTCATGCTTCCCGAGGACGGCAGGCTCACACTGCGCTATCAGGACGCCAACGGTAGGCGGGCCATCACGTCGATCGGCGCCGACATCACCGGCGCGACGATGTCGGATTCGATCGGCCTCGGCGCTGCGGGCACGTTGATTCTCGAGATCCCGATGGACAGCGTCCGCAGCGACCAACTCGCCGCTGTCGGGATCGTCTGCCTCGTGGTCGCGGGATCGATGGCCGCCGGCACCGTCGCGGCTGCGGTGACGGCCGGGCGCATCGCCGACCCTCTCATCGACCTCGCCGACCGTTCGGAGGCCATGGCTCGCGGCGACTTCCGGTCGCGGTGGAAGACCTACGGCATCGACGAGCTCGACCGCGTCTCGCGCGCGCTGGGTGACGCGAACGCCGAGATCGCACTGCGGCTCGAACGCGAGGGCGAGATCGTCGGCGATGTCTCGCACCAGATTCGATCGCGCCTCACCGCGATTCAACTGCGACTCGACGAACTCTCGCTGCACGACGATCCGGCCGTCGTGAGCGAGGCCGAAGCCGCGCTCGGGCAGGTTGAGCGTCTCGCCGCGGAACTCGACGAACTCGTTGCGGCCTCACGCGACGAACCGGTACAACCCCACAGCATCGACGTGTCGTCGCTGATCATGACCCTTGTCGGTGACTTCGATCAGGCCTTCACCGCCGAGGGCCGCACGTTGGCCGCATCATTCTCCGGCGACGCGATTGCGCGCAGCGCCGGTCCCGGTCGGCTGCGGGAAGCGGTCAGCGTGCTCGTCGACAACGCGCTACAGCACGGCAGCGGGGAGTGTCGAATCTCCGTCAGCGACCTCAAGGGCGACATGCTGCGCATCATCGTGTCCGACGAGGGCCCCGGCGTCGCCGACGACGTGGCGACCGACATCTTCCGCCGAGGGTACTCCGGCGGCGCGGGCAACGGTGTCGGACTCTCGCTCGCGCGTGCACTCGTGGAGGCCGACGGCGGGCGACTCGAACTCACGTCGCGACGGCCGCCGGTGTTCGCGATCGTGGTGCCCGCGGCCGACGACGAGAACGCTCGACCCCAGGGCGCCGGCGCATCGTCGACGCCGCGCGATGTCGGTGCACGGGTGGGGCTGCGGCGTGACCGGGTACCTCATCGGTGATGTGGGTGGATGCCCTTTGCATGGTCGGTGAAGCGGCAGTCACGCCGGCCATGCCACGATGTATCGCGTGACTGCCCGAGATCCAGATACCGGCGCAAACGCCGCGGCACCGCCCGATGTGGCCGCCCGAGCGATTCCCGAACGCGACATCTTGCCGACCGTGACGATGATCGGTGGTGGTCAGCTCGCCCGGATGACTCACCAGGCCTCGATCGCGCTGGGCGAGTGTCTGCGCGTGCTCGCCGCGAGTGCGACAGATCCCGCCGCCCAGGTCAGTGCGGACGTCGTGCTCGGCTCGCACGACGATCTCGACGATCTCCGACGCGCCGCCACTGGTGCGGTGGCGCTGACCTTCGACCACGAGGGGGTGCCCCTCGAGCATCTTCGGGTGCTGGAGTCCGAGGGCGTCGCGGTGCGGCCGCCGTCGGCCGCGCTGGTGTTCGCGCAGGACAAGCGGGCGATGCGGGTGAAGCTGAGCGAATTGGGGCTACCTGTACCCGATTTCGCCGACCTCGCAGGTGACCTCGGTCTGGCTCGCGGCCGACTCGTCGAATTCGGTGAACGGCACGGCTGGAACATCGTGTTGAAGGCCGTACGCGGCGGATACGACGGACGTGGCGTGTGGATCGTCGACAACGGGCCGGACGCGCTCGCGGTGTTCGACGAGCAGTTCGCTGCCGGCGTCGACCTGATCGCCGAGGAAAAGGTGCAGATGCGCCGCGAACTGTCGGCGATGATCGCGCGCTCGCCGTTCGGGCAGGGTGGCGCATGGCCCGTGGTCGAGACCGTGCAACGTCGGGGACAGTGCGCGGTGGTCATCGCCCCCGCGCCGGATCTGAGCGCCGAGACCGCCGAACGCGCACAGGAGATGTCGCTGCGGTTGGCGTCGGAGCTCGGTGTCGTCGGTGTGATGGCGATGGAACTGTTCGAGACCATCGATGGCGAGCTGCTGGTCAACGAGCTCGCGATGCGCCCGCACAACAGTGGCCACTGGACGATGGACGGGGCTGTGACGTCGCAGTTCGAGCAGCACCTCCGGGCTGTTCTCGACTACCCGCTCGGCGACACCGCCCCGCGCGCCGAGGTGACCGTGATGGCCAACATCCTCGGTGCTGCGCAGGCGCCGGAGATGTCGATGGACGAGCGCACGCACCATTTGATGGCGCGCATGCCCGACGCGCGAATTCATCTGTACGGAAAGGGCGAACGCCCCGATCGGAAGATCGGGCATGTCAACATCGTGGGGAAGCCGGGAGAAGACGTCGCAGCCGTCCGCGAGCGTGCAGAACGCGCGGCGCACTGGATGTCCGACGCCGAGTGGACGGACGGTTGGGACCCGCATTCATGAACGACGAGACCGTGAACGACGAGACCGTGAACGACGAAACGACAGGCGACCTGGTGGACCACGAGACAGACACGACCGAGGCTGGGGCAACGGAGACCGGGACGACCGAGCCCGGCGCGTCGGAGGCCAGGACCAGCGAGGCCGACGCGACATCCGCGCCGGAGGTGGCCGGCGAGTCCGACGCCGCTCCCGGGTCCGGCACCGCCACCGAGGCGGGCGCCGCTTTTGAAACCGGCACCGCTTTTGAAGCCGAGCCGGTGTCGCCGCCGATCCGCAGCCGGGCCCGCGTCGGACTGATCATGGGCAGCGATTCGGACTGGCCGACGATGGAGGCCGCGGCCGAAGCGCTTGCGGAGTTCGACGTCCCGTTCGAGGTCGGTGTCGTGTCGGCGCATCGCACCCCGCAGCGCATGCTCGACTACGCGAAGTCGGCTGCGGGCGAGGGCATCGAGGTCATCATTGCGGGTGCGGGAGGCGCGGCTCATCTCCCGGGAATGGTCGCCGCTGCCACCCCGCTGCCCGTCATCGGTGTGCCGGTACCGCTGCGCTACCTCGACGGCATGGACTCGCTGCTGTCCATCGTGCAGATGCCCGCGGGCGTCCCGGTCGCGACCGTGTCGGTGGGCGGCGCGCGCAACGCGGGGCTGCTCGCGGTACGCATCCTCGGTTCATCCGACCCGGTGCTGCGGGCACGTATGGAGGCCTTCCAGCGTGGCCTCGAACAGCTCGTGCTCGACAAGGACGCCGCCCTGCGTCAGCGGCTGCTCGGCGGCGACTGAGAAGCTGGGCTGACCAGCTACTGATCAGCGGCTACTGATCGTCCGCGACCGGCTTGGTGATCCCGAGCCGCTCGGCGAAGAAGTCGAGTACCGCGACCAGGGCGTCGTGCGTCGGTTCGCCCGGAACGTCGACGAGGTCGTTGGTGAGCGCGGAATGCGGTGTCGGCAACGGTGATTCCGGATTGGCCGCCGAATCGGGCAGTTCGATCGCGAGGAATGCGTCGCCGAGGACTTCGCGTAGGAACCGAAAGCGCGACGGTGGCGACATCCGATCGCCCTCGAATCGCACGCCCATGACGTCGAGTCCGCGTGCGCACCGTCCGACGACCGTTGCGAGGTCGTCGTCGGAGATGTCGAGTGATCGTGCACGACGGGGGCTGATCGCGAACGGCAGCGACGGTTGAGCCAGGACGGGCGCAAGGATGCGTTCGTCGGTGGCCATCGCGAGGGCGAACCCGCCGGTGAAGCACATGCCGATCGCGCCGACACCTGGCCCGCCGCAGCGCTGGTGTTCCTCGGCGGCCAATGCCCGCATCCACTCGACGGCAGGTGAGGTCCTGCCCGTCGCCAGGATCGTGAATCCCTGCTGATGCAGGCGCGTCCCATCGTGCCGAGCATGTTCGACGCGCCCCGATGACCCCGAGATTCGACGGTGACGGGTCCTGACCGTCGACACCGTAGATCGACGGCATGACCGCGGTTGCTCCGATACCCGCGACCCGTCTGGCGAAGTCGGCGACGGCGGGACTGATACCGGGCATCTCGGTGATGATGATCACGGCGGGTCCCTCGCCGATGCTGTGGATGCGGCGAGGGGTGCCGTGGTGGGTTGCGATCCGTACGTCGAAGTCGGAGAGCGGGTCGTCGGCGGTGTGTCGGGTCACCGCGACGTGCCTGTCGACCACGCCTCGCGTCCGTCAGGGGCGACGAGGGTGCCCTGGAGTGCCCACTCGAACGCGCGGCCTGCGAGACCGGCTGCGAGCGGAAGGTCGGGTGAGTCGGCGGGAATGATGGTGGGCCGGACCAGTGTGTACTGCTTGCCTTTTCGAGTGATCCCGGCCGAGCCCGCGGCGAGCGTGTTACGTACCCAGTCGGTGTCGCGCCCGTAGGTCAGGATGATGTAGATCTTCTTTTCGTCGCCCGTCTCACTGACCCACGCGAGCACCGGGTTCGAGTAGATTCGCCCACTCTTGCGTCCGACGTGATGGATCATTGCCCACGGCGCCAGATAGGGCGCCCAGCGTCGTTGCAGGGGATTGGTGATCTTCTTGTTGGCGCGGGCCAACCAGTCGGGTAGCTGCATGTGGCCCACTCTGCCGCATGAGGCGCCCGCCGTGAACCACTCCGGAACAAGTGTTCACCTCGAGGGCGTCGTGGTCAGTCGAGAACGACGTCTGCGCGCTCGGAGGCCGCACGCGCCGCAAGGTCGGTGTCGGGGGTCGGGGAGACCCACACGAGACTGGCGCCGACGCTCAGCGGCGCGATGAGATTACTCAGAATGCCTGCACCCGTGCGCCATTCACGTGTCGAGAGCACCCGGCTGTGTGCGGAGACCCCGTCGGCGGATGCTGTGGCCGATGCGGTGGCGAGGATGTCGGCCGCAGGGGCGCCGTCGAGCGCAGGCCCCGAATATCGAGGCGGCGAGTATTGATCGCCGTGCACGCGGACCGCCGACGCATAGTCGGTGACCCCCGGTGGAAGGTCGGCGACGCCGAGTGCAAACGGATCGAGCGAGGCGACGACGAGTTCGTCGGCGTCGGGGTGCTCGTCGATTCCCGCGGCGCTGGTGAACGCGACCCGCGGGGCGTCGACCTCGGTGGTGACATGCACATGCGCCCCTGCCCACCACGCGCCCAACAGGATTGCGGCGCTCTGCCAGTGTTCGGGTAGGTCGACGACGACGTCGTCGCCGGGTGCGAGACCGAGTTCGACGACGAGATAGTTGGCGGTCTTCGCTGCCCAGTTGCCCAGAGTCGCCCCCGACAGTTCGGTGCGTTCGCCGGTGTGGTCGTCGTAGTAGGTGAGCAGTGGGCGGGCCCAGTCGTCGATGCGCGCGAGCAGGGAGGTGGTCAGCGTGTCGTCGGTCATCAGTTCACACACACCGGTCCGTCGGTGCCCGCCGTGATCGGTGGGGCGTTGTTGCCCACGCGCTGGCTGGCGGGTGTGTTGTTGGTCTGTGGTCCGGTGTCGTTGATCGATCCCGGACCGGCAAAGGTGTTGGTGAGCACCAACTTCAGGTGATGCTCGTCGAGGTCTGGTTGCGCCTCGACGCGCACCGCACGCAGATCCTTCGCGAGCAACTGTGCGCCGGGGTTGTCGGCGCTGTGTGCGTAGATCACCGAGTCCTTGATGTCGGCTGGGGTGCTGCTGGTCTTGCCTGCCTGGAATCCCTTGTTGGTCAGGATGTTCGAGACGTTGCTTGCCAGTCCGTCGATGGTGCCCGCGTTGTCGACGTCGACGGTGTAGTCGCCGCGTCGTGATTGTGACTTGGACGCGCCGTCGTTGAGCAGATTGCTGGTGAAGGTGTGCACGGCGTTGGGGTCGACCGTCACGACGCTCTGCTGTCCGTCTTCGCTCCACCCCTGTTCGTCGAGCACGGGAATGGTCGCGAACTTGACGCGCCCGCCGCTGAGATCCTTGAGTTGCTCAGCGAATTGCACGACGTTCCAGTCGTCGTCGATCACCACCGAGCGCGATACGGCGTCCTCGAGGTCGTTCAGCTTCGACGGATCGGTGAGGGTGTGCGCCGAGAGGATCTTCTGCGTCAGCGACGCCATGTAGACCTGCTGGCGCGTGATGCGGTCGAGATCGCCGCGGGGCAGCTCGTGGCGTTGCCTGACGAAGCTCAATGCCTGTGGGCCGTTGAGGGTTTGGCGTCCGGCTTTGAATCGTGCTCCCGAAAGCGGTTCGTTCACAGCGTCTTTGAGGCATACCTCGACGCCACCGACCGCCTTGGTCAACAAGGCGAACCCGAGCAATCCGACCTCGGCGTAGTGGTCGACCTTGACGCCGGTGAGGTCGGCAACCGTGTCGATGAGTGCCTTGCGGCCGGCGAGCGTGCCCTCGCGCTCGGCATCCTCTTCCGGCTTGCCCGCTTCGACCGCGCGCTTGCGCGCGCCTTCGCGGGTGGTGCCGTACGCGGCGTTGATCTTCGACAACCCGATACCGGGAACCGACACGTACGAATCGCGTGGGATCGAGATCGCCGTGGCCGACGATCCGTCGTTGGGAATGCGAATGAGCAGGATGGTGTCGGTGTTGGTGGAGATGTCGTCACCTGCGCGAAGCCACTTCAGCTCCTCGGACGAGAGCGGGTTGCCCTTGGCGTCGGTGCGCGAATCAGTGCCGACCAGCAGGATGTCGGTGGCGCCGTCGTCGCCCCCGCCGAGGTCGAGGCCGCCGAGCTGGGTGATCTTCGACGTCAGTCCGTTGACGCTGCTCCATGCGTATCCGGTGCAGACGAGCACAGCGACCGAGACCAGCGCGATCAGTCCGCGGCCCCAGGCTTTGCGTCCGAATCCGCCGACCGCCGCGAGTGCGCCGCGGGCAGGCGGGGGTGGATTCTGGCCCTGGTCGTCGTGGCCCTGCGGCTTCTGCTCCCGTGTGCTCGCGCTCGTGGTGGCGGCAGCACCCTTGGTGTGGATTTCTCCGGAGCGACGCTGGCGCGGACGACGAGTGACGCCCGGCTTCGCGGGCGCGCCGGTGTCGTCGGGGGACTGGGAGGTCGGGCGTTGGCGGGCATCGGGCCGATTTCGTCGAGGCGGTTGCGGCGTGCGCGGGCGTTGACCGTCGGGACCCGGGCGGCGAGGCGCGTCGGGGTTCACCCGCCGCTCTGTTCGCTGACGTTCTTGCTGGCCGGTGCGTCCCTGCTTGCCTGGGTGTCGTCGCCGCGGATCTCCGGTGCCCTCTCGCCGGTCCGGTGTCGCGCCTTCGGGGCGGGGCCGTGTGGGCCGGGGGGCGCGTTGCTCGTCGTGCGCGTCCTGGGCTGGGCGTCGGGGATGGGCCGCCCGGGACTCGTCGTGCGCGTCCGAGGTTGGGCGCCGAGGGCCGCTTGGCCGCCGACGCGCGCCTTCGGGTCGTGACTCCACGAGTGGTCAGGTCCTTTGCGATCGTCGAATCCGGCGTTCGGCTCCTCGGGGGATCGCGTCCCGTTCCCCGCGGGACGCATGTGAATGCCGTTATTCAAGAGGTTGACGTTGCTGAAGTTGTTGTACTGACGTCAGGCTACTGAAGTGGCGCGCAATATCGCGGTTGCAACGCCGACGCGATCTCGTCGCCCCTCACCCTGCCGACGTGACGATCAACACCTCGTGTCCCGGGTCACGTGCGCGTGACCACGATTCGTGCGGCACGATGAGGCCATGCACAGGGGCGACGACGTCGATACGGAACCATCGAACAGCGGCAGCGCAGCGAAGGAACGCACGGTGTGGATCGTGGGGGCAGGCGGCCAGCTCGGCACAGCGCTGCTCGATTCCGAGTACAAGCCCGGCCACGTTCGCGCACTGACTTCGCGCGACGTCGACATCTCCGACTCCGAGTCGGTCGCCCGGGCATTCGCCGACCTCGCAGCGGGAGACGTCGTGGTCAACTGCGCGGCCTACACCAATGTCGACGCCGCGGAATCCGATCGCGAGCGGGCCGTGGCGGTCAATGCGAGCGGGCCGGCGAATCTGGCGACGCAGACAGCCCGAGCCGGTGCGTGGTTGATCCACATCTCCACCGACTACGTCTTCGGCGGAGCCGCCGCGGGCAGCCCGCGCGAGGGTGAGACCCGGCCCGCGCCGCGGACCACGCCATATGAAGCGACCATGGTCGAGGACGACCTCGCTCCCGAAACCGTCTACGGCGCAACGAAACTCGAGGGTGAGCGTGCCGCGCGAGCCGCCGATCCGACCGCCACCATCGTCCGAACCGCCTGGGTGTACACGGGAGGTCGCGAAAGCCCCGACTTCGTCGGCACGATGCGCCGCCTCGAGGCGTCCCGCGACACGATCACCGTCGTCGACGACCAGACCGGCTCACCGACCTATGCGCGAGACCTGGCCGACGGAGTGTGGGAGTTGGCATCACGTGTCGGCGACGACGCCGTGACCGGGGCCGTCCTGCACGCCACCAACTCGGGCGCAGCGACGTGGTTCGACGTCGCGCAGGCCGTCTTCGAGGGCGTGGGTGCCGATCCGTCCCGCGTATCGCCCGTGACGACGGACGAGTTCCCCCGACCCGCGCCGCGGCCCGCCTATTCGGTCCTCGACGCGTCGGCGTGGGCTGACGCGGGGCTGACCCCGCTGCGGGGCTGGCGGGATGCGCTGGGTGCGGCGATCGCGGAACCCGACGTTCGGAATGAATGAGGTATCGCCGATCCCCACGGACGCGTGACATACGCGGGAGGGACGTCGGGGATCCGGTCGGTGGTTGGTTACCCTGACCGGGTGACTTCTGCCATCGGTGTCGTGACGGTGACCTATTGGTCCGGCGGCCACGTGGAGACCTTCTTGAAGAGTCTCGACCACGCGACCTCAGCTGTACCCCGCGTCATCATCGCCGACAACGGCTCCGGCGACGGCGCACCCGAGGCCGCGGCACGCGACCACGACAACGTCACGCTGGTGCACACCGGCGGCAACATCGGCTACGGCGGAGGCATCAACAGGGCGGTCGCCGAGCTCGGCACCGACGTCGACTTCATCGTGATCGCCAACCCTGACGTCGAGTGGTCGCCCGGTGCGATCGACGAATTGGTCGCGGCCGCCGCGCGGTGGCCGCGGGCCGGTGCGTTGGGGCCCCTGATCTACGAACCGGATGGTTCGGTCTACCCGTCGGCACGCAGTGTCCCGAGACTGGTCTCGGGAACGGGGCACGCACTGCTGGGGACCGTGTGGAAGTCGAACCCGTGGACTGCGGCCTACCGCGCCGACGACGTCGCCCCCAGCGAGCGACCCGTCGGCTGGCTGTCGGGATCGTGCCTGCTGGTGCGCCGCGAGGCCTTCGAGGCGATCGGCGGCTTCGACGAGCGGTACTTCATGTACATGGAGGACGTCGACCTCGGAGACCGACTCGGCAAAGCCGGATGGCTCAACCTCTACGTGCCGGGCGCCGAGGTCACTCACACGAAGGGCCACAGCGCAGGTCGTGACCCCGGCGCGATGCTGCCGGCGCACCACCGCAGCGCGTACATGTTCCAGGCTGACCGCAATCCGGGACTGCTGCGCGCACCGCTGCGCCTCGCGCTGAGGCTCGGCCTCGCGCTTCGTTCGCGCCTGGCGGTCCGCGCTGCGGGGCGCGACACGATCGTTGATGATGATGGTTCGACCCACTCGAGAGGACACGACCAGTGACCGGATTTACCGTTCCGAGCACGGCCACCTCGACGTCGGCGCCCAGCGCTGACGTCGACATGTCGAAGACCCAGGCGGTGATCCTCGTCGGTGGTAAGGGCACACGGTTGCGCCCGCTGACGTTGTCGGCGCCCAAGCCGATGCTGCCCGTTGCCGGACTGCCCTTCCTCACACATATGTTGTCGCGAATCCGCGCAGCAGGGATCACCGACGTCGTGCTCAGCACGTCCTTCAAGGCGAGTGTGTTCTCGGAGTACTACGGCGATGGCTCGAAGCTCGATCTGAACCTTCGCTACGTGACCGAGGACGAGCCGCTGGGCACCGGCGGCGGTATCCGCAACGTGCTCGATCTGCTCACCGCCGAGGACATCGTGGTGTTCAACGGCGACGTGCTCAGCGGGACCGACATCAGCCAGGTCGTCGCGACACATCAGCGCACCGAGGCCGACGTCACGCTGCATCTCGTGCGCGTCGGTGATCCGCGTGCGTACGGCTCCGTGCCCACCGACGACAACGGCAGGGTCACGGCGTTCCTGGAGAAGACCCAGGACCCGCCTACCGATCAGATCAACGCGGGCACCTACGTGTTCCGCCGCGGGGTCATCGAGCAGATCCCGGCGGGCCGCGAGGTGTCCGTGGAGCGCGAGGTGTTCCCGAGCCTGCTCGCCGACGGCAAGCGCGTCCAGGCCTACGTCGACAACACCTACTGGCGTGACATGGGCACGCCGGAGGATTTCGTGCGTGGCTCGGCCGACCTCGTGCGCGGTATCGCGCCCTCGCCTGCCCTCGGTGACCGTCACGGCGAATCGCTGGTCCACGAGGGTGCGGGCGTTGCTCCCGGTGCCGTCCTCGTCGGCGGAACTGTCGTGGGTCGCGGCTGTGAGGTCGGCCCACGGGCTCGACTCGACGGCGCGGTGTTGTTCGACGGCTCGGTCGTCGAAGCGGGTGCCGTCGTGGAGCGCAGCATCGTCGGAAAGGGTGCGCGTATCGGCCCGCGTGCGCTCATCCGCGACACCGTCATCGGCGACGGCGCAGAGGTCGGCGCACGGTGTGAACTGCTGCGCGGCGCGCGCGTATGGCCGGGCGTGCAGCTGCCCGACGGCGGCGTGCGCTTCTCCACCGACGTCTGAGCGCGCTCAGCGGGCTTTCGCCGCTGCGAGTACTCCACCCCCGAGGGGAACCACCACGGGCAGCAACTGATCGTCGTCGGCGATGCGCAGCGCGGCGGACCGCGCTGCGCTCGTTACCGGGTCCGTGCGTGTCGGGTCGCCGACCGCCCCCGACGCTGTGGCGTTGTGCACCACGACCACGCCGCCAGGGCGCAGCATCCGGACGGCCTCGTCGACGAACGTCGGGAGGTCGATCAGCGGACCGTCGATGAACACGAGGTCGTAGGAGCCGTCGGACAGTCGCGGCAATACCTCTCGCGGAGTGCCGTTGATCAGCCGGGTCCTGCCGGGCGGGATGTCGGCGCCTGCGAACGACGCGCGCGCGGCGCGGTGGTGTTCGGGTTCGGGGTCGATGGTGGTGAGGACCCCGTCGCCCGACATTCCGTTGAGAAGCCAGAGGCCACTCACCCCGGTGCCGGTGCCGATCTCGGCAATGGCGTGTGCGTCGCACGAGCGGGCGAGCAACGCCAGCAGTGCACCCACTGCCGGGCTGACTGGTTCGGTCCCCAATTCGTCTGCGCGTGCCCTCGCGGCGGCCAGCGCATCGTCTTCAACGATCGCCGATTCGGCGTAGTCGATAAGGGCCGCGGCCGCGGCATCGGTACCGGTGGGTGCATCGGTCATTCCATGAGATTAGGCCGGACACGGCCCGCCATGTCAGTGGCACGCCCGATTCGGGTGTTGACGGAGGTCGACGAGTCGTAAACCCGACCCATCCGAATCGTCGCGGGCTCCGACGTACTTCAGTGAAGACGTGCTCAGCAGTGCAGACCTGCTCGGCAAAGCGTCCTCAGCGAAGACTTACTCAGTGAAACCTCAGCCGCCTCACACTGCGACCACACCGCGATGGGAGAGGGTGAGACAACAGCACGGGCGCGGTGGTCGGAATAGCCGTCGATGCGCAGGTGTTCAAGATAGCGAATTCGTGTCGAAACGGACTCGAGCCGCTCGACAGCAAAAGAAGGGAACCGGCCACCCGCGATGACTGATCCCCAGGCATCCACCACCGCAGAGTTGAACACGGCGGTCGAGACGATCGACGTCATCCCCTCGGGGACGGCGGGCTTCGACGCAACCGGCGATGAGTTCTTGATGCCGACGTGGGACGAGCTGGTCCGTGAGCACGCTGACCGCGTCTACCGGCTCGCCTACCGTCTCTCCGGCAATCAGCACGACGCCGAGGATCTGACGCAGGAGACCTTCATCAGGGTGTTCCGCTCGCTGTCGAATTATCGGCCGGGAACGTTCGAGGGGTGGCTGCACCGCATCACCACCAACCTGTTCCTCGACATGGTCCGTCGTCGCAACAAGATCCGCATGGAGGCCCTGCCCGAGGAGTACGACCGTGTTCCCGGCGACACTCCCGATCCTCAGCAGATCTACGCCGACGCCAACCTCGACCCCGACCTCCAGGCGGCGCTCGACTCGCTGACCCCCGATTTCCGCGCCGCAGTCGTCCTCTGTGACATCGAGGGACTTTCCTACGAGGAGATCGCCGCGACGCTGGGCGTCAAGCTCGGCACCGTGCGTAGTCGTATCCACCGCGGACGGCAGACGATCCGGGATTACCTCGCAGCTCGCGGCCACGACAATCGACGTTCGGTAGCCGTCGGAAACTGACGTTTTCACCCGATTCGGGAACCCCGGGCACCGTCGTGCCGTTTGGGATTCGGATAGGCTGTGTTGCCGGCACGGGCACGCAGCGCCCTCCGCCTTACGGACCCGACCGGTTCGCTCGCGGAGACCGACCTGTGAAGAGGGGTGAACCACACATGATGGACGGCCGACGGGATCGACGAGATTCCGCAGCGGACGCCGACAAACGAGCTCACGTCGACAACAGCCCGCCCGGTAGTGGCGCGCTCGCCGACGGTCCGCCTGCTGAGGGAGCATCGCATGTCGACACCGCAGGGCACGCCGACGGTGTGGCTGCTTCGCCCGATCTACGGGGCCGTAGGCGTTCTCCGTGGAACCCCGCCACGTGGTCACCCGCGACGTCCTCCTTCGCGCCCAACCCCGCTTTCCGACGTCCCCGCCCGCGTCGATTCGCTTCGACCGAGCATCTCGCGTCCGAGGCCGTCGCAGCATTCGTCGACGGTGAGCTCGGTATGACCGCACATGTGCGGGCCACACACCACCTCGCGCTATGCCGTGAATGCATGGATGCCGTCGACGCTCAACTCGACGCCCGCACGCGGCTGCGCGACTCCGGGACGGTGGCGATGCCCGCTGACCTGCTCGGTCAGTTGAGCCAGATTCCCACGCGCGAGATCGACATGACCGGTGTGCGCGACCGTCGCGAACAGGGTCGTTCTGACGGCCCGGTTGGTCCGAATCCCTCTCGTCGCGACACCTTTCACTCCAGTCCGTTTCCGGACGGACGGTTCCACGGACCTTTTGCCACGCCCGGACCGCTCGCTGCGTCGGGCTTGCCGCCGGTGAACACACAGACCGACTACGGGCACACCGACTTCGGGCACGAGGCATCGCGTCCCGCCACTGCGCCAACCGACGCGGTCCGCGGTGAGCCCGACCGTGGGCGCCGCAACCGCTGGCGCGGACGCTGAGCACCGGAAACGAACGCGTGGGAGCAGACGACATCGACGAGACCGACGCCGGCGGATCTGACGGCGGTCAGCGCCGTTCGCAGCCGGACGATTCACCCTTCAGCCGTGAGAACGCCGCTGCCACGGGAGGTGCGACACCACCTGCCGAGACGCCACCCGGCGACGGCGCTTCCCGCGGCCAGCAGCGACACGTCCCTGTGTCGCCGGCTACCGCGCAGGTGTTCGGCCGCCCCGCAGGCGTTCGTGGTTCGTTCGCGAGCACTCCGTCGTCGTCGAGGCCCGCTCCGCAGATCGCGCCACCCGACGCGGTGCTCGCCGAGGCGTTCGGCAGGCCGGAGGGTTCCGACGAGACACTCCAGCGCGATCCACTCGCCGCCTACGGCGTCCCGACCGACGAGCCCGCGCCGCCGGATCCGTGGCGCGACCCGGAGAGCATCGCCTCCCTCGACGCACCCGCGCTCGTCGACGAGTCTGCGATAGACCCGACGGTCGCCGGTCCGAAGCTGGGCGTCAAGGATCTGCTCTTCGGTAAGAGGGTGACGTGGTATGCCCTGGCCACCCTCGCCGTCCTGGCATTGCTGATCGGGTTGGTCGGCGGATTGATCGGCCGCTACACCGCAGAGGTCGCGTCGCCGCTGAACAGCAACACGGTGAAACTCTCGACGGGCGACGGCGGAGATGGTGGGGGAGAACCGAAATCGGCCGTCGCACGCGTCGCCAAGGCCGTCGAGAAATCGGTGGTGTCGGTCGATGTGCGGACAGCGAGCGCCTACGGCACCGGTTCGGGTTTCGTGATCGACGCAGACGGTTACATCCTCACCAACAACCACGTGATCTCGATGGCGGCGAACGACCGCAGCGCCAAGCTCGAGGTCGTCTTCTCCGATCGCAACCGAGTGCCCGCTCGCATCGTCGGCCGCGATATCCACACCGACCTCGCTGTGCTCAAGGTCGACAACGTGGCGAACCTGACGGTTGCGAAGATCGGCAACTCCGACGATCTGCAGATCGGTGAAGAGGTCATCGCTTTCGGTTCGCCGCTGGGCCTCGACCGCACTGTCACCAGCGGGATCGTCAGCGCGACGCACCGCGCGGTCCCGCTGCCACCCGACGCCGAGTCGGACACCGACGCCGTGATCGACGCGATCCAGACCGATGCCGCGATCAACCCCGGCAATTCGGGTGGTCCGCTCGTCGACGAGTCGGCGGCGGTGGTCGGGATCAACACGGCAATCGCCTCCGGTGCCGGCGGCTCGATAGGTCTCGGCTTCGCCATTCCCATCAGCCAGGCCATCCCCATCGCCCAGTCACTGATCCGGGACGGCAAAGTCAACCATCCGCAGATCGGCGTGAGCGCGAGCTCTGTCCGCAATGACCGAGTACTCGGCGCGGGCGTGCGCAACGTCGTCGCCGACGGACCGGCGGCACAGGCGGGCGTCAGGGAGAACGATGTCATCACCTCCTTCAACGGCCGCAGCATCGAAAGCGCCGACGAATTGACGGTGGCGGTGCGCACGACGAAGATCGGTGAGCGGGTGCCGTTCACCTACTGGCGGGACGGTCGAACATTCAACGGTTCGATCACCACAGCCAGCGACTAGCGCGGCTCGGCCACCCAGCGACTGGCGTAGATCGGTTTCAGAGTAGGGAAGTGTCATGTTCAGCAGCATCGGTTGGGGTGAGATCCTCGTGCTGCTCGTCGCTGCGCTGGTCATTCTCGGCCCGGAGCGGCTCCCGGGGGCCGTGTCGTGGAGCATGCAGTCGCTGCGCAAGGCGCGCGAGTACGCGACGGGTGCCACCGATCAGTTGAAAAACGACTTCGGCCCCGAATTCGACGAGCTGCGTAAGCCGCTCTCGCAACTGAACGAGCTACGCGGACTCACTCCGCAGTCGATGATCACCAAGCATCTCTTCGACGGCGACTCGTCGATCTTCACCAGCGGACCGTCGTCGAACACCGTCGAGCGTGACTCGCAGACCCCGCCGATCAAGCCGGTCTCCGCGCCCGTGCCGATGACCAAGGAGGGTCAGCGCGCGAGTTCGAATACGAGTGCGTCGACATCAGAGCAGAGGACATCAGAGCAGAGTTCGCGTCGGCACGATGTGACCGACTGGGACGCCACCTGACTTACCATCCCGGCTGATCGTCGAGCCTGGGGAACAGACGTGTCAGCCGTGACGCGTCGTGTCGATGCCGAGGCTCATGCCCGCAAGGCCACGTCGACGAACCGCGAGCTTGTCGGCGATCGCGCGTAGCGCGCGCCCCGACGCTGAATCGGGAGCCGAGAGCACGACGGGCTCACCGGAATCGCCGCCCTCGCGCAGCGCGGTCTCCAGCGGCACCTGGCCGAGCAAGTCGACGCTCGACCCGACGGCCCGGGTCAACCGCTCGGCGACCTTCTCGCCGCCTCCGGAGCCGAACGGCTCCATGCGCGTACCGTCGGGCAGTTCGAGCCACGACATGTTCTCGACGACGCCGAGGATCTTCTGCCTTGTCTGCAGCGCGATCGCACCCGCGCGTTCGGCGACCTCGGCAGCGGCCTGCTGCGGGGTCGTCACCACGAGGATCTCCGCGCCCGGGATGAGCTGTGCGATCGAGATCGCGACGTCGCCGGTCCCCGGTGGCAGGTCGAGGAGGAGCACGTCGAGATCTCCCCAGTAGACGTCGGCGAGGAACTGCTGAAGCGCGCGGTGCAGCATCGGTCCGCGCCAGGTGACCGGGGTATTGCCGTCGGTGAATTGCCCGATCGAGATGAACCTCACGTCGTGGCTGATCGGCGGCATGATCATCTTCTCGACCTGCGTCGGCTTGGCGTCGCTGCCGAGCATGCGCGGCACGGAATGGCCGTAGATGTCTGCGTCGAGTACGCCAACTGACAGTCCGCGTTGCGCGAGGGCCGTCGCCAGATTCACCGTGACCGACGACTTTCCGACGCCGCCCTTGCCGGACGCGACGGCATACACCCTGGTCAGCGAACCGGGTTGCGCGAACGGAATGACCGGCTCTGCCTTGTCGCCGCGGAGCTTCTTGCGTAGCTCGGTGCGCTGTTCGTCGTCCATCACGTCGAGATCGACGCGGATCGTGCCGACGCCGGGGACGTCGGCCACGGCCTTCTCCACCCGGCCCGAGATCTCGGTGCGCATCGGACAACCCGACGTCGTGAGGTAGATGGTGACATCGACGCTCGAGTCGTCGTTGATCTGCACCGACTTGAGCATTCCCAGGTCGGTGATCGGCTTGCCGATCTCGGGATCGTTGACCTTGCTCAGCGCGGAGCGGATCGCGGATTCGGTTGGCTGGACTCCGGTAGTCATCTCCGCCAGCTTAGCGCCGCGATCAGCGCAGGTAGAGAACGGGTGGGGTGCCCCACGGCATGACGATCACACGGTCGCTCCGACTACGCGACTGCGACCGCGAGCCTATTGCGGCACGACCTTGAGCGCCGGCGTGCTCGTCGTCGCTGGTCCGGGATTGCGCGGCGCGTTCTGCTTCGGTGCGGGCTTGGGTGCGGGCTGGCCGGGGATCGTGATGCCCGGGGGCAGGCAGATCGCGCCAAGACACTGCTGCGTGGGAGTCGTCGGTGTCGATGGCGTCGACGAATCCGACGATGAGCCGGGCGCACTCGGCGCACCGGGCTTGGGTGGCTTCGACGGCTTGGAACTCGACGACGAAGACGACGAAGACGGCCGCTTCGGTTCGGGAATGGGGTTGGTCGGCATCACGCCGGTCGCATACGCCCCGGCCCAGGCGAGGACGTTGGTCACGTAATCCATCGAGTGGTTGTACCGGTACACCGCTGCGACCTTGTTCTTGTCGGTCATGATGTCGGTGAATCCCGAGCACAGGTAGCGGCCGGCAGAGTAGGTGGAGTCGAAGATGTTGTTCGGGTCGACCTTGCCGTCGCCGTTACCGTCGGCTCCCCACGCGGCCCACGTGCCGGGAATGAACTGCATTGGTCCCATCGCGCGCGCATAACCGCCCTGGTGGCGAATCACCTCGTTTCCGGCGAGGGAGCCGTCGAGCACAGGCCCCTCGATGGGATTGATGGTGTTTCCGTACTGGTCGACGGACCCGTTGCTCGCGTGATTCGACTCGATCCTGCCGATGCCGGCAAGCAGGAACCACGGGAGCTTGCACTGTGGTTCCTCGGTACCGATGCGGTTCGCGGCCAGTTTGTACGCCTGCAGGACGACGCCGGGAATTCCCAGCGGGCCCGATGGCAGATCAGCGGCGAGACGATACTGCGGGGCGGTTGCGGTCGCCGCAGCGGCTGCTGCGCTGGCCGAGACGGTCGGCGGGGGCGCGAATCCCAGCAGCGCGACCGGTTCGGCGGGTGCGACCGCCGCGAGGACCGTCGGCTTCGCGGGTTCGGCGCGCACCGCGACCCGAACCCCGCCCTGGGCACTCGACGTCGCGGCTCCGAGCACCATCACACCGACGAGGACACCGCCCGCGCCGACGGCGAGAGCTCTCCCCGGGAGTCGGGTGCGCTTGGGCCCGCGACGACGTCGAAAAGGGTGTGGCGCTCTCAATCTCGGACCTTCCCCAGATCGCTCGCACCCAACAGTCGAGTCTGACCCGTCATCGACACTCCATTGCCTCCACACAGTCCGTTGGCGCCCGTCTCACCGTGCCGGTGCACATGCAGGAGGGTCCACCCCGGAAACAAACGCCGGGCGTCACCATCGGCTGATGTCCGACGGCACTCCGGCTGTGACCCACCATACATATGGGTCGAGCGTCCGAGTGCGGAACCTCCACAAAAGTTCACCATGTGAAAGTCATCGCGTGATCTGTCCGTGAAGTTACGTGCGTTGACGTTACGTGCGCCGAAGCTACGTACTCCGAAGCTACGTACTCCGAAGTCACGTACTCCGAAGTCACGTGCGTCGCGGTGCTAGCGCTCGGGGTGGTGGCGCCGCGACTTCTCGGTGTCTGCCGAACCGTCGAGTCCCTCGAGCCGGGCGACGAGTCGGTCGGTGAGGTCGTCGAGCATGTCGTCGAGTTCTTTTCGCAGGTAGTCGCGGGTGACGGTATCGCCGACGGCGAGGCGGACCGCGGCGAGCTCTCGCGCGAGGAACTCAGTGTCGGCCTTGGTCTGCGCGGCACGGGCACGATCCTCATCGAGCGCGACGCGGTCGCGGTTCTCCTGCCGGTTCTGGGCCAGGAGAATCAGGGGAGCGGCGTAGGCGGCCTGCGTCGAGAACGCCAGGTTGAGCAGGATGAACGGGTACGGGTCGAAGCGCAGCGCGACCCAGCTCAGATTGATGATGATCCACACGATGACGATGACCGTCTGAATCGCCAGATAGCGGCCGGTACCGAGGAACCGCGCGATCCGCTCGGCGTACATGCCGATCAGGTCGCTGTCGACGTGGAACGATGGCCGTCGGTTCACGCGCGGGGTGTCGAGGCGGCGCGTGCTCTGCTCGCTCGTCATTCACTCGCTCCTGCTGTGCCGTTGCCGCTTGCGGCACCTGCCGTCTCCGACTCTGGTTCGTTGTCCTCGGGTTCATTCTCGCGCCAGTCACGCGGGAGCATCTCGTCGAGGAGGTCGTCGACGCTGACCGCACCGAGGAGGTGGTTCTCGTCGTCGACCACCGGGCCACACACGAGGTTGTAGGTCGCGAAGTAGCGCGTGACCGTCTCGAGTGAATCGTCGGGATGCAACGATTGCAGATCCGTGTCGAGGATGCCACCGACGATGTTCGCAGGTGGCTCGCGCAGCAGCGCCTGCAGGTGGACACACCCGAGATAGCGTCCGGTCGGCGTCGCAGTCGGCGGACGCACGACGAAGATCATGCTGGCGGCTGCCGGGGTCACATCCGGGTCGCGCACGCGGGCGAGTGCTTCGGCGATAGTCGTCGAGGCGGTGACGATCAGCGGCTCCGAGGTCATGAGGCCGCCCGCGGTGTCCGGGGAGTGGGTCAGCAGTCGTCGCACAGGCGCCGATTCCTCGGGGTCCATTCGTTCGAGCAGTGACTCCGCCTCGGTGTCCGACAGTTCGCCGAGGAGGTCGGCCGCGTCGTCGGGATCCATGGCCTCGAGCACATCGGCGGCACGTTCGACGCCGAGGTGTGTGAGCACTTCGGTTTGATCGTCCGGCGGTAGTTCCTGCAGCACGTCGGCGAGGCGCTCATCGTCGAGGGCCTCGGCGATCTCGTCTCGACGTTTCGGCGGCAGCTCGCGCAGAGCATTCGCGACGTCGGCGGCTCGCATCCCCTCGAACTGGGAAAGTGCCTGTGCCACACCCTGTCCGGGCAGTTCCAGTGCGCTTGCGGTGAGCCCCTGGACCCGATTCCACTCCACGACAATGGTTTCGCCGCGCCGCAGTCCGCGCCGTGCCGGACGTGCCGCGACACGGGAGACCACCCAGTCGCGAGTACGTGTCCGCTCGATCCCGAGGTCGACGACGATCATGTCGATGCCCTTGAGGTCCTCGTGATCGGGATCGTCGATCCGCACCCGTGAGTCCAGGATCTGTCCGATCGCGAGGGCTTCGCCCGGACGCAGGTGCAGTCGTCGCAGGCTCACGGTTCCGGTGTTGAGGGTCACCGCGGTGGGATCGATGGACGTGACCCGCAGCATGGGGACGAAGATCCGTCGGCGCGTGGCCAATTCGACGGCGAGGCCGAGCACGCGAGGCTGCTGTCCTGGGAGTCGAACGGCGATCACGGCGTCGCGGACGCGGCCGATCGATTCACCGTCGGGACCAAGGACCGCCAATCCGACTAATCTGGCCACGAAGACCTTGCTCACCGACGCCATGTGGGTAAGGGTAGTGGCCGAGTGGAGGACATGACATGACCAACCCGATGAGTTCCGGTCGGCAGACGCCGGGTCTCCCGACGCCGCCCAAAGGATGGCCGATCGGCTCGTACTCGACTTACGCTGAGGCACAACGTGCTGTCGACTATCTCTCCGACGAGAACTTCACCGTTCAGGACGTGACGATCGTCGGCGTCGACCTCATGCAGGTCGAGCGTGTCATCGGCCGACTCACCTGGGGCAAGGTGATCGGCGGCGGTGTGGTCTCGGGAGCGTGGCTCGGACTCTTCTTCGGACTGCTGGTCTCGCTCGTCGTCAGCGGCAACGCATTGGTGCCCATTCTGTTCGGTCTCGTCGGCGGCATTGTCTTCGGCGTCATCTCGACGACGATCCCGTACGCGGCCACTCGCGGTCAGCGTGACTTCGCGTCGACGATGCAACTCGTCGCCGGACGCTACGACGTGCTCTGCGACCCGAAGAGCGCAGAGAAGGCCCGCGACATGCTCGCCCGCCTCAATCCCTGAGTCGTACCTCGATGCCATTGGCGCGTGCGTAGAACCGGCGCGCGCGAAGAACATTGGCACGGTCGCGCCGAATGTGTTGCTTGTCACTACCGCGCCGGACTAGCGTAGCCACCAACGCCATGGCGCGCGGTGACGCGCGTTGTGCTGCGTGCGACATCGAGGAGGCTGCGTGCGGAGCGACGGTGACCAAGCCGGTAGCGGCGATCGCGACAGGGATTCGGGCAACACCGATTCGGGCAACACGGATTCGAGCACTACGGATTCGAGCAACAGGGATACAGGCGTTGTAGTCCGGCGTCGCAGGGCCGCAGACGTGGCCGGCAGGGCATCGGGGCGGGGTCGATCACGACGTATGTCGGTGAAGGCGGCCGTCGCAGCGGCGGCACTGGTCACGGTGCTCCCGATCGTGTCGGCATGCGGTTCCGGGCATGAGCCGGGAGTCCTGAATCTGTATCCGCCCGCCGACGGCGCCGGTTCGATCAAATCCATGGGCGACAAGTGTTCTCAGGAATCCGGTGGCAAATATCGGATCGTGACGACGGCCTTGCCCAAGGCGGCCGACGACCAGCGTCTGCAGTTGGCGCGACGACTTTCGGGCAACGACAAGAGTCTCGACCTGATGGGCATGGACGTCGTGTGGACCGCGGAGTTCGCCGACGCCGGATGGCTCACACCGGTGCCCGAGAGCATCGCGGGTGAGGTGGAGGGTCGAACACTGGGTGGTCCGCTCGAGACCGCCAAGTGGAAGACGAAGAGCGATGACGCGGAACGGCTTTACGCGATCCCGATCTGGACCAACACCCAATTGCTCTGGTACCGCAAGGATGTTCTGCGCGACACCCTCGACAAGGGGCAGCCCGCCAAGACGTGGGACGGCATGGTGGCCGACGCGACCCGCAGCCTCGCCAAGGGCGGGCCGAGCTACATCATGGTGCAGGGCAAGCAGTACGAGGGCCTGATGGTGTGGTTCAACTCGGTCCTCGCGAGCGCAGGCGGCGAGGTGGTCGACCCCAACGATCCGAACAAGGTGACGCTCAACGACACCCCGGAGCACCGCGCCGCCACGGTGAAGGCGCTCAGCGTGCTCAAGGCCGTCGCGACCGCGCCGGGACATGATCCATCGTTGACCAACGGCGACGAGACCAGTTCGCGTCTGGGCATGGAGACGGGAAAGGCGATCTACCAGGTCAACTGGCCGTTCGTGCTCTCCTCGATGCGAGAGAACGCCGCCTCGGGCAGCGTGCCGTTCCTGACCGACATGCAGCAGTATGCCGGTCTGTTCGCCGACAAGGACAACACTCCGACAGACGAACAACTGGCGCCGGTGACTCGCGCGGTACGGCAGAAGTTCGATTTCGCTCCCTATCCCGGTGTGACGGAGGGAATTCCGGCCAAGAGCACGGTCGGCGGGTTGAATATCGCGGTGGCGAACACCTCGCAGCAGAAGGACCTGGCGTTCGAGGCGGCGATGTGTCTGACGAACGCGCGGGCGCAGAAGTTCTATTCGATCGACGCGGGCACCCCGCCGGTCATCTCGTCGCTCTACAGCGATCCCGATTTCCGTGCGGCGTATCCGATGGCTGACGACATCAAACTCCAGCTCGAACCCGAGCATGCGGCACTGCGTCCGAAATCGCCTGACTACCAAGCGATCTCGACGCTGCTGCAGGCCAAGCTCTCTCCGGTTGGCTCGTGGGACCCCGAGACTCTGGTCGACCAGCTTGCCGAGCAGGTACAAAAGGCGATCGACGGGGAGGGACTCATCCCATGACATCCGGTAACGACGGCACGGGCAACGACCCGGCCGAGGAGCGCAGGGGTAGGCACGCGATGCCCGGCGACGGCGACGACACCGGGGGATCGTCGGCGGCGCAGGGGTCCGGATCGGGGCACGGGCCCGGATCGTACGGTCGCACAGTGCATTCGGACGCGTGGACGCCACCAGAGCGTCTCGGTCAGCCCACCGGAGGCGCACCCGAGCACGCCGCGCCGACGTCGAGTACCCCGTCCTCCGAGATTCCGTCCTCCGAAACCTCGTCCTTGGAGAAGTCGGCGCCGCTGACGCCCACCGCCGCGCAAGCGACCGTGGTCGGGGCCGCTTCCCGCGCGGATGCCACACGGTCGGCAGGCGGGACGTCCACGGCGACTCTGGAGCGGCCGGCGACGTCGTCGAAGCGCGCGAAGCGATCCGGTGAGGTGAGTGAGGGCAAGAAGCAGGAACGTCGACTGGCGTATTGGTTGATCGCTCCGGCCGTGATCCTCATGCTGGTTGTCACGGCGTATCCGATCGTCTACGCATTCTGGTTGTCGCTCAACAAGTCCAGCCTGTCCGCGCCGGGCGAGCGCGAGTTCACGTGGTTCAGCAACTACGGCACGGTGCTCAGTTCCAACTACTGGTGGACGGCCTTCTTCGTCACGCTCGGCATCACGGTGGTCTCGGTCGTCATCGAGTTGGTGCTCGGCATGGCGATCGCGATCGTGATGCACCGCACGATCTTCGGGCGCGGTGTGATCCGAACCGTCGTGCTGATCCCGTACGGCATCGTGACGGTCGCGGCCGCGTTCTCGTGGTACTACGCGTGGACACCCGGAACCGGTTACCTCGCCAACCTCCTGCCAGACGGTAGTGCGCCGCTGACGCAGCAGTGGCCATCATTGGCAATCATTGTGCTCGCCGAGGTCTGGAAGACCACGCCGTTCATGGCGCTGCTGCTGCTCGCCGGTCTCGCGTTGGTGCCCGACGAACTACTCAAGGCCGCTGAGGTCGACGGCGCGGGTGCATGGACCCGCCTGCGGCGCATCATCATTCCGATGATGAAGCCCGCGATCCTGGTCGCGCTGCTGTTCCGTACGCTCGATGCGTTCCGCATCTTCGACAACATCTATGTGTTGACGGCAGGCAACAACAACACGTACTCGGTCTCGATGCTCGGCTACGACAACCTGTTCAAGGCGTTCAATCTGGGTGTGGGATCAGCGATTTCGATACTCATCTTCATCTGTGTCGCGATCATCGCCTTCATCTTCATCAAGGGCTTCGGCACAGCCGCGCCCGGTTCCGACAACGAGGGGAGGTAGGACGCCATGAATCGCACCGCCAAATCTCGGGTCGGCTGGCTGATCGCCGACATCCTGGTCGTGCTCTACGCGATCATTCCGCTGCTGTGGATCATCAGCCTGTCGTTCAAGCCGGCGAGCAGCGTGACCGACGGCAAATTCATCCCGACGCAGTGGACCCTGGAGAACTACTCGGGGATCTTCCAGACGAGCGCGTTCACCTCTGCGCTGCGTAACTCGCTCGGTATCGGCCTCATCACCACGCTGATCGCCGTCGCGATCGGCACGATGGCCGCCTATGCGGTTGCGCGCCTGGACTTTCCCGGCAAGAAGCTGCTCGTCGGCGCTGCACTGTTGATTGCGATGTTCCCCCAGATCTCGCTGGTCACACCGCTGTTCAACATCGAGCGCAGCATCGGACTCTTCGACACCTGGCTCGGCCTGATCCTTCCGTACATCACGTTTGCTCTGCCGCTGGCCATCTACACGCTGTCGGCCTTCTTCCGGGAGATCCCGTGGGAGTTGGAGAAAGCGGCAAAGATGGACGGCGCCACGCCATTTCAGGCGTTCCGTAAGGTCATCGCGCCGCTCGCAGCGCCCGGTGTTGTGACCGCGGCGATCCTGGTGTTCATCTTCGCCTGGAACGACCTGCTCCTCGCACTGTCGTTGACCTCGACCGAGCGGGCGATCACCGCTCCCGTCGCGATCGCGAACTTCACCGGCAGTTCGCAATTCGAGGAGCCGACCGGCTCCATCGCTGCTGCGGCGGTCGTCATCACCATCCCCATCATCATCTTTGTGCTCTTCTTCCAACGTCGAATCGTCGCCGGCTTGACCTCCGGCGCGGTGAAGGGATAGTCCCCATGGCAGAGATCGTGCTCGACAACGTCAGCAAGAAATACGCGGACGGCACTGTCGCCGTTCACGACTTCACCCTCACGATCGCCGACGGCGAGTTCATCATCCTCGTGGGGCCGTCGGGCTGCGGAAAGTCGACGACCCTCAACATGATCGCGGGTCTCGAGGACATCAGCAGCGGCGACCTGTACATCGGTGGAGAGCGGGTCAACGACAAGTCGCCCAAGGACCGCGACATCGCCATGGTCTTTCAGAGCTACGCGCTCTACCCGCACATGACGGTCCGACAGAACATCGCGTTCCCGCTCACCCTGGCGAAGCTGCCCAAGGACGAGGTCAACAAGAAGGTCGACGAGGCCGCCAAGATTCTCGATCTGACTCAGTACCTCGACCGCAAACCGTCGAATCTATCCGGCGGCCAGCGCCAACGCGTCGCCATGGGGCGCGCGATCGTGCGGTCGCCCAAGGCATTTCTCATGGACGAGCCGCTGTCGAACCTCGACGCCAAGCTTCGCGTGCAGATGCGCACCGAGATCTCACGCCTGCAGACGCGGCTGAGTACGACGACCGTCTACGTCACGCACGATCAGACCGAGGCGATGACCCTCGGTGATCGCGTGGTGGTGATGCGCAACGGATACGTCCAGCAGGTCGGAGCACCCAACGAGCTCTACAACAACCCGGTCAACGTGTTCGTCGCAGGGTTCATCGGTTCGCCGTCGATGAACTTCTTGCCGGGCACCCTGAGTGCCGACGCGATCGACACTCCGCTGGGACGATTGGTTCTCGACGACCACGATGCCATTGCGGCCGAGGCGAAGAAGGAAGGCAGCAACGGCGAGG
Organism: Gordonia sp. 852002-50816_SCH5313054-c; assembly: GCF_001665925.1. Classification (NCBI taxonomy): domain Bacteria; kingdom Bacillati; phylum Actinomycetota; class Actinomycetes; order Mycobacteriales; family Gordoniaceae; genus Gordonia; species Gordonia sp. 852002-50816_SCH5313054-c. Next base: position 36,459 of record NZ_LZTE01000077.1, read on the forward strand.
TGCTGATCGGCATCCGGCCCGAGCAGATCGAAGACGCTTCGCTCATCGACCCGGCCGTGAAGGCGCGTGGCACGACGTTCACCGCCGACATCGACGTTCTCGAATCGATGGGTTCGGACAAGTACGCCTACTTCACCATCGATTCCGGCCGCGCAGCCAACGACGCCCTGGCCGAACTGGCGGCGGATTCGGGCTCAGACCTCGGCACCGGTGAGATGGTCGCCAGGCTCTCGCCGGAGTCTGCGGTGACGAAGAACTCGCGTGCCGAGTTGGTGTTCGACACCGACAAGATCGCCGTGTTCGACCAGCAGTCGGGAGTGAGCCTGCGCCGCAGGTGATCGCCCCCGCTGGTCGAGCCTGTCGGGACCACCGCTGGTCGAGTGCCATCCGCTGGTCGAGCCTGTCGAGACCACCGCTGCTCGAGCGCCCACCCGCTGCTCGAGCATCAACCCGCTGGTCGAGCCTGTCGAGACCACTACCGCCGGCGGCGCTGCGACTGCTCGCGGAGCTCCTCGATGATCTCGTCGTCCCAGATGTGCCTGCGCACAAGGCGATAGCGTTCGCCCGCGACCCACATGTAGAGCTCGGCGTCGTCGGTGATGTCCGGCCGAACCTCGGCGCGGCGTGCCATGCGGACCACCGGTAGAAACTCTTCGCCGAACCACCGGCGCGCGACCTCGGGCCTGCTCAGGAACTCTCCGACTTCCTGGCTGAGCCGAAAACCCCACGCCTCGACGGCTTCTGCCAGTTCTGCGTAAGAGAACGGGTCGGACAGGCGCACGGCATCCGCCTGCGCGCCCGCGAGGGGAACGCGTGCGAGAAAGAGTCGACGGTGGTCTTTGAGCACGAGGTCGGACGGAGCGTTGATTCCGTCTGGTGTGATGCGTGTGTGGATCTCGGTGACGTAGGCGTCGATCGTCTCGAGATGGCGGGCGATCGCGATCGAGACACGATGATGGCCGTCGATCACGAAGTACATCGATCCGATCGTGTACAGCAAGACCGGCGGCACCGACTCGCCCCGACGTTGCGCGGCGGCAAGACGTTGCCAACGTTGCCGGATGCGCGACGACGTCGGGCGAAAGTACTTGTCGAAATCCTTTGTGCGGTCGACACTTCCGACGATGTCGCGCACGTTGACCTGCTGCAGGCCCAGGTTGGTCTCGCCGGTTCTGCCCAGTGCGCGCACCACTTCGTCGAACGGCAGGATCGTGTTGACGTCGGCGGGTTGGCGGGTGAACCAGTGCGTGAGACGGGCCAGTTCGGCCTGGCGCCGCATGCGCGCGAAGTCGTTCTCGGCGTCGGCGTCGGGAAATCCGGTGTCACGCGCCATATCGTCGCCTCACGATCGTGAAGTCGCGGTGCCCGGGATCGATGTCGAACTGGCAGTATCCGACCACGTTGACCGATGTGGTGTGCGTGCCGATCGCCTTGTCGGTCGGGTGTCCGCCGTAGGGATGTACGTGTCCGTGCACCAATAGCGTCGGCTCGAGATCGTCGACGAGCGGGTGAAAGCAGGCGAAACCCCTGTGCGCCGGATCGTCTCCGTCGCCGACGCCCTGCGCCGGGCTGTGCGTCAAGACGATGTCGGGCCGACGCCGCGTCAGGTGTGCACCGACGCGAACTCTCCAGCTGCGCCACCGCTGTTGAGCCTCGGTGTACTGGTTCGGGCCGTCGTTGTAGCGAATTGAGCCGCCGAGTCCGCTGATGCGCAGCCCGGCAGCCTCGACGGTCCGTCCGTCGGCGTTGAGGGCGCCGAGCGGGCCGGGGTCTGCTGCGGGCAGTCCGGCGCGCAGCCATCCGGTGCGCGATTGCCGATAGCCGCGAAGGTCCGGGTCGTGATTTCCCGGCACGTATACGGCGGGAACGTCGTAGGTCGCCATGAGGCCGTCCACATACTTGAACGGGAGGTCGCCCGCTGCGACGATCAGGTCGGGGCGACCCTGAACGCCGATGCCGAGAACGAGGGAGTCGACCACCTCGTCGGCGACAGCAAGAACACTCACCATGTGAGTCAGCGTAAGCCCGGAGCGCGGCGCACGGTGCCGAGCTCCTAGAAGCTGGCGTGCGGGGCGCCGATTCCCGGGTCGATCCGCACCGGCCCGTCCTTGGAAGGCGCGACCGGAAAGTCGAAAATCGCGGTCGGAATGTACACGGTCGCACAGGAATTGGGAATGTCGACGACTCCGGACAGTCGCCCCTCGATCGGCGCAGAACCGAGAAGCAGATAGGCCTGTTCGGGGCTGTATCCGAACTTCGTGAGGTACTCGATCGCGTGCAGACATGCCCGTTGGTAGGCGAGGTCGGAGTCGAGGTAGCGCTGCTCGCCGTCGAGCGTCACCGACGTGCCCGAGAAGGCGATCCACTCCGAGTACTGCGGATCGGTGTTGCCGGGCATGAAGATTGCATTCTCGGTGACGCCGTAGGTCTCCATGCCGCCCTTGATCAGGTCGACGTGCAGATCGATGAAGCCGCCCATTTCGATGGCCCCGCAGAAGGTGATCTCACCATCGCCCTGCGAGAAGTGGAGATCGCCGAACGACAGGTTGGCGCCCGGCACGAAGACGGGATAGAAGACGCGACTGCCCTTGGTGAGATTCTTGATGTCCTGATTGCCGCCGTTTTCACGAGGCGGTGCCGTTCGTGCAGCCTCTGCGGCGACTCGATCGAACTCGGCCCCGCTCAGCGATCCGAGGATGGCGCCGTCCGGTTCGGGTGGAAGTGCCAGTGGCGGAACACGTTCGGGGTCGGTGGCGATCAGCGCGCCCTCTCGCGCGTTCCAGGTTGCCAGCAACTGCGGGCTCGGGGCCGTGCCCATAAGGCCCGGATGCACGATTCCGGTGTACTTCACATGCGGCACATGGCGACTCGTCGCACGCTGCCCGGCGAAATCCCAGATCGCTTTGTACGCGTCGGGGAACTGCTCGGTGAGAAACCCTCCGCCGTTGAGCTTGGCGAAGATGCCCGTGTAACCCCAGCCCTGGCCTGCGAGCGGACCCGAATCCTCCTGGGGGATGGGACCGACGTCGAGAATGTCGACGATCAGCAGGTCGCCGGGTTGCGCCCCTTCGATAGCGAACGGTCCGGAGAGTGTGTGCACGTTGTTCAGCGGCGCGTTGAGGATGTCATCGGCCGAATCGTCGTTGTGGATCGCGCCGTCGAACCACTCGCGGCAGTGCGCGCGAAAGGTGTCGCCCGGTTTCACCGTCACCGCAGGCGGAATATCGGGATGCCACCGGTTGTGGCCGACGATCTGCTGCGCGGTGAACGGCTTCGATGAGTCCAACGAGAAGAGCAACTCCGGCATGACAGCCTCCTGGTGGCGCGACGGTGCAGTGCCTTTCGAGATCCCGCGACGCACAGGTCGCGCTATGGTCTGCACATGCCAACCTACGTCTTCCGGTGCCGGCAGGCATGCGATGACGTCGAACAGGTGCACTCGATGCTCACTGTCCCCGACGACGTGGAGTGTCCGGTCTGTTCGGAGCGCGCTCGACGAATCGTCACCGCAGCGAGGCTCGGCGTCGGCGACAGTGCTGCCATGCGGGCACATGACGCGACGCGCGCGACTGCGGACGCGCCGACGGTGGTGTCATCGGTGCCCGGTTCGCCTCGACGGTCGACGCCGGTGACCACCAACCCGCTGCACCGGCGGCTACCGCGTCCCTGAACCGCCCGGCTACCGTTGAGTGTCGTGAGTCCTTCCGTCACCGACACCGTGCACGAATATGTCGTCTCCGAACTCGGCGTCGAGCCGCAGCGGGCGTCTGTGACCTTCCTCGGTGTCGAGCCGATCGACGTCGAACGATTCGCACTCGACGACGACGTGGTGTTCGTGACCGTCGGGTGCGCTCGTCATCCGATGACCGACCCCAGTGACATTCATGCCGACCCGCTGCGCGGCCCGCGCGTCGAGCTCGTGGTGCGGATGCACACGGGGGTTGCGATGCCGGGGCTGCACCGACGTTTGGCAACCGTCGCCGCGGCACCGGCGGTCGAGGGGCTCATCCTCGCACCGGACGCACTCGTCGATCTCGGCGAGCCCCTCTGGGATGGTGCGCCGTTCACCGCACTACTGACCGCTGCCGACGACCTCGGCGAGGTGGTGCTTCCCGACCCCATGGAACCGGTGCGGTTCCTGCGCGCCATCCCGATCACGGCGAACGAAGCCGCGTGGGTGCGCCTCAAGGGAGCCGACGCCCTGCGCGAGGCGTGGGCAGAGGCGAGCATCGACATCGCCGACGCGAGGCGTTCGCCTGCCAGCATGTGACCCGGTGAATCGAGGCGGCCCTTCTGTCTAGGCAGCCGGGGGCGGCGCTTACAGCCAGTGACTTCGCCGGAACGTCGCCCACAGGGCGCCGCAGATGAGGAACATCGTCAGGCAGAGAATGCCGAAGCCCTGCCGGTCGTGCATGCCGGGCAGGATGTCGAAATTCATTCCGTACAGGCCCGCGACCATCGTCGGCACCGCGGCGATTGCCACCCATGCCGAGATCTTGCGCATGTCGCTGTTCTGCTGGATGCTCACCTTCGTCGCGGCGGCGTCGAGTAGCGAACTGAGGACCTCGTCGTATTCGACGACATGCTCGATCACGGTGCTGAGGTGGTCGGACACATCGCGGAACTGGCGTCGAATCTCTTTGGGCACCAACGTGTTGTCCGACGCCAGCCGTGACAGCGGGCCTGCCAGCGGTGTGACCGCGCGGCGCAGTTCGAGAACCTCGCGGCGGAGCAGATAGACCGGTTCGATGTTGAGCCAACGCTGCTGTCGGGAGAAGACGGTGCTCTCGATCGACACCACGTCGTCCTCCATCCGTTCGGAGACGGCGAGGTAGGAGTCGACGACCTTGTCGGCGATGGCGTGCAGCACGGCGGTCGGTCCGAGCACGAGGCGTTCTGGTCGGGCTTCGAGTCGTCGACGCAGATTGTGTAGATGGGTGTGGTCGCCGTGGCGAACGGTGATGACGAAGTCGCGGCCGGCGAAGACCATGATCTCGCCGGTTTCGACGACCTCGCTGGCCTTCTCCATCGACTCGTGCTCGACGTACTTGACCGTCCGGAGCACGAGGAACTGCGTGTCGTCGTAGACCTCGAGCTTGGGACGTTGGTGAGCGTGCACCGCGTCCTCGACGACCAGCTCATGCAGGCCGAACACCTCGCCGACGCCGGTCATCTGCTCGTCGTCGGGCGCGGCGAGTCCGAGCCACACGAACCCCTTGCCGGTCTCGCGTACCTGCGCGAATGCGTCAGCGTAGGTGATGCGCCCCGGCTGTCTGATTCCGTCGACATAGACCGCGCAGTCGACGACCGCCCGTGCGACGGGGACCGGAATCCGGGGGAGCGGACGCGCCCCACGCGCGTTCCGTGCACCTGGGCGGAGGTTGGGCATTGGCACGAGGTGGATGCTACTCGTGCAGGGGCATCGTTATACCGTGAGAGCCGTGCGGAATCGTGTGTGGGCCACCGCTGTCGTCATTGCGGTTGCGACGGTTGTCACCGGGGTGCTCGCGGGATGTTCGGATTCGTCGCGTGACTCCGCGTCGTCGAGTCGGCTGTTGCATCTCGGCTCGGCCGACGACCCTGCGCTGCGGGTGATGGCCGAGATCTACGCGGGAGCATTGCGCGACGTCGGTGCACCTGTTGCAGATGACTTGATCCGCGGCGACGACACCGCATTGCTCGACGAGATGGATCGCGCGCGGGTCGACCTGTTTCCCGCGTTCAGTGGCGAACTACTCACCTCGCTGGCACCGAAGGCCACGGTCACGTCGTCGGACGACGTCTACGAAGAGCTCAATCGCTCTCTGCCCCAGAGTGTTTCGGTGGGCGATGCGACACCCGTCAGTGCGACACCACAGGTCTTTGTCGCGACGTCGCTGGCGCAGTCGAGCAATGTCACCGATCTATCGGAGTGTGGGCGACTGCCCGAGGGGCTACCCGTCGTTGTCGTCGGACGTCCGGAGCCCGCGGATATGGCTGCGTTCGCAGCGCAGGGTTGCCGCTTCGGTGCGGTGGAGTCGGTCGGATCGGCCCGCGAGGTGATCGCACGAGTCGGGACGGCGCGGGCTGTCGGAGTGGTGACGGCACTCGACGCCGCGGTCGCTCTCGACCCCGCAGCGCCACAGATCCAGGCGCTCAGAGTCCCCGCGCCGACGCAGGACGACGCGGGACAGCCGTCGACCCCCTCCAACCCGGCGACTTCACCTCAGTCTCCGACTCCGTCTCCGCAGAGCGGTCCGCGCGCGCAGAATCTCGTGCCGGTGTATCGGACCGCCGCGCTGACCCGCAGCGAGGTCAAGCAGATCAATCGTGTCGCGGGGGAGATCACCACCGCCGATCTGGCCGAACTGGCACGACGCGCAGACGCGGGCGCCGAACCACGCGACCTCGCGGTCGGGTGGCTCGGCGAGCACGGCCTCTAGTTGGAGCGGGGCAGGAGGTTTCGTCGCCCAAACCACGTTGCCCAACCACGTCTGCCACGCCACCGGGGTGTGGTGGCGGGGTGTAGACGGGTTGCAGCACAACCTGATTCGACGGTTCACCCAGGCTAGGGGGTTGGCGCGTCGGTCAGGTGACCGTTGGTCAGGCGGCGTCGGACAACGGTGGGTCGACGCCTCCGGGTGGGTCGACGCCGCCGATGCGGTTGGGGCCGCCTGGTGGGGCGGGACCTGTTGGCGCGTCCGGGTCTGTGGGTGGCTCGGGGTCAAGTTCGAGTGGCGGTAGGTTCCACCCGATGTCGACCCGCGAGCTGAGGCGCACGGTGTCGCCGGAGGGCATTGCGCCCACCAGAGCGAGCTCGACCCGCCCGGCGGGCGGGTTGGACACTAAGGGCGGAGGCACAATCGCGGTGACGGTTATGTCTGTGTCTTTGTCGGTACCAGCCGCGCGTGCCGCGGCGGCGGCCTCGTTGCTGATGTGTTCGGCGGCGAGGTAGTCGTGGAAGTCGGCTTTGACGTCGGCGATGCGGTTGATGCGTTCGGGATTCTCCGGC
>NZ_LZTE01000078.1:0-587 GCF_001665925.1 Gordonia sp. 852002-50816_SCH5313054-c
CTCATCCACGAGGAACACGAAGAAGACTACGGCGTCGAGATCGGCGAACTCACCGACGGCCGCGCCGACTCACCAGAACAGTTGCGCGAGTTCGCTGCTCGCGGACAAGCTGGCGACGACCCCCGCGCACAGTACGGCCCAAATGGTTTGGAACGCACCATCGCCGACGTCGGCGCCGTGTTGTCGCTACCGCCGGGTCGGGCACGCGAACTGATCATCGACGCCCACGCCCTGCGCTACCGACTCCCCTACACCTCCTCACTCCTGGCCTGCGGGCGTATCGATTTGCAGCGCTTCCACATTGCTGTGGCACGCACCAGCCTGTGCGGCCCTGACACCATCGACGAGGTCGACGCCCGTCTCACCGCCGCCCTCTCGGCACGTGATCATCTGTCGACGACACGATTTGCTGCGCTCGTCGATTCTGTTGTCGCCCAAGTCGATGCCGAAGCCGTCAAACGACGCCGTGCCCGCATCGACGCCGACCGCAACGTCCAGGTCCGCCCCGACCGGTGGACTCCCGGCCAATCCCGACTGACCGGCACCGTGCCCGCCGCCTCGGGTGTGTTGATCGACCAACGCCTCAC
>NZ_LZTE01000079.1:0-83232 GCF_001665925.1 Gordonia sp. 852002-50816_SCH5313054-c
TGTCGACGGCGTGGTGAGTGTGCGGTCGGGTGGCGGCGACGACGAGCATGTCGTCGGCGATCGATTCGCCGATGCGGAAGGCCATGAGCGCGGTGCGTGCTTCGGCTTGGCGTGCCAGCCGTTGGGTGGTGCGGGCGACGTCGTTGAGTTCGGCACCGGAGAGGTGGCCGATGGTGTCGAGGTCAGCGGCGGTGAACGAGAGCGGCGAGTTCGAAAATGGCGAAGCCGGGACGTGGTCGTCGATGATGTCGGTCATGGCCACCCCCTTTTTCTCCGCGTGTCGGTGATCGCTTGTGTGTTCGATCTGACAACAACGCTACAGGGCGGGTACGACAATTCGGACACGTCGGAGAACGGCTGTGGAACATCGCTACCCAGACCGCGGATCCGCAGGTACGTGACTTGCGCGCTCGAACTGTCAACAATCCGACAATGTGTCATCATGCCTGCATGGAGTACGAATTCGGGTGGGGTGATGGCCCCGGCGAGCAGGTTGGCATCGGGATCGTCTGCCCGTTCGATATGGCTCTCGACCGCGAGCTGTGGCGCTGGATGCCCGACGGCGTCTCGCTGCACTTCACTCGGACCGGATTCATCGACGCCCCGGTCGACGTCGACATGTGCAAGGACCTGAACAACCACGCCGAGATCGCGGCGGCGGTGCGCGCGATATCGGCCGTTCGGCCCAGTGCATACGCGTACGCGTGTGCGTCGGGCAGCTTTGTCTACGGCATCTCCGGGGCCGTCGAACTCTCCAACTGCATGTTGGGTGCCGGTGCGCAGCGTGCGGTCACGACGTCGGAAGCGCTGTTACGCGCGTTGGATGCGTTGGGAATCAGTCGGATCGCCGTGGCGACGCCCTATACGAATGCGCTCACCGGGTTGCTGTGTGACTTTCTCGCGCAAGCCGGACGCAGCGTGGTGGCGCAGGCCGGACTTGGTCGTGACCACGACATCTGGACCATTCCGTATTCGGTCACGGCCGATCTGATCCGTGGCGCCGACCATCCAGACGCCGACGCGATCTTCGTGTCCTGCACCAACCTCTGGACCTACGACGTCCTCGGCGCACTCGAAGCCGAACTCGGCAAACCGGTGCTCTCGGCCAACCAGGTGACCGCGTGGGCGACGCTCGTCGACGCCGGCGTGCTGTCGCCGGGGATCACTCACTCCTACGCGGTACCTGCTGCCGACCAGTCGCTGTTCGCACGCGCCGCGTGAGCGACTCCGATATCGGGTTGAGCGAAGTAGGGTTGGGTATGGCCACCGATAAGCCCTTCGACGCTGCGACCGATGCAAAGTACGTGCAGCTGACCACTTTTCGCAAAGACGGGACGCCGGTGTCGTCGCCTCTGTGGGCGGCCTACGACGGCGAGTCGCTGCTGATGTGGACAGAGACCGGCTCGTGGAAGGTCAAGCGGATTCGACGCGACCCGCACGTCGTCGTCCAGGCGTGTGATGCCCGCGGAAAGAAGCTCGAGGGTCAACCGGTGGACGGAACCGCGACGATCCTCGACGCCGCCGGTACCGATCGCGTGCGCAGCGCGATCTCGAAAAAGTACGGCATCGTCGGCTGGGGTCTCGTCAAGGCAAGCCTGATCCGTCGTGGCAAGGATGGGACGATCGGCATCGCGATCACACCGCGCTGAGTCGACGCCGCCGGGCAGCGGGAATCTCGTGATAGCAACGGGCCCACACCATTTCGTGTTCGACGGGGCTGATCGCACCTGAAGCGAGACGACCATCGGCGTCGCGCAGGGCAGCGCCGAGTTCGCAGATACTCCGCTGGGTAGCTCGGGCGGTGGCGTCCGTTCCGTAACCCGTCCACGCCTCCATTGTGCGTGTCTGCGTGCGCACCAGGTGGGTCCGCTGCCCCACGACCACAACCGTCGCGAACGCGACAACCATTCCACTCAGCATTCCGGCAAGCCCGGAGCGACCCATCCACGACGCGATCAACGCTGCGGTCAACACCGTCGCGATCGCGACGAAGGGTAGTGCCCGCCACACGCGCAGCCAGCGCGCGTCGTCCTCGCTGGTGCCGGGCGGATACACGACGATGCGATGGCAGACCCAATGGCGCGCGTAGCCGACCTGGACGTATCCCCAGCGCGACGATCCTGACTCGTTCATGTGATCGGTTCTAACTCCTACACGCGCGGGAGAGCGTATTCCTCACGACTTCTCGACGCCGTGAGCGCAGATCTTGACGCGCCTTTGACGCGCCTTTGACGAGGCCCGCTGCACGGCTGAGTCGGTTGGCGCGAAGGTTGCGTCAACAAACCCCGGCGCCGCGTATGGAACACGTTAAGAGGTCTTCCAACACAGACGAATTAGACAGAAGCTGTGGTGCGCCGTTCGCCAGCTCGACGTTCGGCATGCCCAGCCAAGGAGTGTGACAAGTGGCCGATGTGCTTTATGTACTCGCCGCGTTGATCGGCTTCGCGATATGCGTCCTGGTGGTCCGGGGCGTCGACGCGAGGATCGGCCGATGACTGCAGACGGAGTGTTGAACGTGGTTCTGCTGGTCCTGTCGGCGGCGACAGCGATCTACCTCATGATCGCGCTGATCAAGCCGGAAAGGTTCTGAACGTGAATTCATCCCTTGCGGGGGCGCTCCAGGTGGCGTTCGTCGTCCTGGTTCTCGCAGTCGTCTACGTGCCGCTGGGCGACTACATGGCCCGCGTGTACCGCAGCACTCGCGACCTGCTGCCCGAGCGCGCGATCTACTCGTTGGCTCGCGTCGACGCCCGACGCGAACAGACGTGGGTCGGCTACGTGGTTGCGGTACTGGCCTTTTCGCTGATCTCGTTTCTGTTCCTCTATCTGCTGCAGCGGCTACAGGGCGTGCTGCCCTGGTCGGACGGCAAGGCAGGTGTCAATCCGGCGACGGCGTTCAACACCGCGATCTCGTTTGTCACCAACACCAACTGGCAGTCGTATTCGCCAGAAGTGGTGATGAGCAACCTTTCCCAGATGCTCGGACTCGCTGTGCAGAACTTCGTGTCTGCCGCCGTCGGCATGGCTGTGGCCGTCGCGCTCATCAGAGGATTGGTGAACCGACGCGGCGACGGCCTGATCGGCAACTTCTGGGTCGATCTGACGCGCACATGCGTGCGTATTCTCCTGCCGCTCAGCGTGATCGTCGCGATCCTGCTGCTGACTCAGGGCGTGGTGCAGTCGTGGCACAGCGGCTTCGGCTTCACGACGATGTCGGGCGATCCTGCTCGAAGCATGGTGGGGCCGTTCGCTTCTCAGGAGGCGATCAAGGAACTCGGAACCAACGGCGGCGGCACGCTGTCGGCGAACTCGGCGCATCCGTTCGAGAATCCGACGCCGTTCAGCAACGTCGTGGAAATCCTTGCGATCCTGATCATTCCGATCTGCCTGACACGTACCTACGGCACGCTGGTGCGCGATCGACGCCAGGGCCTCACGCTGCTCGGCGTGATGGCGGCGATCTGGGGCGTGATGCTCGCGATCGTGTGGAGTTTCGAATCGCACACCAACGGTCTCGCCGCTCAGGCTGCCGGCGCGATGATGGAGGGCAAAGAACAGCGTTTCGGTATTCCCGGAAGTGCGTTGTTCGCCGTCTCGACAACCGGAACGTCAACGGGCGCAGTCAATGCCGCCCACGACAGCCTCTCTGCCGGTGGTGGTGGAGCGGTGATCTGGAACATGCTTCTCGGTGAGGTCGCGCCCGGCGGCGTCGGCACCGGACTCTACGGAATCCTGATGATGGCTGTGGTCACGGTGTTCGTCGGCGGTCTACTCGTCGGACGCTCGCCGGAGTTCCTCGGAAAGAAGATCGGCCAGAACGAGATCACCATGGCGGCGCTATACGTGTTGGTCATGCCCGCTCTGGTGCTGGTCGGCGTCGGTGTCAGCGTTGCGATGGGTTCGACGCTCGACGCCCAGGGCAACAGTGGCGACCCGGGGACTCCGGGATCGATCCACGGCTTCTCCGAGGTGATCTACGCGTATGCGTCGGCCGCGAACAACAACGGCAGCGCGTTCGGTGGGCTGACGGTCACCAGTGACTGGTTCCAGACGTCGCTCGGAATGGCGATGCTGCTCGGCCGGTTCTTGCCGATCGTGTTCGTGCTCGCGCTCGCGGGGCTGCTCAGCCGCCAACGCCCGCGCGGGGTGGTCTCGACAGGCTCGACCAGCGGTGGGAGCTCGACCAGCGGTGGGAGCTCGGCTGGCGGTGAGGGCTCGACTGGCGGTGGGGTGGTCTCGACAAGCTCGACCAGCGGTAGCGACTCGACCAGCGAAGACAGCTCTACCAGCGAAGACAGCTCGACCAGCGGTAGCGGCGGGGTGGTTGCCGTCCTCGAGCGGCAGGAGGCCGTGCGCGCCGAGGCCAATCTGCCCACGCACGGAGTTCTGTTCGGCGTACTGCTACTCGGCACGATCCTTCTCGTCGCCGGTCTCACCTTCTTCCCGGCCATGGCGCTGGGACCCATCGCGGAGGCACTTCTGTGAGCGTCAACACCATCGAATCCGATGTGACACCCGAGGAGGCGACGGTCGAACAGCGTGAAGAGACACAACTGGTCTCGCGCGGCTCGTTCGATCCTCGTCAGCTCATCACGTCGGTTCCGCAGGCACTGCGGAAACTCAACCCGCGCGACCAGGCGCGCAATCCGGTCATGTTCGTCGTGTACATCGGGTCGATCGTGACCACGGTGCTCGCGATCTGGCGGCCGTCGTGGTTCGCATGGCTGATCGCGGCGTGGCTGTGGTTCACCGTGCTCTTCGCGAATTTGGCCGAGGCCGTCGCGGAGGGCCGCGGTCGGGCACAGGCCGATTCACTGCGAAAGGTGAAGCGCGACAGCTTGGCTCGTCGACTCGACGAGAGCGGTTCGATCTCTCAGGTCTCGGGAACGGCCCTGCGGGTCGGCGATCTGATCGTCGTCGAGGCCGGTGAGGTGATCGCGGGCGACGGCGACGTCGTCGACGGCATCGCGACGGTCGACGAGTCGGCCATCACCGGCGAGTCCGCTCCGGTGGTGCGTGAGTCCGGCGGCGACCGCTGCGCGGTGACGGGCGGCACGGTGGTTCTCAGCGACCGGATCGTCGTCAAGATCACCGCCGCGCCCGGAGAGAGCTTCGTCGATCGGATGATCGCGCTCGTCGAGGGTGCGTCGCGCAAGAAGACGCCCAACGAGATCGCACTTGACATCCTGCTCGCGAGCCTGACGTTGATCTTCCTGCTCGCGGTGGTCGCGGTCGGTCCGATGCAGCAGTATGCGGGCCAGAGCCCCGATGCGATCAAGCTGATCGCGCTGCTCGTCTGCCTGATCCCGACGACGATCGGTGCGCTACTCAGCTCGATCGGTATCGCGGGCATGGACCGGCTCGTGCAGCGCAACGTGCTCGCCATGTCGGGCCGCGCGGTGGAGGCCGCGGGCGACATCGACACCCTGCTGCTCGACAAGACCGGCACCATCACCTTCGGTAATCGTCGAGCCACCGAGATCTTCCCCGGCCCGGGTACCTCGACGGCCGAGCTCGCCGAGGTGTCTTACCGCTGCAGTCTCGCCGACGACACTCCCGAGGGACGCAGCATCGTCGAATTGTGTTTGGACGAGCATGATGTGGTGCCCGCCGACGCGGAAGCGCTTGCCGCGACGCGTGGTCACGAGCATCCCGAGTTCGAGGTCGTGCCCTTCACCGCGGAGACGCGTATGAGCGGTATCGATGTACGCACGGGTCCCGGCCCTGTCGTCGAGTACCGCAAGGGTGCCGCCGATGCGGTCGCACGCTGGGTGACGAAGCTCGGTGGCGACATGCCTGTCGAGGTGACCGAACGGGTCGCCGAGATCTCGAACGGCGGAGGTACGCCGCTGGTCGTCGCCGTCAACGACGAAACGCCGCGTGTGCTGGGTGTGATCCAGCTGTCGGACGTCGTGAAACCCGGTATGACAGAACGCTTTGCGCAATTGCGTGAGATGGGTATCCGCACGGTCATGGTTACCGGCGACAACCCGCTCACCGCGAAGGCGATCGCCGCCGAAGCAGGCGTCGACCACTTCGTCGCCGAGGCGACACCGGAGGACAAGCTGGCACTGATCCGTGCCGAGCAGTCAGGTGGACGACTGGTCGCGATGACCGGTGACGGCACCAACGACGCCCCCGCGCTCGCGCAGGCCGACGTCGGTGTGGCGATGAACTCGGGAACGTCGGCGGCGAAGGAAGCCGGCAACATGGTCGACCTCGACTCCGACCCGACCAAGCTCATCGACATCGTGGCCATCGGCAAGCAGCTGTTGATCACTCGCGGCGCACTGACCACGTTCTCGCTGGCCAACGACCTCGCGAAGTACTTCGCGATCCTGCCTGCGATGTTCGTGAGCATCTATCCGCAGCTCGACACGCTCAACATCATGCGGCTGCACTCGGCACAGTCGGCGATCGTGTCGGCGGTGGTGTTCAACGCGCTCATCATCGTCGCGTTGATCCCGCTCTCGCTGCGTGGTGTGCGGTACCGACCCAGCTCGGCGTCGAAGTTGTTGGGGCGCAACCTACTCGTCTACGGCGTCGGAGGCGTGATCACCCCGTTCGTGGGGATCTGGCTCATCGATCTCGTCGTCCGCTTCCTCCCGGGAATGGGGTAATCGCAGCATGAACACCATCACGTCCGGATTCCTCCGGCAGTGTGCCGTCGCGTTCGCGATGCTCGTGGCGCTGACAGTGATCCTCGGCGTCGCCTATCCGACGGTTGTCTGGGCGGCATCGCGCATCGGGTCGAACTCAGCAGAGGGGTCGCAGATGACCGACGCCACGGGCTGTAACGCCGGGTCGTCGCTGATCGGGGTCGATCCGAAGGCACCTGCTGGGACTCCCGACAGCTATCTGCACGCGCGGGTGCTCGGCTCGGCCGACGATCCGATGGCCACCGGCGATCCGTCGGCCTCGGCCGCGAGCAATCAGGGCCCCAACAGCGAGACGCTCGCGCACAACATCACCGCCCGCCGCGCGTTGATCGGCGAGCGTGAGGGCGTCGCACCGTCGGCGGTGCCCGCGGACGCCGTGACGGGTTCCGGCTCGGGCCTCGACCCGCAGATCAGCCCCGAATACGCAGCGATCCAGATCTCGCGGATCGCCCGGAACAGCGGAAAGTCGCAGGCTGCCGTCCGCGAGATCGTCGACGCTCACACGTCGGGTCGGCAGTTCGGATTCCTGGGGCAGCAGCGCGTCAATGTGCTCGAGGTGAACCTCGCGCTGGGTCACACGGTGTGCAAGTGATCGCCGGTCGCGCTGATTAGACTCAGTTCCATGGGTTCAGGTGCTGACACCCGGGGACGACTCGAAGTCTTCCTCGGGTGTGCGCCCGGAGTCGGCAAGACCTACGAAATGCTTTCGCATGCACGAGGTCTCGCCGACGAGGGTGTAGATGTGGTGATCGCGGTTGTCGAGTCGCACGGGCGCTCGGCAACCGCGGCTCTCACCGATGGTCTCGAGGAGATTCCGCGCCGCGAGGAGGTGTATCGCGGGGCCGTCCTCGACGAGATGGATCTCGACGCCGTGCTGGCGCGTGCCCCACGCGTCGCACTCGTCGACGAACTGGCGCACACGAATGCTCCCGGATCGCGAAACGCCAAGCGCTGGCAAGACATCGAGGAGTTGCGCGACGCGGGCATCGACGTGCTGACAACGGTCAACGTGCAGCATCTGGAGAGTCTGAACGACGTCGTCGCCCAGATCACCGGTGTCATCCAGCGCGAGACCGTTCCCGACGCCGTGGTGCGTGCCGCTGACGAGATCGAGTTGGTCGACATAGCCCCGCAGGCGCTACGTCAACGACTCAGTGCGGGCAAGGTGTACCCGGCCGGACGCATCGACGGGGCGCTCTCGAACTACTTCCGCCAGGGAAATCTGACGGCACTGCGCGAATTGGCACTACTGTGGCTCGCCGACCGCGTCGACGACAATCTCGCCGACTACCGCGCGGCGCACGCGATCACCGACACGTGGGAAGCACGCGAGCGCGTGGTGGTCGCGATCACCGGTGGACCCGAATCCGCGACCCTTATGCGTCGAGCGAGTCGCATTGCGTCACGGTCGAGCGCGGAACTGGTTGTGGTGCATGTGATCCGCGGAGACGGACTCGTCGGGACGCCCGCTGCCGAACTGTCCCGGCTGCACGAGTTGGCCGAAGGGTTCGGCACGCGAATCCACACCGTCGTCGGCGACGACATCCCGTCGACGCTCCTCGACTTCGCACGCGGCGTCAACGCGACGCAGTTGGTGCTGGGTACGTCGCGCCGCCCGCGCTGGCAACGACTCTTCGACGAGGGCGTCGGCGCGAATGTCGTTGCGCACAGCGGGAAGATCGACGTCCACATGGTCACCCACGACGAGACGCGTCGTCGAAACCGGCTCGACATTCGCGACACGCGCTTCCATCGTCCGTTGAGCTGGGTCGCGGCGGTCGTGGTGCCGGTGATCATGACGGTCATACTCGCCGTCCTGGACCGTTGGTTGGGGTTCGCCAGCGAGTCGGCGTTGTTCTTCGTGACGGTGCTCGCGGTCTCGCTGCTGGGCGGCATCGGGCCTGCGGCATTGTCGGCGGTGGTGGCCGGCCTGCTGCTCAACTACTTCTTCACCAACCCACGGTTCACGTTCACCATCAACGAGCCCGACAATCTCATCACCATCCTTGTCATGCTGGTGATCGCGATAGCGGTTGCCGCACTGGTCGATTCGGCTGCGAACAGGCGTCGACAAGCCAGCCTGGCAAGCCGTGACGCCGAGTTGTTGGCGTTGTTCTCCGACGCCGTGCTTGGCGGGGCTGACGTGTCGGCACTGCTGCAGCGCGTGCGTGAGACCTACGACCAGGCCGCGGTGTCGGTGGTGCACAAAGAAGATGGTCGACGCGTCGTCGACGCCGCCGTCGGCGACGACCCGCCGCAGCGCGCCGAAGACGCCGACACGGTCTGCCCGGTCCCCGGCGGTGAATACGAATTGCTGTTGCGCGGGCCGAAACTCGGCGGTCGGGATCGACGGGTACTCACCTCGGTGGCGATCCAGGCCGCCGGCGCGGTGCAGCGTCGTCGACTCGAACGCGAGGCGTCCGAGGCACGTGCACTCGCCCAGACCGACGAGATGCGTCGCGCACTGCTGTCCGCGGTGAGCCACGATCTGCGCACACCGTTGGCCGGCGCGAAAGCCGCGGTGTCGAGCCTGCGTGCGGGCGACGTGACATTCAGCCCGGAGGACACCTCAGAACTCCTCGAGACAATCGACGAGTCGGTCGACCACCTGTCGGCGCTTGTCGGAAATCTGCTCGACTCGTCGAGGCTCGCGGCAGGTGCCGTGCGGCCGAGACTGGCGCGCACCTACCTCGTCGAGGTGGTGCACCGTGCAGCGACCGCGGTGAGCTGGGTCGGTGGGCCCATCCCGGAGATCGCTTTCACCTTCCACGCGATGTGGGCATACACCGACGGTGGACTGCTCGAACGCGTCCTGGCCAACCTGATCGACAACGCGGTGCGCCACGGTGGGGGAGGTGGCGCCGGTGTCGAGGTCGCGGCAGAGTCCGAGACCGACGACGACGGTGTGCCGCGTACCGTCATTCGTGTGATCGACCACGGCTCCGGGATTCCCGCCGACAGACGCGGGCAGATCTTCGACGCCTTCGTTCAGGGTGGCGACCGCAACGGTGCCGACGGGGGCGTCGGGCTGGGTCTGTCTGTAGCGCAGGGGTTTACCGCCGCGATCGGTGGCACGCTCGGTGTAGAGGAGACACCGGGCGGCGGCACCACGATGGTCGTTTCACTTCCGGCGGAGGACGACGAGTCATGACCGACGGAATCCGAGTTCTGGTTGTCGACGACGAACCACAGTTGTTGCGGGCCTTACGAATCAATCTGAGCGCCCGTGGCTTCGCTGTCACGACGGCGTCGACGGGAACCGCGGCGCTGACCGCGGCAGCCAAGGTCAACCCGCAGGTGGTTGTCCTCGACCTCGGGCTTCCCGACATCGACGGCTTCACGGTTCTGGAGGGATTGCGCGGGTGGACCAACGTGCCGGTCATCGTGTTGTCGGCGCGCGGCGAATCGGTCGACAAGGTGGCTGCGCTCGACGCGGGCGCCGACGATTACGTCACGAAACCCTTTGGGATGGACGAGTTCTTGGCGAGACTGCGTGCAGCAGTGCGTCGTGGAGTCGCTGCGCCGGATGCGTCGGAGGTGCCGGTTGTCGACGCGGGAGACTTCGTGGTCGACCTCAGTGCGAAGCAGGTGTCGCGCCACAGTGAGCAGATCCACCTGACGCCGACCGAGTGGGGGATTCTCGAACTGCTCGTGCGCAACGAGGGAAAACTGGTGGGGCAGAAGGACATCCTGAGTACCGTGTGGGGTCCCAAGTACCTCAACCAGACCAACTATCTGCGCGTGTACCTGGCCAGTCTGCGCCGCAAACTCGAAGACGACCCGGCGCATCCGGTGCATCTGCTCACCGAGGCCGGGATGGGGTATCGCTTCGTACGGGGACACTCGGCACCTGAGCAGGCTGGGTCTGGAGGCGCGGAGCCTGAACAAGCGGCGTCTGACTGAACAACGCGCCCAGCTTGTCGGAGTGCGGGGTTGCGCCCGCCAGCCGCGCACCCTCCCAGGCGGTCACCTGGTTCGCGGTGAGGACCGGTTTACCCACCTGCGCCTCGAGGTCGTTGATCCAGGTTGCCGTGTGTAGTGCGGTGTCGGGAATCAGGATGGCTTGCGCCGCAGGCTGATCGGCGGTGACAACCATGTCGAACAGGGTGTCGCCGTCGATGAACCCGGCGTCGGTCGCGGTCAGAATGTCGTTGGCGCGGATACCGACCACCTCGATATCCGCGCCGGCGAGGAACGTCGTGAATCCCGCGGCGACGTCGCTCGGATAGCTCGCCGCGACCGCGACCGCGTCGATCCCGAGCGCTCTGCACGCCTCGGCAAACGCGAGCGACGTCGACGATGCGGGTAGTCCCGCAACCTCGGACAACTGCGCGGCCTGCCGTTGTGCGCCCTCCCACCCGTAGAGGAAGCTGCCCGAGGTGCACGCCCACATCAACGCTGCGGGGTCGTGTGTGCGTGCGCGCTGTGCGCCGTCGAGTAGTCGGTCGGACTCGCCGACAGCCCGCATGGCGCCGACGGTGTGATCGTCGGAGTCGATTTCGGTGATCACCACGGGCAGGCGAATCGACGGGCCGAGTGCGTCCTCGATGAGCTGGTAGTCGTCCTCGGCCGCGTGTCCCGGGTAGAGGACCGCGGTGATAGCGGTTGTCACGGGTTGACCTCCCGACTAGATTGTCAACAATCAAACAATTGTTGTTCTCACCGTATCGGAACCGGAGGTGACCATGCAGGACTCAGTGCGCACGATGTCGGCGTCGGAGCTCGGTGACGCCTACCGCAGTGGTTTGCTGAGCCCTGTCGACGTCGCTGCCGAGCTACTGGACACCATCCCGCAGGTGAACGTCGAGATCAACGCCTTCTGCGTCGTTGACCCTGATACGACGATGGCTGCCGCACGCCAATCGGCGGCTCGCTACGCCGCGTCGACTCCCATCGGTCCGCTCGACGGCGTGCCGGTGTCGATCAAGGATCTCCTGCTCACCGAGGGGTGGCCGACGCTGCGCGGCTCGTTGACGCTGAGCCCTGACACACAACGATCCGACGTCGACGCGCCAGCGGTGGCACGACTGCGCGAGGCGGGAGCCGTGCCGCTCGGCAAGGTCACGACGCCTGAGTTCGGCTGGAAAGGCGTGACCGACAGTCCCCGGACCGGCATCACGCGCAATCCGTGGTCGACCGATCGGACGTCGGGCGGTTCGAGCGGAGGTAGCGCCGCTGCCCTCGCGGCGGGACTCGGGCCGCTGTCGGTCGGCACCGACGGTGGCGGCTCGATTCGTATTCCGGCTGCGTTCTGCGGAGTTGTCGGACTCAAGCCGACGCTCGGCCGGGTGCCGATGTATCCGCCGAGTCCGTTCGCGCCGGTGGCACACGTCGGACCGATGACGCGCAGCGTCGTCGACTGCGCGTTGTTGCTCGACGTCATCAGTGGTTTCGATTCGCGTGACTGGTCGGCGGGGCCGACGCCGCAACCTGTCGCCCCGGAGATCATCGCGGGCGCGCGGGGTTTGGATGGCGTCCGCGTCGCTTACAGTCCCGATCTCGGCTATGGCGTCAATGATGCTGCGGTGCAGTCGAATACTGAGGCTGCGGTCGGCGTTCTACGCGACCTCGGAGCCACGGTCGACGAGGTCGACATCGGGTGGGACGATCCGGTCTGGGCGTACCACACGGTGTGGTTCGCGGGAGCGGCCGCGGTGGTCGGGGCTCTGGACCCTGCCCTGCGGGATCGCGTCGACCCGAAACTGCTTGCGGCACTGGAACGTCACCACGACTTCAGTGCGGCCGACTATGTGGATGCCACTGCGCTGCGAATGGCAATGGGCACACAGATGGGTGCACTGCACGAGGACTACGACGTTCTGGTGACACCGTCGATGCCGTCCGTCGCATTCGAGGCGGGCGTCGACGTGCCTGCAGGTTCGTCGTCGCAGGACTGGACGTCGTGGACGCCGTACAGCTATCCGTTCAATCTCACCGGTCAACCTGCGATCACGGTGCCGAGCGGGTTTGCGCAGGACCCGTTGCTGCCCACTGGCATTCAGATCGTGGGAGCACGCCACGACGACGCGACAGTGCTGCGCGTGGCCGCGGCATACGAGTCGGTCGCGAACGTCGGCACGCTCGCAGATGCAGACTTTCGACGAAAGTCTGCTCACCTCAACGAAAGTCGAGATGGCTCGTGACCGATCGCTTTATCATCGTCAGCCTCACATCGCGCGATGTCAGCGCCCGGGCGAGACTGCTCGACGCCGAGGCGCCGCGCACCGCCGCCGCGGTGTGGGACGCTTTGCCGTTGGGGGGTCAGGTCTTTCACGGCAAGTTTGCGCGCAACGAGATCTACACGTTGGCGCCCGCGTTCGCGGCGCATGAACCGGGACCGGAGAACACGACGGTCACACCGATACCGGGCGACCTTTGCTATTTCACCTTCGACGGTGTATTGGACAATCCCGCTTACGGTTACGAATCCGACGCCGCGCCGTCGGAACACTCACTGCTCATCGACCTTGCAGTCTTCTATGGTCGAAACAACTTGCTGGTCAACGGGGATGTCGGATGGGTTCCCGGAAATGTGTTCGCCACCATCACCGATGGTCTCGTCGAGTTCGCCGCAGCATGCAACGACATCTGGATGGGCGGCGCTCGCGGCGAAACCCTGACATTTGCGCGTGCATAGAGTACGAAGAAGAGGATGGTCACGATGACAATGGAGCGAGCTCGATCGGAGGGTCGCCGTAGGGTTCTCGAACCGATCGAGCAGGAGTCGACACCTGCGATCATCGCCAGAAAGTTGCACGATGCGATTGCGAACGGTAACTTTCCGTCCGGTTCACAATTGACCGAAGCGGGTCTCGCAGCAGACCTGGGAGTGAGTCGGGGGCCACTGCGAGAGGCGATGCAACGCCTGACTGCAGAAGGGTTGCTGGTGAGTCACCGCAACCGAGGCTTGTTCGTCGTTTCGATGGATGACGACGACATCCGGGACATGTACATCGCCCGGACGGCCGTTGAACGTGCGGCAATAGAGCAGGTGATCGAACACGGCGACCCTGCGGCGGTGCAAGCTCTCACCGACGTGGTTGCGTTGATGCGTCGTCATATCGACGATCCGAACGGCGAAGACATGGCCGAAGCGGATATGCGGTTCCATCAGACTTTGGTGGAGTACGCGCGGAGTCAACGATTGTCGCGCTTGCACAGCACGATCCTCGTGGAAACGAAGATGTGTCTACGCGCGATGCGGGGAACGTATTCCTCGGGAAAGGAACGTACCGACGAACACCAGGCATTGGTGGACGCCATCGCGGCTGGAGATGCGAAGGCGGCCGACGAGCTGATGATCGAACACATGAGAGACGGTCTCCGCCGACTGCTCTAGACGACGTGTACTGATCACCGCCCACCGATGTGAGTCAGCGCGAAGACACACTGGCCCCGAGTCCACCCAGGAAGGCACAGATGGCTACGGCAAACTCCTCGGCAACCTATGAGGATCTCGCACCCGACCCCGAGTCGCGAGAAGGAAAAGCTCTACTCCGCAAAGCAATTGGCGCGTCGGCGATCGGCAACGCAACAGAGTGGTACGACTACGGCGTCTACGCCGCGACCGCCACCTACCTCACGCAAGCATTCTTCCCGGGGTCGCTCGGCTCGATAGGCACCATGCTCGGGTTCGCGATCTCATTCGTCCTACGCCCGTTGGGCGGCATGATTTGGGGTCCCATTGGTGACCGGATCGGACGAAAGTCCGTGCTGGCCATGACGATTCTATTGATCGCCGGTGCCACTGCGCTGATCGGTGTCCTTCCGACACACGCCGTCGCCGGGATCTGGGCGCCGATTCTGTTGATAGCGCTGCGCGTGATTCAGGGCTTCTCCACCGGCGGCGAATACGGCGGTGCTGCGACGTTCATGGCCGAGTATGCGCCGGACAACAAGCGCGGCAAGTACGGATCGCTGCTGGAGTTCGGCACACTCGCCGGGTTCAGCGCGGGCACCGCGATCGTTCTGTTCCTCGAGCTGTTGCTCTCCGACGAGCAGATGCAGACGTGGGGCTGGCGAATTCCGTTCCTGATTGCGCTGCCGCTCGGGTTGATCGGTCTGTATCTGCGATCGCAGCTGGAAGACACCCCGGTGTTCCAGGAGCTGGACAAGCGCGACGAGATCACCGGAAGCGCCTACACCCGCTTCAAGGATCTGCTGAGCAACTATTGGAAGCCGATCCTGATCATGTTCGGCATGGTGATCGCACTCAACGTCGCGAATTACACGCTGCTGGCGTATCAGCCGACGTACCTGAAGGAGACGATCGGGCTGTCGGAGTCGTCGGGTTCAACGGTGGTGCTCATCGGTCAGCTCGCGATGATGGTGGTGATCCCGTTCTTCGGAGCGGCGTCGGACAAGACCGGGCGTAAACCGATGTGGTGGTTCTCGCTCATCGGACTCTTCGTATTCGCAATACCGCTCTACTGGTTGATGGGTAAGGGATTCGCTTGGGCGATAGTGGGATTCGTGATCCTGGGACTGTTCTACGTGCCTCAGCTCTCGACCATCTCCGCGACGTTCCCGGCGATGTTCCCCACTCAGGTGCGCTACGCGGGCTTCGCAATCTCCTACAACGTGGCGACCGCCGCGTTCGGCGGTACCGCACCGCTCGTCAACGAAGCGGTGGTCAACGACACGGGCTGGAACCTGTTTCCCGCCGTCTACATGATGGGCGCGTGTGCGATCGGCATGGTGGCGCTGATCTTCTTGAAGGAGACGGCCGGAGCGTCGTTGCGCGGCACCGAGATTCCCGAGCGGACCGAGGACATCACGGTTCCGGAGAGCTCCACGGCGGTGACTTCGCGCTGACCAGGCGCGTACCGTCACGCGCTGATACCGGCTCCCACGTGCAGTGCTGACGGTCTCCGGCGGCTCAACCAGCGATAAGATGTCGCATATGTCGAGGCCCGAGTCGTATCACCACGGTGATCTCGCCGCAGCGCTGGTGCAGTCGGCGATCGAGTTGCTCAACGAGGACCGCTCTGCCGAGTTGTCGTTGCGCGCTGTCGCACGGCGCGCGGGCGTCTCACCCGCGGCGCCCTACCGGCACTTCGCCGACCGTGAGGCATTGGTCTCGAGCGTTGCTGCGGTGGGCTATCGCGAGCTGACTGCGCGGCTGAGAGCGGCGAGCGAGTCGCCGGCGAGCGTCGACGATGTAGCCGACATCGCCGTCGCGTACGTGCGGTTCGCGTTGGAGCGGTCGGGGTTGTTCCGCGCGATGTTCGCCGAGCGGTGCGACCCGACGAGCCCGGATCGGGTCGAGGCCGTCGAGGCGATCCATGAGTATTTGAATACCGTTGTCGCCGCAACGGTTTCGACGTCCGAGCCGGAAGAGGTTGCGACCGCGATGTGGGCGCTGGTGCACGGGCTGGCGTTCTTGTACCTCGGCGGAAAGTTCCCCGAAGGCTCTCCGGCTGAGGTCGACGCGCGGGTGCGTTCGACGGTGCGCGCTGTGCTCGGGGCGGGCGGCGTCAGCCGAGCAGTTCCAGCGCCACCAACGCGTAAGCCCGTGCGGCAGTGACCAGATCGTCGACCGCGACGGATTCGTCGGGCTGATGGGCCTGGGTGTTGATGTTGCCCGGACCGCAGACGATCGCCGGGATGCCGAGGTCGCGACTGACGAAACCGCCGTCGCACGCCGCGGTCCAGCCGCCGACGGACGTCTGGGCGTCGAGTGAGTTCAGCGCGTCGACGGTTGCGGTGACCAGTGTGTGGTCGGCAGGAGTCTCGAAGCCAGGCATCTCCATGGTGACCGCGACGTCGACCTCGATGCCGTCGGACTCGATGCCTGCGGCGGCGATGCGGCCGCGCAGCCATTCGGCGATGGCATCCGCACTCTCATCTGGCATCAGTCTGCGGTCGACGCCGAGTGCCGCCATCGGGGCGACAACGGAAATGCCTTGCCCGCCGCTCATCGTCCCCACGTTCCACGTACCCGAGCCGAGAAGACCTGCGGCGCCCGCGGTCATCGCCTCGTGGTCGGCCCGGATGATGTCGATGATCGACGCTGCCGCGTAGATCGCGCTGCGGCCGTCGTCGGGGCGACCGGAGTGGGCGGCCTTGCCCCGGATGTCGATTTCCAGATACGACGCCCCGCGACACCCGCGGACGACGACCAGATCGGTGGGTTCGGCGACGACGCAACCGATGAAGTCGCGGGAGGTGTCGGCGCGGGCCACCAGGTCGCGGACGCCCGCGCCGTGTTCCTCCTCGTCGACGGTGCAGACCAACTGCACCGGACCGGAGAGTCGTCCCTGCGCGGCCAGCGGCGCCAACGCCGACATCGCCTCGACGACCGAGGCCAATCCGCCCTTCATGTCGACGGTGCCGCGCCCGGTCAGCACGCCGTCGGACAACCGGGTGCGGTAGGGATCACCGGTCCAGCCAGGTCCGGCCGGGACGACGTCGGAGTGTCCGAGGAACATCAGTCCTGGCCCGTCGCCGCCGGGTAGCGTCGCGATGAGGTTGGGTCGGCCGGGCGTCACCTCATGGGTGGTGACGGTGAAACCAGCATCGCGGCAAGCGTTTTCGAGAACGGCGACAGCCTGAGCCTCGGTGCCGCCGGGGTTCTCACTCGGGGCGTCGACCAGAGCTCTGGTGAGCGCGACGATCTCGTCCGGACGGATCCGGGCCACCACCGCGTCGGACTCGCTCACCGTCACAGGGATTCCCTTCGTGGTCGTCGGCTAGGCAGTGCCAACGTCAACTGCCAAGCCGACCTCAGCTGTTCTGTGTCACCCTCTCGCAGACATCCTCTCGCAGCTTCCGGCGAGACGTCGAATTCCCTCGTCGATGCGCTCGGGCGTGCTCGATGCGAAGCACAGACGCAGGGCGTTGCGGAACCGGCCGGTCGGCGACAGCGCGGGGCCGGGGATGAACGCGACGCCGTCGGCGAGAGCGGTCTCGAACAGTTCGCGGGTGTCGATCTCGGCGAACTCGCCGCGCAGGGTCAGCCAAAGGAAGAAGCCGCCCTCGGGGTGCGTCGTCGACACGCGGTCGCCGAAATGGCGCTCCACCGAATCGAGCATTGCGTCCCTGCGTTCGCGGTAGAGAACCCGCAGGCCGGCGAGGTGATCCTCGAGTCCGCCGCGCGCGATGTATTCGGCGACGATGTGCTGGTTGGGCACGTTGGTGCAGGTGTCCATCGCCTGTTTGCCGTTGATGAGCAGTTGGCGCAGCGACGGGTCGGCGTCGACCCATCCGACCCGCCAGCCCGGCGCGAGGATCTTGGAGAACGTCCGCACCGAGAAGATCAGCGGATCGTGCGGCGACAGGGTCTGGAACGTCGGGACGTCGTCGCCGGAGAAGCGCAGGAGACCGTACGGGTCGTCGTCGATGATGACCGAGCCCCACTCGTGCGCCAGCCGCAGCAGCTCGCGTCGACGTTCCTCGGAGAGGGTGACGCCCGACGGGTTCTGGAACGTCGGGATCGTGTAGATCGCCTTGGGGGTGCGTCGGGTGCGGGAGACGAGGTCTTCGAGGGTGTCGACCTGCATGCCGTCGTCGTCGACGGGCACTTCGAGAAGCTGCGCGCCGTACGACAGCGCAGTGGCACTGCCGTTGGTGTACGTCGGTGATTCGACGACGACGAGGTCGCCCGGGTCGACGAACAGTTTGGACGCGAGGTCGAGGCCCTGCATGCCGCCGGTGGTGATGACGAGGCGATCGAGGCTCGACGGGTCGGGTGTGGTGGCGAGGTAGTCGACGAGAAGTTGCAGCAGCCGCGGTTCGCCCTCGGTGGCGCCGTAGGTGAACGACGAGTTGTCGAGGATCTCACCGGCGATCTGCCGGAACTCCGCGGCGGGGACGGCCTCGTCCGCGGGTGAGCCCATCGCGAAGCGCACGATGTCGTGCGTTTGCGAGGCCAGCAGGGACGTCGACGAATCGATCATCGAGCCGACGAGATCCTTCGCGCGTCCGGCAAGGGGGAGCGTGTAGTTCATGGTGGTCACTGCTGACACCTCATTTCCTGATCAGTTCCCGTGGGAACGCGGTGAAGGTTTCGACGCCCGTCGGGCTGACTCGTACCGACTCGGAGAGCTCGAAACCGTAGTCGTCCATCCACATTCCGCAGACGATGTGGAACGTCATGTTGGTTTCGAGGATGGTTTCGTCCTCGGTGCGGATGCTGATGGTGCGCTCACCCCAATCCGGCGGATAACCGATACCGATGGAATAGCCGAGGCGAGAGGGCTTTTCGAGACCGTACTTGGCGAGAGTCCAGTTCCAGGTCGACGCGAGCTCACGCGTGGCGACGCCGGGTTTGATCGCGTCGAGGACGTTGTTGAGGCCCTCTGCCGTTGCGCCCGCGACATAGTCGAGATCCTTCGACGGTGCGCTCAGCGCCACGGTGCGGGCGAGGGGACAGTGATACCGGTTGTGCGCACCGGACAATTCGACGACGACGGCCTCGTCGGGGGTGAAAGTGCCCTGGTGCCAAGTCAAATGGGGAGTGTCGGCGGCGGCACCGGTCGGCATCATCGGCACAATCGCGGGATAGTCGCCGCCGAACTGGTCGGTGCCGGTGATCTGTGCCTGTGAGATCGCTGCTGCCGCATCACATTGCCGCACACCGACATCGATGGTCTCGATGGCAGCCCGCATCGCCTCTGAACACACCATGCCGGCCTGTCGCATGAGCTGCACCTCGGCGTCGGATTTCACCGAGCGTACCCAGTTGACGAGTTCGAAGTTGTCGACGAGCTTCCACTCGGGGATGGCGTTGTGCAGTGCGCGATACGCCTTGGGCGAGAAGAAGTGTGAGTCCATCTCGAGTCCAACGGAGCCGCCCTTCGACGCCGGTGCGACCTGGTGACGTTGCCGCAGCGCCCACGCGACCCAGTCGAACGGATGCACGTGCGGGCGGTGTACGTAGCTCTCGGGATAGCCGACGATCTGCTCGTCGGGTAGCCAGGTGGTGCGGTGTGCGCCATGTGCGTCCATCTCGCGGGCGAAGAACAGCATCTCTCCGTCGATGGGGACGAACAGCATCTGCGGGGTGTAGAACGACCACGCGTTGTACCCGATGAGGTAGAAGATGTTCGCGGGGTCGGTGACGATGATCGCCGAAAGTCCTTGCAGATCCATCAGTTCGCGCACGCGGGTCAACCGCTGTCGGTACTCGCTGTCGGTGAAGAGTTGGGCGCCGAGATACACCTATCGCCTCCGTCGGATCGGGGTGGACGTGTAGGTGACGTCGAGGAACTCCTCGATGCCGAGACGTCCGCCCTCGCGGCCGAGGCCCGACTCCTTGATCCCCCCGAACGGGGCCGCGGGGTTGGAGACCAGACCCGTGTTGACCCCGACCATACCCACCGCGAGGCTCGACGAGATGGCGTCGAGCCGCTCGGCGTCGCGGCTGCAGACGTATCCGACAAGGCCGGCGGGCGTGCTGTTCGCGGCTGCGACCACGGTGTCGTCGGCCTCGATTCCTGAGCCGCCGAACGGGATCAGAGCCGCGACGGGACCGAAGATCTCGGTGCTCATGAGAGCGGATTCGGGGTGTACGTCGGTGAGGACCGTCGGCGGGTAGAAGTGGCCGGGGCCGTCGGGACGGGTGCCGCCGCACTGAAGCCATGCTCCGCGTCGAACGGCGTCGTCGACGAGCTCTTCGACCTTGTCGACGGCTTTGCGTTCGACGAGGGGGCCGACCTGGGTGCCTTCGGACATCCCGTCGCCGACGGTGAGTGTTGACATGCGTTGCGTGAGACCGCTTGCGAACTCGTCCATGACGTCACGATGCACGAAGATGCGATTGGCCGCAGTGCATGCCTGTCCCATGTTGCGCATCTTCGCGACCATCACGGCGTCGAGCGCGGTGTCGAGATCGGCGTCGTCGCAGACGATGAAGGGTGCGTTGCCGCCGAGCTCCATGGAGGTGCGCATCACCGTGTCGGCGGCCTGGCGTAGCAACAGCTTTCCCACCGCGGTGGAGCCGGTGAAGCTGACCTTGCGGGCGAGGCCCGACGACATCCACGCGCCGACGACGTCACCGGGATCGCTTGTGGTGACCACGTTCAGGACGCCGTCGGGCAGACCTGCCTCGCGGAGTACGTCGGCGAGGAGTAGCGAGGTCAACGGTGTCAGCTCTGCGGGCTTGAAGACCATGGTGCAGCCCGCGGCGATCGCGGGGCCGATCTTGCGTGTTCCCATCGCCAATGGGAAGTTCCACGGCGTGATCAGGATGCACGGGCCGACGGGACGATGCCGGACGACGACGCGGTTGTTGCCGTCCGGGGTGAGGAAGTGGTCGCCGCCGATGCGTACGGCCTCCTCGGCGAACCAGCGGAAGAACTCGGCGCCGTAGGCAACCTCCCCGCGCGCTTCGGGGTACGGCTTGCCCATCTCGGTGGTCATCAGGGTCGCGAACTCGTCGGTCCGCGCGGTGATGAGTTCGTATGCGCGGTAGAGGATCTCGCTGCGTGAGCGGGGACTGGTTGCTGCCCAGTCGGATTGGGCGTCGGCGGCACGACGGAGGGCGTCGAGCGCGTCGTCGGCGTTGCCGTCCGGGACCGACGTGATGACCTCGCCGGTCGCCGGATTCTCCACGTCGAAGCGACGTTGCGAGGCCGCGGGTGTCCAGGTTGTGTCGACGAGAAGTGTCATCGGAGTCCTTCCTCTGGTGATGGCTGTGCGCGGGGTAGTTCTTGTGCAAGGGGCAGCGCCTGTGCGAGCAGTTCGGCGAGGTGCTGCCCGTGGGCGTTGATGAGGGGGTCGGTGGCGGTCAGGTGGTCGACGCTCATCGCGCAGCTGAACCCGTCGGTGATGACCGGGGTTTCCGGCGCGGCTCGGAGCGCGGGCGCGAGGGCGTTCTCGGCCACCGCGACGCTGACCTCGTAGTGGCCCTTCTCGAAGCCGAAGTTGCCTGCGACGCCGCAGCATCCGTCGGCCGTGGTGACCTCGACGCCGAGCGACGCCAGTGCGGCCGTCGAGGCGTGCGCACCGAAGGCCGCGTACTCGTGGCAGTGGGTTTGGACCGTGACCGATTCGGGGAGGTCCGGGACCTGCAGCCCCGCGTCGACGAGTGTGGGCAGGTAGGCGGCGAAGCTCGTCACTCGCGCGGCGACACGATGTGCGGCGGGCGTGGTGATCAGTTCTGGTAGGTCCGTGCGCAGTGCGGCCGCGCAACTGGGTTCGGCGACGATGAGGGGGCGGTCGGTGCCGTCGTCGAGTTGATCAGCAGTGCGGGCCAGTACCTTTCGGGCGTGATCGAGCTGACCGGTCGAGATCCAGGTCAGGCCGCAACACACGTCGGCGCGGGTGGCGACGGTGTCGCCGCTGGCGGCCAGTACGCGTGCCGCGGCGGTTGCCACGTGCGGGCGGAATGCCTTGGTGAAGGTGTCGACGATCAGCACGACGTCGGCGTCGGCTGGTTGGTTGAGTGTGCTGAGTGCCGCGCGTCTGTCGCTGCGAGTGGTGAAGCGGGGCATGGAGCGTCGAGCGTCGAGGCCGCCTGCGCGAGCGGCGAGGCGTCGGGCGAGTGGAGCTTGCAGAACTCGATTCAGCAGTGGTGCAACGGAGGTCGCGACGGGAAGCCACGCGGGCATCCAGCCGAGGGAGTAGTGCGAGAGGGGTCGTAGCCGGCGTCGGTAGTGATGGGAGAGGAACTCGGACTTCAGTGACGCCATGTCGACGCCGGTGGGGCAGTCGCTCGAACATGCCTTGCACGACAGGCAGAGGTCGAGTGCGTCGGCGACATCGGCTGACTGCCAACCGGATTCGACGCTGGGTGCGGTACGGACCATGTCTTGTAGGACGCGTGCCCGGCCGCGCGTCGAGTCCTTCTCGTCGCGGGTCGCGCGATAGCTCGGGCACATCACCCCGCCACTGGTGGTGCGACAGCGACCGACACCGATGCAGCCCTGCACGGCGTGGATGAACGGATCGAGCCCGGCGTGTTCGGAGGGGTGCTCGGTGGAGTGCCACGGTCGGTTCGGAACGTCGGCGAGTGCGAGGTCGGCGGTGATGGGTGCGGGGTCGACGATGTTGCCCGGGTTGAGGACACCGGAGGGGTCCCAGATCCGCCGGAAGTCGTCAAAGGCGCGCAGCATCTCGGTGGAGTACATCAGCGGCAGCAGGGCTGATCGGGCGCGACCGTCGCCGTGCTCACCCGACAGCGAACCGCCATGAGCAACAACCAGTTCGGCGGCACGCGTGCAGAACCGCGACATCACCGCCCGACCCTGCTCGGTGCGCAGGTCGAAGGTGATCCGCACGTGCATGCAGCCCGCGCCGAAGTGCCCGTACAGCACGCCGGTGAGGTCGAATTCGTCGAGGAGTGCGGTGAAGTCCTGCAGGTAATCGGCGAGACGTTCTGGCGCTACGGCGGCGTCTTCCCAGCCGGGCCACGACTCGTGCGTCGTCGGAGCATCGCTCTCCGGATCGACGAGGCGCGCGGACAGGCCGGCACCGTCCTCGCGGACTCGCCACAGCCCGCGGCGTCGGGTCTCGTCGTCGACGAACGCGGCGTCGACCATGCGCCCTCGTGTGCGTAGGCGTTCGATCAGGCGTTTCGCGGTGGCGGGAACGTCGGATTCGGATTGCGCTGCGGCGCTCGCATTGTCGAGGTCGATGAAGAGCCAGGAGTCGCCGTCGGGGAGGCCCGCGACGGTGTCGGGTCCGCGCCGGGCGGCCATGGTGGCGACGATGCCGCGGTCGATGCCCTCAATGGCCGACGGCGCGAACGGGAGGATGTCGGGAACGTCGCGGGCGGCGTCGGCGACAGATCGGTAGCCGACGCAGACGAGCAACTGAGATGTCGGAGCCGCGACCAGTCGGACCGTGGCGCCGACGACGATCGCGCACGTGCCTTCGCTGCCCACGAGTGCGCGTGCGACATCGAATCCGTTCTCCGGCAACAGATGTGCCAGATGGTATCCCGACACCTGGCGGGGAATCTGTTCGAGTTGGGTGCGGAAGGCTGCGAGGTTGCGTGTGGTGAGGTCGGTGAGTTCGCGGGTGAGTTCGGCTGCTCGCGCGGTCGCTGCCGGATCATTCGGCAGTGTCGGTTCGATGCCCGATCTCGTTGCGGTCAATCGTAATCCGTCAGCGGTGACGAGATCGAGTGCCTCGACGTGGTCGGTGGTGCGGCCGTGGCGCACCGAGTGATTTCCACACGCGTCGTTACCGATCGCCCCACCGATGGTGGCGCGCGACGCCGACGACGGGTCGGGTGCGAAGGTCAGGCGGCCGCCGGTGGCGTTGCGCGCGGCCGCGGCAAGGTGTGTGAGCACGACGCCCGGGTCGACGTGGGCGGTCGACGCTTCGTCGTCGATGTGGTGGATACGCGTCATGCAGCGCGAGAAGTCGAGGATGACACCGTCGCCGATAGCGTTGCCCGCCATCGATGTTCCGCCACCGCGTGCGGTGAGGGGCGTCCCGAGGTGATGGCAGCAGGCTGCGATCCGAGCTACCTCGGCGGCGTCGCGGGGGAAGGTAACTGCCACTGGCTGAACCCGGTAATTGGATGCGTCGTAGGAGTATTCGGCACGACGACGCGACGAAGCGTCGACCTCGACGCCGAGCCGGGTGAGTTCGGTGACGATCGTCGGCGTGGGCGTCGTGGGAGTGGGTAGTGGATGTAAAGCCATCGCGAGCGGCTAGGGGCCGTCGTTGCGGGCGGCGACGTCGGACAGCGCTGCGCTGAATCGCTCG
Source organism: Gordonia sp. 852002-50816_SCH5313054-c (assembly GCF_001665925.1). Lineage (NCBI taxonomy): Bacteria > Bacillati > Actinomycetota > Actinomycetes > Mycobacteriales > Gordoniaceae > Gordonia > Gordonia sp. 852002-50816_SCH5313054-c. Next base: position 24,318 of record NZ_LZTE01000079.1, read on the forward strand.
ACGCCGGTCGCGATTTCGTGCTCGGTGACGACGAGGGCGGGAATCAAGCGGACCACGTTGGCCTCTGGTCCACAGGTGAGCGTCAGTAGTCCGTGTCGAGTGGTGGCCTGCTGGACGGCGAGAGCTGTTGCCGCGTGGGGTACCGGGGTGTCGCCGTCGCGGGAGACGAATTCGATGCCGACCATGAGGCCGAGACCGCGCACGTCGCCGATGGCGTCGTAATGGGAGGTGACAGAGCGGATTCCGGACAGAAGCTGTTCGCCCCGGACACGTGCGTTCTCGACGAGATCCTCGTCGTCGATGACATCGAGCGTCGCGATGGCTGCCGCAGCGGCGACGGCATTGCCGCCGTATGTTCCGCCCTGCGAGCCGGGCCACGCCTTGCTCATCAACTCCGTCGATGCGGCGATCGCGGAGATCGGGAAGCCCGACGCGAGTCCCTTTGCGGTGACGAGGATGTCGGGGGTGAGGTCGTCGGCGTGCTGATGTCCGCAGAACTTGCCCGTGCGGCCGAAACCGGCCTGCACCTCGTCGATGACGAGCAGGATGCCGTGGCGGTCGGCGCGTTCGCGGAGCCCTGCGAGGAAGCGTGGCGGCGTCGGGAGGTATCCGCCGTCGCCGAGGACGGGTTCGATCAGGAATGCGGCGGTGTCGTTCGGCGCAACGCGGGATGCGAGCAGATAGTCGAGTTCCTTGAGCGCGAAATCGATTGCGGCGTCGTCATTCCAGCCGTAGCGGTACGCGTAGGGAAACGGCGCCATGTGCACGCCGCCCATGAGGGGTGAGAAGCCCGCGGAGAATCGGGTGCCCGCGGTGGTGAGGCTCGCGGCGGCGACGGTGCGCCCGTGAAATCCGCCCTGGAACACGATGATGTTGGGCTTCGCGGTTGCCATGCGGGCCAGGCGCACCGCTGCCTCGACGGCCTCCGACCCGGAGTTCGCATAGAAGACGGAGTCGAGCCCGAGTGGGAGGACTGCGCCGAGCTTCTCGGTGAGTTCGAGCAGCGGCTGATGCATCACCGTCGTGTACTGCGCGTGGATGATCTTCGTGCACTGCTCCTGAGCTGCGGCGACGACCCTCGGGTGGCAGTGGCCGGTGCTGGTGACCCCGATGCCGGTGGTGAAGTCGAGGTAGCTGTTTCCGTCGGTTCCGTGAATCCACGAGCCGAGTGCGTGATCGACGACGACGGGCGTCGCCTGCTTGAGGATCGGCGACAGCGACGCGGTCTGAGGCGTTGCGGCGAGGGTCATGGGTACACGGTGTACTCAGATCGTCGGATTGTCAACAATTAGACAGGGTGCTGTGTCCGGTGGGTGCGTACACGGATACGGTGGCGGGTGTGACGTCCACCAAGCCGCAACTTGTTCTCCTCGGCGCCGACGACGCGCCGGGTCCCTACAACCTCGCTGACCTCGAGGCGCTCGCCGACGTGCGGCAGTGCACTGTCGAGACCTTGCCGCAGGTGCTGCCGGGCGCCGATGTTCTCGTCGTGTGGGACTTCTTCTCCCGCGCGCTGCGCGACAACTGGGGCGCCGCAACACAATCGCTGCGCTGGGTGCACGTCTGCGCCGCGGGCGTCGATTCGCTGCTGTTCGACGAGCTCGCCGACTCCGACATCGTGGTGACCAACGCACACGGCGTCTTCGACCAACCGATCGCGGAGTTCGTGCTGGCGTCGATCCTGGCGCGGGACAAGCGCTTACACGAATCGGCGCGCCTGCAGTCGGCGCACGACTGGGTGTGGCGCGAGACGACGCGGACCGCGGGGTCGTCGGTGTTGGTCATCGGGACCGGCGGGATCGGACGCGCGATTGCGCGGCTGCTGCGCGCCGTCGGGATGCGCGTGACCGGCGCCGGGCGCACGGCACGTCACGACGATCCCGACTTCGGCGAGGTGCGTGTGACCGACGAATTGAGCACGTACGTCGGCGAATTCGACAACGTCGTCGTCGTGGCGCCGCTCACTGCGCAGACCGAGGGCATGATCGACGCGTCGGTGCTGTCGGCGATGCGTTCCGACGCGCACCTTGTCAACGTCGGAAGGGGAAGGCTCGTCGACGAGGAGGCGCTGGCCGACGCGCTGCGCAGCGGCGGGATCGGCGCGGCGTCGCTCGATGTCTTCGTCACCGAACCGCTGCCAGACGACAGCCCCCTGTGGGACTTCGACAACGTCGCGATCTCGGCGCATATGAGCGGCGACGTCGTGGGGTGGCGCGACGAGCTCGCCGATCAGGTGCTCGACAATCTGCGGCGGTACGTCGAGGCTGGGCGCGAGGCCGGCGGCGAGGAGTTGTCGACGGCGCTGCGGAACGTCGTCGACAAGCGGCGGGGGTACGTGGCGTCGGGGAGGTGATCTCGACAAGCTCGATCAGCGGGGGTTGGCTCGATCAGCGGGGATTTTCCGCTGGTTGAGCAGGCCGCGAGCGTAGCGAGCTGCCGTGTCGAAACCACGGTGCGCCCGTGCTGGTGGGCTCGGTCGGTGATCTCGACAAGCTCGATCAGCGGGGGTTTGGCTCGATCGGTGATCTCGACAAGCTCGATCAGCGGAGCGGGGCTCGATCGGCGAGGGGCGGCTCGATCAGCGAGGGGGCGCTCGATCGGCGGGTGGTGATCTCGACAGGCTCGATCAGCGGGGTGGGCTCGATCAGCGGTTGGGTGGGGCGCGCTCGATCAGCAGCGAGGCATTCTCGATCAGCGGCGTGCCCCTGAAGTAGGCTGTAGCGCGATGACCATCGTCTATTTCGTGATCGCAGCCGTGGCGCTGGCCGGTGCGGCGGCCCTGCTGTGGCTCGACCGCAAGCGTTCCAGCGGCACCCGCCACCAGCGTGCCGTGTGGGGTGATGCCCACGACTTCTCCTACCGTGCCTCAGATACCAAGCTGCGCAAGGTGTTCCACCGCGCGACGATGAACGTTCCCGACAGCGTCGGGGTTCAAGATGTCGCATACGGAGTTTATGGCGGTGCCGAGGCTGTCGTCTTCGACCTCGCTGATACCGCAACCGTGATCGCGGTGCGTCGTAACGCGCCGTCGAACGTGATCGTCGACCTTCGCCACGAGGATGTGCTCGCGCCCGCGGAGGACGACGTCGAACTGCTCGGTGCGATGGGTCCGCGTGTCATGTTCTCCAATGACCTCGACGTCGCACGACGGGTGTGCGACCGGAGGATGGTCGCGCTGGCCAACAACGCGCCGTCGTACGTCGAGGTGCTGTGGGACGAAGGCAACTGGGCGCTCGGTTCGATGCCGTTGACCGATGACGCGACCAAGCTCGACACGGGACTCGAAGTGGTTCGACGCTTCGCTGACCTGCTGCGTGTACTCCCGCCGGTGCAGGACCCCCAGGATCCGCCGGACCCGCGTGATCCGCACGGGCCGACGCGCGAAGAGTTTGCCGACGAGAAGACCGAGTCGATGCGCGACAAGGAACGTCGGGCGCGCATTCAGGCGCAGGAGGCAGCAGCTCCCGCGACGCGCCGTCAACCGCCACCCCAGAACCAGCAACCACAGAACCAGCCACCACAGGCCGAGCAACCGCAGAGCGAGACCGGAGCCAGGCGCGCGTCGACGCCGTCGACCGGCCGCGGCATGACCCCGATGCCGGTGCGGCGGTCACGCAGCGCGCAGCCGCCCGAGACGGGTGAACGCTCCAATCGGCATCATCGTCGTGACTGAGTGTTTCACGCAGTTTTCGAGACACAAGCAGCCATCGAGACATCCCACCGCGACGCACGAGCAGGAAGAGTGAGCCGACTGTGACCTCCTCAACGCCCTCCGCATCCGCGACCCCCGAGGTCGACGGCGACGCCCGCGCGGCGCTCGCGCGACTCGTCGCCGAACTGTCTGTGGTGCACGGCAAGGTGACGTTGTCGTCGGGACGTGAAGCCGACTACTACGTCGACCTGCGACGCGCCACGCTGCATCACGAGGCGTCGCCGCTGATCGGCAAGCTCATGCGACAGCTCACCGCCGACTGGGGATACCAGTCGGTCGGCGGGTTGACGTTGGGTGCCGACCCGGTTGCGACCGCGATCATGCACGCGCCCGGACGCCCCATCGACGCATTCGTGGTGCGCAAGGCGGCCAAGGCGCACGGAATGCAGCGTCAGGTGGAGGGCCCGGACATCGCAGGCAAAGCGGTGCTGATCGTCGAGGACACCAGCACCACGGGCAATTCGCCGGCAACCGCTGTGGCGGCTGCGCGCGAGGCCGGAGCTGTCGTGGTGGGTGTTGCGACCGTCGTCGATCGCGCAACCGGCGCCGACGACGTGATCACGAAACTCGGTGTGCCGTACCGATCTCTCCTCGGCCTCGCCGACATCGGGCTTGCCTGAGGCGATGTCGACCGGCGGCATGTCGCCAGAGGGATCTGGGCCACCCGAGGGATCTGACTCGCCCGAGGGTTCGGACGTACCCGGACCCACCGAATGGCAGGCACGGCCCGCCGTCGGAGTGGGGCCGTGGGACGTCGAACGGGATGGTCGAATCCCCGACGATCCGCGCTACGACCCGGAACTGCTCGCCGAGGGTGATACCCGGAATGTCGTTGATGCATACCGGTATTGGCGCCGCGAGGCGATCGTCGATGACATCGACGCGCGTCGACACCCGTTTCATGTCGCCATCGAGAACTTCGCGCACGACGCCAACATCGGGACCGTGGTGCGGACCGCGAATGCGTTTGCCGCGTCGGCGGTGCACATCGTCGGACGACGCCGCTGGAATCGTCGCGGAGCAATGGTGACCGATCGCTATCAGCATCTGCTGCACCATGATTCGGTGTCGGAGCTGATGACGTGGGCGCGCGACAACGGTCTCGCCGTGGTCGCCGTCGACAACACTCCGGGGTCGGTACCGCTGGAAACCGCTGATCTCCCACGAGAATGCGTACTGCTCTTCGGTCAGGAGGGGCCCGGCGTCAGTGACGACGCACAAGCGCAGGCGGACCTGGCGGTGTCGATCGCGCAGTTCGGATCAACACGGAGCATCAACGCCGGGGTAGCGGCGGGAATCGCCATGCACGCGTGGATTCGGCAACACGCCGACCTCGACGACGCGTGGTGACGCCAGGCGTCAGACGTTGTCGGAGGAGTGCGGATCGGCCGTGGCCGTCGCCTCCGAGGTCGCGACGGCATCGGTCGCGACCTTCTTCGCGGCGCGTCGTCGGCGATACCACTCGATGAGCATCGGGGCGATCGACAGGATGACGATCAGGATGAAGATCGGCTCGATGAGCTTCTGCACCACCTCGAACCGGCCGAGCCAGTAGCCGAGCAGAACGATGCCGGCACCCCAGACGATGGCTCCGATCACGTTGTAGAGCGCGAACACCGACCACTTCATGCGCGCGGCGCCGGCGACGATGGGAGCGATGGTGCGCACGATGGGCACGAAGCGGGCCAGGAAAATGGTGATCGGGCCGTGCTTGTCGAAGAACTCCTGCGCCTCGATGAGATAGCGCTCCTTGAGGAACCGGGCATCGGGTTTGAACATCTCGGTCCCGATGAATCGGCCGATCCAATAACCCACCTGACCGCCGAGGATCGCGGCGATCGGCACGAAGACCAACAGCTGCCATAGCGACGCGAACTGGTCGATGCCGTCCTTGCCACCTGCCGCGACCACCATGCCCGCGACGAACAGCAGCGAGTCACCGGGGAGGACCGGGAACAGCACACCCGACTCGATGAAGACGACCAGGAGCAGCCCCCAGAACGCCCAGGCGCCGAACCAGCTCAGCACGTTGATGGGGTCGAGAATGCCGGGGAGAGCGACCACGGTGGTCGTATGGGCAAGTGCGGTGTCGATCACGGGTCACCAGGCTACTTGGCGAAGCTGTCCGAGAGCTAATGAGTGGCTGTCAGAAGCGGCCGTGCCCGGCGTGCAGTGCCGAATGTGGCGCAGCCCCCATCGGGGGAGCGCTACACCGCGGTGTCCACTATGTCCGCTACGCGGCGGTGTCTATGCGCGGGGGCGGTGTCCTATGCGCGCTCCGCGGCGTCGACCTTCTCTTCGACGACGGGTTGGCGGGAACGTCGCCAGCGCTTGACCACCTCGGAGATGATCGGGAGCACCGAGATGAAGACGATCAGCAGGAAGATCACGTCGACGTTGTCGCGAATGAACGCGATCTGGCCGAGGAAGTATCCCAGGAGCGTCACGCCTGCACCCCAGACGACCGCGCCGATCGCGTTGTAGGCGAGGAACGTGGAGTAGCGCATCTTTGCAGCTCCGGCGACCAGCGGTGCATAGGTGCGCACGATCGGCACGAAGCGCGCCAGGAAGATGGTGATGGGGCCGTGCTTCTCGAAGAACTCGTGGGCCTCGACGATGTAGGACTGCTTCAAGATGCGGGCGTCCGGCTTGAACAGGGAGTACCCGAGTCTGTTGCCGATGAGGTACCCGACCTGGTCGCCGAGGAACGCCGCGATCGGAATGGTCACCAGCAGCACCCACAGTGGGGCGAACGGCTCGATGTCGGCCGACTTCGCAGCCACGATCAGGCCCGCGGTGAAGAGCAGTGAGTCGCCTGGGAGTAGCGGGAAGAGCAGTCCTGACTCGATGAAGACCACCAACAGCAGTCCGGCGAGAATCCAGGTGCCGAAGGAGTTCAGCAGGTTGACGGGGTCGAGGAAGCCGGGGAGAAGGGCGAGGTCGGTCGTCGTTGCTGCGAGAACGGGGGCTGTGGCGTCGAGAACAGAGGCGGTCACGGCTCCGAGGGTAGCGGAAACGGACAAAGCGTCCTATTCGCGCGCGGGCGCAGGTGTCGACGCGGAGGTTTAGACGCAGGTGAGAGCGTCCTGCACACGCTGGAGTGGCACTTGCCATACTGAGGGGGACTCAACAGAGCTCGAAGTGTGAGATCCCACCCGGTTGGAGGACGTGACATGCCCATTGCAGCCCCAGAGCAGTACGCCGAGATGTACGCGAAGGCGAAGGAGGGTGGCTACGCATTTCCCGCGATCAACTGCACCTCGTCGTCGACGATCAATGCGGCCATCAAGGGCTTCGCCGATGCCGGGAGCGACGGCATCATCCAGTTCTCCACCGGTGGGGCCGAGTTCGGCTCGGGCCTCGGCGTCAAGGACATGGTGACGGGCGCGGTTGCGCTCGCCGAGTTCGCGCACGTGGTGGCCGCCAAGTACGACGTGACGATCGCGCTGCACACCGACCACTGTCCCAAGGACAAGCTCGACACCTACGTGCGTCCGCTGCTCGCGATCTCCCAGGAGCGCGTCGACGCCGGCAAGAATCCGCTGTTCCAGTCGCATATGTGGGACGGCAGCGCTGTGCCGATCGACGAGAACCTCGAGATCGCGCAGGAACTGCTCGTCAAGGCGGCTGCGGCGAAGATCATCCTCGAGGTCGAGATCGGCGTCGTCGGTGGTGAAGAAGACGGTGTCGAGGCGGAGATCAACGACAAGCTCTACACCTCGGCCGAGGACTTCGAGAAGACCGTCGACGCGCTCGGCGCAGGTGAGAAGGGCAAGTACCTGCTCGCCGCCACCTTCGGCAACGTGCACGGCGTCTACAAGCCGGGCAACGTGAAGCTGCGCCCCGACGTGCTCAAGCTGGGCCAGGACGTCGCGAGCAAGAAGCTCGGTCTGCCTGAGGGCTCCAAGCCGTTCGACTTCGTGTTCCACGGCGGATCGGGCTCGCTCAAGAGCGAGATCGAGGAAGCGCTCACGTACGGCGTCGTCAAGATGAACGTCGACACCGACACCCAGTACGCCTACACCCGACCGATCGCCGGGCACATGTTCAGCAACTACGACGGCGTGCTGAAGGTCGACGGCGAGGTCGGCAACAAGAAGGCCTACGACCCGCGCGTCTGGTCGAAGAAGGCTGAGACCAACATGTCCGAGCGCGTTGTCGAGGCATGCGACGACCTGAAGTCGAACGGCAAGTCGATCAGCGCCTGACGTTTCACGCCTGAACTTCGCACGCAGACCACCGCGCGCCCCCTCTCGGTTCGGGAGGGGGCGCGCGGTGCTTGTGTCGGAATGGCGGGAAAAGGGCGTGCTGGGTCGCGAGTTGCGGTTGCCCAGAGGCGCGGTATCCGAGCGCCTGGGCAACCGCAACAACGGGGCCTACGCGCTCAGTGCGCTCAGGACCAGATCAACCCGATGGCGACGGTCAAGGCCAACGCGGCCATGGCGATCGCCGCGCAGATCACTGCGGGGTCGGCTCGACGTTGCACCCGGACCCGCTGAGAGTGGACGCTCCGGGGAGCGGGGCGTCGTACAGGGACGTCGAGTTGCTTCGGATGGCCGAACGGTGTGGCGCCCGGCGCGTCGGCTGCCGGGACATAGGAGCGTCGCGCTGGTCGGGGCGTAACCCGCAGCGGCTGGGTCGTCGGACGGTGGACCGGCGCATGCCCACCCGGCACCCACCCTGTGCCGGGAATGTCGTCGCGTAGGGGACCTGGCGCCCTGCGACCGGTCACCGCGGCGTGCAGACCTTCCAGTCGCTGCCATCCTTCTGGAGATTGATGGTGACGGTCTGAGGCTCGTTGGGGTTGCTGGTTTGGTAGGCAGTCACCTCGACGACCGCCTTTGCCCCGTCGTCGGTCACCTTCGACGCCTTGATGTCTCCGGTGCGGACCAACTCGTTGCGCGCCTTCTGTGCCGAGTAGATCTTCTGGAAATCAGCGTCGGAGATGTTGGTGTAGAACTGATTCTCCTGACCGCACGTCACTGAGCGCAGCGTCGAGAGGTCGCCGTTGTAGAGGGCGGTGGAGAACTTCGACGCTGCGTCGGCAGCCTGGTCGGCTGCAGGCTTGGCGCGCGATGCGATAACGCCCCACACAACTCCCACGACGACCAGCGCCAGGACGACGAGCGCGCCGACCGTCAGCAGCAGACGACGGCTGGAGCCTTCCTTGCTCTTCGCAGTGGTCGTCGTCGACGTTCCGGCAGGTGGAATCACCTGTGGCTGGTGCGGCGTGGTCGACCAACCGGTCGACGTCGTGGGACGAGCCGTCGACGTTTGTGCGGTCTTCGCTGCGGACCCTGCTGCTGCGCCCGCTCCGACTGCGGCGGCTCCCGCGGCAGCCGCGCCGCCGACAACCGCCGCGCCCTTGCCGATGTTCACCTTGTCGGTGGTGGCGCTGTCGGTCGGGGCGTCGGGCTTCTGTGCCTTCAGCGCGACGGTCTCCGCCTCACCGTCGATGGTGTCTTCGTCGTCGGCGGGCTGCTCGTCGGTGGGCTCTTCGCCTGTGGGTTCCTCGTCGGTGAGCGCTTCGTCGACGGGTTCTTCGTCGGTGAGTTCTTCATCGACAGAAGTGCTGTCATCTTCTGCGGTTTCCGCGTCGGCCGCCTCGTCGGTGTCGGCTTGTTCGGCGTCGGTTTCGGGCTCGGTCTCAGCCGATGCGTCGTCGACGTCGTCAACGTCGGCGGGTTCGTCGCCGTGCGCGGTCTGGTCTTCGGCAACTGTCTGGTCTTCGGCAACTGTCTCGTCGTCGACGCCAGTCTCCGTGCCGGCCTCGGTGTCGGCGGTGTCGTCGGACTCGGATGTGACGGCGGCTGCGGAGGTGGCAGCAGCTGCGGAAGTCGCTGCGGCCGTTGGTGTTTCGTCGCCGGGCTCGTCGGCCTGGTCGATCTCGTCGATGGGTTCGAAGTCGCCGATGTCTCCGTCGGTCGCGGCTTCTTCGACGCTCAGGTCGCCCGCGTCCGTGGTCGCTTCGAAGGCTTCGAGGCGAGCTTCGGCGTCTTCCTTCTCGTGCTCGGCATCGGTGGCGTCGACGGTTTCGGGATCGGCGTCGTCAAGCTTCGCTTCGTGATCGGCACCGTCCAGCTCCACTTCGGACTCCGCCTCGGCGCGGTCGGCAGCGACGGCGTCCGCGGTGTCGTCGGCGTCTTCGATCTCGGCGGCAGAAGACTCGTCAGCCGCAGGGAACTCGGCGGCGTCGTCGGCTGTCTCGTCGACTACCTTCTCGTCGGCGTCGCTCTCGTCGACTGCCTTCTCGTCCGTATCGGTCTCGTCGGTCTCGGCGTCGTCGGTGTCGTGCGCTGCCACGGCGGCCGCGCCTGCGACTCCCGCTGCGACCGCGCCCGCGGCCGCGATCTTCCCCGCGTTGCCCTGATCGTCTTGGTCGGCGCTGTCGGTGTCCTCGGCGCTGTCGGTGTCCTCGGTGCTAGCGGTCTCTTCGGCGCTGTCGGTGTCCTCGCTGCTAGCGGACTCTTCAGCGCCGGACTCCTCAGCGGAGTCGGTGCCCGTGATGTCGACGTCGTCGAGGTCGGGCATGTCGCTGGTATCCGGCAGGTCGTCGCGCTTGATCACCGTGGTGTCGGTGGCGCTCGGCGACGCCGTGCCGGCAACCTTCACGACCGCGGGCTTGTGACCCTTGTCGTCCGAACCCTTGTCGTCCGAACTCGCGGCGTCGGAACTGTCGGTGTCAGTTGCTTCGGCTGCTTTGGCGTCGTCGGCCTCGGTGCCGCCCGCGAGGGGATCGATGTCGTCGAGGTCGTCGAGCGTGCTGGGATCGGGAAGCTGATCCCGCGAGATCACCTTTGTCGCGGAGTCGATGCCTCGACCTCCACGGGGCTTCGGGCCACTCGGGCGTGAATCCGTCCCCTGTGCGCCGCCGGCGCCCACCTCATCGACCTGAGACTTGTCCACAGATGATCCCGATTCCCCCGTTTGTGTATCCGTGACTGTTGTTGCCTCGGCGCCCGCCGATTCCTTCTTGCCCGCCGTCTCGCTCTTGCCCGCTGTCTCGCTGCGCGTCGACGTCCTCGCAGTGGACGCGGCCGGTGCTGAGTTCTTGGTCGGCGACGAGTAGGTCCGGCTCGACGTCCCCTCCAGACGTTCGGCGGCCTTCTTGCGTATCACCGAGAAGGCTTTGGTGACAGCCGATTTCCGATCACCGGATTGAGGCATCGTCGATCACCATTCCTTCCTCGAGCAAGTGGATTCTGCCGCGCATCGCGGCGTCGTGGTCGTGCAGCGACCAAGTGCGCCATTCACCCTAGCGAATCGTCGTTGTCACGGGCATCCGGGCAGGGGATGAGCATCTGCGCAGACTACTACCGCCGGGCAGATGTCGCGGGGGCGTCGAGCGGCCGTGCCCCGACCGGCTCGGCGGGTCGACCGAAGCGGACACGGTGTCGTGGCTCGATGCTTGAATAGGGGTGTGACTTCCTTTGGAGACTTGCTGGGCCCGCAACCGACACTCCTCCCAGGAGACGACGAGGCCGAATCGGATCTGCTCAACGGCGCATCGCCCGCTGCTGTAGCCGCCGAACATCCCACGGCGTCGATCGCCTGGGCATATCTGGCGGAAGGTGCGTTGACTGCGGGTGGTGTCGGAGCCGACGGTGAGCCCGCAGGTGAACAAACGCCTGACGTCGACGCCGTGATCGCCGCCTACGCCTACGCGCGCACCGGGTACCACCGCGGGCTCGACCAACTGCGCCGCAACGGGTGGAAGGGATTCGGACCCGTTCCGTGGTCGCATGAGGGCAACCAGGGCTTCCTGCGCTGCGTCGGCGCGTTGGCCAGAGCTGCTCGAGTCGTCGGTGAGCGCGACGAGTACCTGCGCTGCCTCGACCTCCTGAACGAAAGCGACCCGACCGCGGCAGAACAACTCGGCCTGGTGTGACCGCAACGCTGCGTGCACGGGTCAGCGCCAGGGTCAACGCGCTCCCGCGCCCCCTGCGCACCCGCATTCGGCGGCTGTACCTTTCTCTGCAACCGATCGTGCAATGCTCGATCGCGGCGGGTCTGGCGTGGTGGATCGCTCTCGACCTACTGCATCACTCACGTCCGTTCTTTGCGCCGATCGCGGCTGTCATCTCGCTGGGGCTGTCACTCGGTCAGCGGTGGCGGCGCGCCGTCGAACTGGTCGTCGGCGTCTCCATCGGAATCCTGATCGGCGATCTGCTGATCTCGCGGATCGGCTCGGGGACCTGGCAGATCATGGTCGTCGTCGCACTCGCGATGGCGACAGCGGTGTTCCTCGACGACGGCCCGCTGATCCCGATGCAGGCGGCGTCGTCGGCCGTGCTGGTCGCGACGCTCCTGCCGCCTGGTCAGGCGGGCGGCTACTACCGCGCGTTCGACGCGCTGATCGGCGGACTTGTCGGCATCACCGTCGGCGCGCTACTTCCAACGAACCCGGCGGCGCGTGGGCGGCGTGATGCGGCCGGGATTCTGGCGACGATGCGCGACGCCGCGAAGACCCTCGCGGCGGGACTGCGTGTGGGCGACCCCGACGTGGTGTTCTCGGCGCTTGAGAGCGCGCGCGGAACACAGGCCGCGATCAACACGATGCGCTCGGACATGCGTGGCGGCAAAGAGATCAGCACCATCTCGCCGCTGTACTGGCGGCAGCGAATACGACTCCAGCGAATCGCCGCGACAGCGGACCCCATCGACAACGGGGTGCGCAACTTCCGGATCGTCGCACGGCGCGCGCTCGGGATGACGCAGCGCGGCGAGAAGCTCCGCCCCGAACTGATCGAGATCATCGACGACCTCGGCGACGCGTTCGAGACGCTGCGTCGAATGATGCTCGCCGACCCCGGCGAATCGCCCGACCCCGCCGACGCCGCGCGGGTACTGCGCACGATCGCGCGCAAGGCTCGCGCGGAGCTCGTCGCCGAGAGTGACATGAGTGAGACCGCGCTGCTGGCAGAGATACGTTCGCTGCTGATCGACCTGCTGATGGTGTGTGGTCTTCGACGCTCCTCCGCGCAGGCGACGCTGCGCTGAGCGTCAGGCCTTGCCGTCGATCGCGCGCTGCCCCAGAGCGAAGATCGGCACCGACACCGCGACGCAGCCGATTGCGCCGTCGACCCCGATCAGTGCGCTCGCCGCGGCCGCGGCGACGACGATGAGACAGACTCCGAGCGCGATGCGCGGGACCAGCCGAAGGCGGCGTCGCGCTTTCGGCGACATCCAACGCCCCCACACGCCGCCGACGACCGCGAGCGCGACGACACCGAGCAGGACGCCTGCGGCGGGACCCGCGAATGCGGCGCCCAAGTGATAGCCGACGGCGACCGCGAAGGTCCAGAGCATGATCTCGACAGCGAAGACCAGCGCTCCCCAGGTGTAATCGCGCGGGCCAGACAGTGGGCGAAGCTCGACGCCGTACTGTTCAGCACTTTCGAGAGCGGTGCTCTTGTTCATGCTTCGAGTGTGCGCTCGCATGGATCGGAAAGCAAGAGCGGTGCTCTCTTTTCCCAAAACTGCCGTGATTCAAAGATTTAGGCGACCCTAACTCTTGTCATATATGCGAAAACATGCATATATTGGCGAGACCATGGGTCACTCGCATACACACACGCACTCGCACGGCGCCGGCGCCGCGACGTCGAATCGGCGGATCTGGCCGATGGTCGTCGCCGTGGCGATGATCGGGACGTATTTCGTCGTCGAGCTCAGCGTCGGAATCGCCGTCAACTCGCTGGCCTTGATCGCCGACGCCGGGCACATGCTGACCGACGTCGTCGCACTGTTGATGGGTCTTGTCGCACTGTTGCTCGCGCGTCACGGATCGACGACGGCCGAGCGGAGCTTCGGGTGGCATCGCGCCGAGGTCTTCACCGCGGTGGCCAATGCGGTGCTGCTGATCGGTGTTGCCGTCTTCGTGTTGTACGAGGCGATTCGACGCATCGGCTCTGATCCGGAAGTGCCCGGGCTGACGCTCATCGTGGTGGCGTTGGTCGGCCTGGCCGTCAACGTCGCGATGATGCTGCTGCTGCGTGCGGACTCCAAGGAGTCGATTGCGGTGCGCGGCGCGTACATGGAGGTGTTGGCCGACGCGGTCGGAAGCGTCGGCGTGTTGGTCGCGGGCATCGTGACGATGACAACCGGTTGGGGCTACGCCGATATCGTGGTCGCGGTCCTGATCGCGATCTGGGTGGTACCCCGCGCGGTGCGTCTGGCCCGCGATGCCCTGCGCATTCTCAACCAGCAGGCACCCGACCACATCGACGTCGACGCTCTCGAGGACGAGCTCGCCGCTATCCCCGAGGTCCACGACGTCCACGACCTGCACGTCTGGTCGCTGACCACCGGAATGGACGTCGCGACAGTGCATCTGGCGAGCAACTGTCCCAACGACGAGGTGCTCCCGCAGGCGCGCGCCGTGCTGGCCCGCCACGGCCTCACCCACGCGACGATTCAGGTCGATCCGGACCAAGCGGGCAAGCGCTGCCGCGACGATATGGGCTGGTAACGCGACACGCTCGATCTCGTTGCCCTCACGCCACCTTGGTGGGCTATCTTCACAGCCGTGAGACGTAGGGGGTTCATGACCGTCTTGGCTGCAGGGTTGGTCACTGCACTCGGGGGATGTGCGACAGCGCGCGTCGACGCGTCGGCACCGACGGCCTTGCCGTCGACCAACCCGATGTCGCCGACTCCGAAATCGGTTGCGCAGACACCGATTCCGCAGGTACCACCACCCGACGTTGCACGAAGGGTTCCGGTTCCCGCGGGCACACTGACCGGATTGCCGGGTACGGGAAGGCATCTCGCGCTGACCGTCGACGACGGCGCGAGCTCCGAGGTCGTCGGTGCGTACATCCGATTCGCTCGTGACACGGGCGCGCGGTTCACCTTCTTCGTCACCGGTGGCTTTGATTCCTGGACAGACCACAAGGCCGAGCTACGACCGCTCGTCGACTCCGGTCAGATCCAACTCGGCAATCACACGTGGACCCACGCCGATCTGACGTCGCTCTCGACCGAGGGTGTCGCGGACGAGCTGTCGCGGTGTAAGCGGTTCCTACGCAACACGTTCGGCGTCGACGGCACTCCGTTCTTTCGTCCGCCGTACGGCTACCACAACGACACGGTCGACGCCGTGGCCGCAGAACTCGGATACACGACGCCCGTGCTCTGGTTCGGGTCGCTCTCGGACTCGGGATTGATCACCGAGCGCTATCTGGTGCAGTGCGCGCGGCAGTACTTCCATCCGCAGACCGTGATCATCGGCCACGCCAATCATCCGCCGGTGACCCACGTGTATCCGACGCTGGTGGAGATCATCCGCGAGCGTCGACTCAACATGGTCACGCTCGACGACTACTTTGTCACGCGCAGGGCATGAATTGCGGAGCGGCCCGCCAGCCCCGCTGGTACATCACGTCCGCCAGAACATGAAGACGTTCCAGCCCTGGTTCGCGAGATTCGATGGCACGCCCGACAATTCGAACAGCCAGCGGATGAGGTCGAAGAAGGCGGCGTTCAGTTGAGGAATGAACAGTAGCGCGAACACGATCAGGAACCCGTAGGGCGCGATCTTGGCGGCGCTCGCGCGTGTCTGCTGCGACAGGTATGGCTCGATGGCGTTGTAGCCGTCGAAACCCGGCATCGGAATCAGGTTGAGCACGGCCGCGGTGATCTGCAAGAAGGCGAGCATCGCCAGTGCCGCCCACAGATTGATGCCGTCGACGGCCAGGATCATCCCCGACATCAGACCCGAGTGGAGGGGGATGTAGGCGTCGGGTGCGGCGATGCGGATGACGAGCAGCAGGATCGCCGCGAGCAGGATGTTCATCGCGGGTCCGGCGAGTGAGACCAAAGTCTTCTGCCGATTGGTCATCCCGCGTTCGTCGAGATACACAGCGCCGCCGGGGAATCCGATACCGCCGAGCAGAATGATCAGCAGCGGCAGGCCGAGCGACAACCCCGGATGCGTGTAGCGCATCGGGTTGAGCGTGAGGTAGCCGCGCAGTTCGGCATTGCGATCGCCGAACCGGAACGCGGTGACGGCGTGGCCGAATTCGTGCAGACACAGTGAGATGACCCAGCCGGCGAGTACGAGCAGCAGGGTTCCGCCGATCGACATCGCGTTGCGACCGGGTGCCGAGACCGCGCACATCCAGCCGCCGACGGCCGCGACGGCGATGAACGCGAAGAACAACCATCCCGGCCGTATCGCGCGGGCGATCTCGCCGGGCGTCGGATGCCCCGACCGATCGCTCGCCCACGCATTGCCCGTCATGAGTGGCAGACCAGCTTCCAGTCGATGTGGTGGCGGTAGAACGTCGAGCGTTTGACGGTCCGCTCGGTCAGGACGCCTTCACGCTCGACGACGAGGTTGCTCCCGCCGGTCTGTGCCGCGCGCCCGACGTGCCAGCTGCCCTGCCGGAGTGTGCGTTCGACGCGGGCGCGTACGCCCGGTGCCTCGCGGGTCGGTTCGATCCGCACACCGCGTACCGAACCGGTGAACAGGCGGGCGTCGTCGACATAGCTCTCGCCGTGCAACTTCGCACCGTCGGCGCCGAGGTGACGTGCGCTGCCGACGAGGACGGTGGCGGCGTCGTCGCGGATCAGTGGTAGGGCGTGAGCGTCGCCGTCGCGGGCGAGGTCGACGGCCGCCTGTCCGTGCGGTAGGCCGTAGCGCCGGGTTGCCGGGGTGGCGTAGCTCGGCGTGTAGGCGACCTCGACGTCGAGTCGTTCGGAGATCATCAGGATCGCCACCACCTCGGCGAGCAGCACGTCGGGGTATGCGCAGTCGCCGGGCTCGACGATCAGCCGGCTCGGTGCGTCGGAAAGCGCGCTCTCGACGACTCGCCGTACCGCCTTGCGGGTCGGTGGCGACTGCCGGGCGTCGTCGACGATCACCGTCGACGACGAGATAACTGCATGGGACACGCCGACGAGCGTAGTCGGGCCGCAACGTCGATGTCGGGGCGTCGGCCAAGGGTTCTGCCCGGTCAGCAAGTAGGGTAGGTCCGTTACGGCGCGTTCCGCATGCGCGCGGCTAAGGAGTAGGGGACATGGCAGCGATCGTGCTTATCGGCGCCCAATGGGGCGACGAGGGCAAGGGCAAGGCGACCGATCTACTCGGCGAGAAGCTGCAGTGGGTTGTCCGCTACCAGGGCGGCAACAACGCGGGTCACACCGTCGTTCTCCCGAATGGTGAGACGTTCGCCCTGCACCTGATCCCCTCGGGCATCCTCACGCCGGGCGTCAACAACGTCATCGGCAACGGCGTTGTCGTCGACCCCGGGGTGCTGCTCACCGAGCTGAGCGGCCTCGAGGACCGCGACGTCGACACCACCGGCCTGATGATCTCGGCCGATGCCCACCTGCTGATGCCCTATCACGTGGCGATCGACAAGGTCACCGAGCGGTTCCTCGGCAACAAGAAGATCGGCACGACCGGACGCGGCATCGGGCCCTGCTACCAAGACAAGATCGCGCGCGTCGGCGTGCGTGCGGCCGACGTCCTCGACGAGAAGATCTTCGCGCAGAAGGTCGAGGCCGCGCTCGAACTCAAGAACCAGATCCTGGTCAAGATCTACAACCGTCGCGCACTCGAACCCGCGCAGGTCGTCGACGAGGTCCTCACCCAGGCCGAGGGCTTCAAGCATCGCATCGCCAATACGCAGCTCCTGCTGAACCAGGCGCTCGAACGTGGCGAGACGGTGCTGCTCGAGGGCTCGCAGGGCACGCTGCTCGACGTCGACCACGGCACGTATCCCTACGTGACGTCGTCGAATCCGACGGCAGGCGGCGCCGCTGTCGGGTCGGGTATCGGACCGAACAAGATCACCACGGTGCTCGGCATTTTGAAGGCCTACACCACGCGCGTCGGCTCGGGTCCGTTCCCGACCGAGTTGTTCGACGAGTGGGGCGAGTACCTCGCGAAGACCGGCGGCGAGGTCGGTGTGACCACCGGCCGCGCCCGCCGTTGCGGTTGGTTCGACGCCGTGATCGCCCGCTACGCGACGCGCATCAACGGCATCACCGACTACTTCCTGACCAAGCTCGACGTGCTCTCCAGCCTCGACCGCGTCCCGATCTGCGTGGCCTATGAGGTCGACGGCGAGCGCGTCGACGAGATGCCGATGACCCAGACCGGCTTCCATCACGCCAAGCCGGTCTACGAGTACATGCCCGGCTGGTGGGAGGACATCTCACAGTGCAAGACGTTCGACGACCTGCCGAAGACCGCCCAGGACTACGTGTTGCGGCTCGAGGAGCTCTCGGGTGCGCACATCTCGTGCATCGGCGTCGGCCCCGGCCGTGACCAGACGATCGTCCGTCGGGCCATCATCTGACGAGCGCGGGTGAGCAGAAGAGCCGGACTGTGCGGAATCCGTCACCAACGGACGCGGGTTTCGCCGAAAAGTGAACTGCTTGAGTGAGAATGTTGCGGATTCCGCAACGTAAGCGCCCTAGAATTGTCGATTCACTCAGCGCGCGACCTCGTCGACTACTACATTCGTAGATGAAGTCGGCCGAGCGGCCGTGCGTGCAGACGAGGAGAATCGCAATGAGCTTGTACCAAGTCGTCGACCCCGCGACCGGCGACGTCGTCAAGGAGTACCCGACCGCCACCGATGAGCAGGTCGAGGCGGCGATCACCGCGGCGTCGGATGCGTTCACGACGTGGTCGAAGAACTCGACGGTCGCCGAGCGGGCCGCACTGATCCGACGCGTCGGCGAACTGCACACCGAGCGCAAGGACGAGCTGGCCAAGATCATCGTCCGCGAGATGGGCAAGCCGTACGACCAGTCCGTCGGCGAGGTCGAGTTCAGCGCCGCGATCTACGAGTACTACGCCGACAATGCCGAGAAGTTCCTCGCAGACGAGCCGATCGCGCTGCTCGAGGGCGAGGGGTCGGCGTTCATTCGACGCAGCGCTGTCGGTGTGCTGCTCGGCATCATGCCGTGGAACTACCCCTACTATCAGGTCGCGCGTTTCGCCGGTCCAAACCTGGTGCTGGGCAACACAATTGTGCTCAAACACGCCCCGCAGTGCCCCGAATCGGCTGCCGCTCTGCAACAGATCTTCCTCGACGCCGGGTACCCGGCCGGCGCGTACGTGAACGTCTACGCCACCAATGAGCAGATCGCCGAGGCGATCGCCGACCCGCGTGTGCAGGGGGTCTCGCTGACCGGATCGGAGCGCGCAGGTGCTGCCGTCGCAGAGGTCGCGGGTCGCAACCTGAAGAAGGTCGTCCTCGAACTCGGCGGGTCGGATCCGTTCATCCTGCTGTCCACCGACGACCTCGACGCAACGGTGTCGGCCGCGATCGACGGACGATTCGAGAACACCGGACAGGCGTGCAACGCCGCGAAGCGCTTCATCGTCGACGAGAGCGTCTACGACGACTTCATCGTCAAGTTCACCGAGAAGGTCAAGGCCGCAGGGGAGGGGCTGGCTCCGCTCTCGTCGGTTGCTGCCGCCGAGCGTCTCGAGGAGCAGGTGAACTCGGTGGTTGCCACCGGTGCGAGCCTCGAATCGGCAGGAGAACGCAAGGGTGCCTACTTCCCGCCCGGCGTGCTGACCGGCGTCGACCCCGACTCGATCGTCGCCAAGCAGGAGCTGTTCGGCCCGATCGCGACCGTCTACAAGGTCTCGGGTGAAGACGCCGCCGTCGCACTGGCCAACGACACTCCCTTCGGTCTGGGGTCGTACGTCTTCACCACCGATGCCGACCAGGCGCTACGCGTCGCCGACAAGATCGAGGCCGGGATGGTCTTCGTCAACGCCGTCGGCGCCGAGGGGGCGGAGTTGCCGTTCGGTGGCGTGAAGCGTTCGGGCTTCGGTCGCGAACTCGGACGTTTCGGCATCGACGAGTTCGTCAACAAGAAGATGATCCGGATCAGCTGACTCGCTGCCTGTGACACAGTAGGTGGATGATCCGCGGCAGGGGGGAACGCGACTACGGCTCGGTCCTGCTCGGGTCGGCGAGCGACGGTCCGACCAAACGGCGCGTTCGTATCCAGACGATCCTCACCGGGTCCATCGTCCTCTCCAATTTCGTCGGTGCTGTCGTCACCATCTCGCTGTCGTCCGTCGGCATCCCCGAACCGTCGACGTTCGCGCCGGAGATGTGGTGGATCAACTACATCGCGGTGCCGATCTACGTGGCGCTCGCGTTCGTCATCGGAATCGGTTGGGGTACCTACACCATCACCCGCGACCTGCGGTGGGCGATTCGACGACAGCCACCGACCAAGTCCGACGCACGCCGGACGAGGCGCGTCGCGGGCAGGCTGCTGCGACTACAGGCCGCGCTCTGGCTCGGAGCGGTCGTGATGTTCACCATCATGTACGGGATCCAGAGCCCGATGCTCATCCCGAAGATGTTCTTCGTCATCGGGTTGTCGGGTGCCGTGGTCGTCGGTGTCACGTACCTGTTGATCGAGCTCGCGCTGCGACCGGTATCCGCGGATCTGATCAGTGCGGGTTACCGACGTCGCAAGCGTTCGGGCGTGCTGTCTCGCGCGGTGGTCGCGTGGATCGTCGGGTCGGCGACGCCCATCGTCGGCATCCTGCTTCTGGTGTCATTCGGGGCGTTCCGCAAGGACACCAGCAAGCTCGACCTCTTCGTCGGAGTCTTCGTGCTCGCGGTGATCTCACTCGGTACCGGACTACTCCTGACGTGGCTGACCACGACGAGTGTCACCGGTCCGCTGCGGAGTGTCCGCAACGGGATGAACAAGGTGCAGGCGGGCAATGTCGACGTCGACCTCGTCGTCTACGACGGCACCGAACTCGGCGACCTGCAGGTGGGCTTCAACTCGATGGTCAATGGCCTGCGTGAGCGCGAGCGGATGCGAGATCTGTTCGGCCGCCACGTGGGTCGTGAGGTGGCCGAAGCGGCGTTGAGCTCCGACCCCGCACTCGGCGGAACCGAACGCACGGTCGCGGCTCTGTTCGTCGACGTGATCGGTTCGACGACGCTGGCCGCGCAACGATCTCCGACGGAGGTGGTCGAGATCTTGAACCGCTTCTTCGCGGTGATCGTGCGGGCCGTCGAGCAACAGCGCGGACTGGTCAACAAGTTCGAGGGCGACGCCGTGCTCGCCATCTTCGGGGCACCGATCGACCTCGACGACGCCGCGGGCGCCGCGCTGTGTACCGCCCGCGAGATCGCTCGGGAACTCGAGCGTCGGGTACCAGAACTCTCCGCGGGCATCGGCGTCGGATTCGGGCCTGCGGTCGCCGGCAACGTCGGGGCGATCGAGCGCTTCGAGTACACGATCATCGGCGACCCGGTCAACGAGAGCGCCCGACTTTCCGAACTCGCCAAGCGAGATCCACGTCGTCCGTTGGCATCCGGGCGAACCGTCGACGTCGCGAACCCACAGGAAGCGGCGCACTGGGAGGAGCAGGAGACGACGTCGCTGCGCGGACGCACCGAGGAGACGCGCGTCTACGCCGCGGTGGTCGACGACTGACCGTTACGCCTCGCGGTCGTTGGTGCCCTCGGCGAAGTCGAGACGACGCAGCGCGGTACGCAGCACCTCGTCGTCGATGTGCCCGGCGTCGCGCTCGTCGATGAAGACCTTTCGTTGGATCGCAAGCATCTTGCTGCGCATGCGGTTTCCGGCTGCCGTCGGACTCTCGCCGATGTCCTCGGGGCCGCGCCCGAGCTCTTCCCATGCCGTATTGCGTTGTGTGGTAATCCATTTGCGCAGCATCGCCACCTGGAGATGTCGCGGGTCGTGATCGCCGATGTCTGATGCCATCGTGTCGAGGTAGGCCTCGGCCTCCCGTGATGCCCGATCCTGTGCTGCTGCGTATGCGAGCCGGTCGGTCGCGTCGTCGTTGTCGCAGACACCGAGACGTCGGATCACCCACGGCAGGCTGACACCCTGGATCAGCAGGGTGCCGACGACCACCACGAAGGTCAGGAACAGAATCTCCGCGCGGGCGGGGAACGGTTCGCCCGACTCCGTTGTCAGGGGGATGGAGAACGCCGCGGCCAGAGAGACGACGCCGCGCATGCCCGACCACCCGACGACGAACAGCCACGACGGTTTGGGCGGAGGTTCTCGTCGTCGAACTCCCGGCAGCAGTCGGGACGCATACGTGAACAGGTACACCCATGCGAAGCGCACGAGGATCGTGGCGATCAGGACCATTGCGGCGTCGAATGCGATGTGGAGCCAGGATTGCCCGGCGAGTCCGCGGATGAGATCGGGCAACTGCAGGCCGATCAGCAGGAAGACGAACGCCTCGAGGAGTGCGTCGATCGATTTGCGGACGGCTTCGTCCTGAAGTCGTGTCGCGTAGCCGACGCGCACCGACCGCTGCCCGATGAACAACCCCGCGACGACGACTGCGATCACGCCGGAGGTGTGCAGTTCCTCCGCGACGAAGTAGGTCGCGAACGGCACCATGAGCCCGATGGCCGTCTCGATCGTCGGGTCGCTCAGCCAGTCGCGGACGCGAAACACGAGGTAGCCGATCAGGAGGCCGATGACGACACCTCCGATCGCCGCGAGCAGGAACGTCTCGATGCCGTCCCACACCGACGTCGTCGCACCGACCGCGGCCGCGAGTGCCACCCGCAGCGCGGTGAGCGCTGTCGCGTCGTTGAGCAGACTCTCGCCGCCGAGAAGGGTCATGATTCGACGCGGAAGCCCGACCTTGCGCCCGATCGCCTGGGCAGAGACCGCATCAGGCGGCGCGACGATGGCACCGAGGACCAGCGCGGCTGCCAGCGGCAGATGCGGCACCGACGCGTAAGCCACAAGGCCGACGACCACCGCGGTGGCGAGCGGAAGACCGATGGCCAGCATGCCGATCGCACGACGATTCGCGCGGATCTCCTGGTAGGAGCTGTCCTGCGCCGCGGAGTAGAGCAGCGGCGGCAGAATCACGAACAGGACGAAATCGGGGTCGAGTTCGGCCGCCGACAGGCCGGGTATCCACCCGATCGCCAGCCCGGCGAGGACCAGAACCAGGGGCGCCGACAGGTTGTAGTGCCGTGACAGCGCCGCGATCACCACCGACAGCACCCCGACCAGCAGAAGAGAAGCGCTCACTGCGCAAACCTAGCCCGAGTTCGAGACTTTGACGCGATCATCAAGTCGCCGGGTGTCCCCGGCGATGGCGTCGGGGATAATAGGTGGCATGCGTTTGTTCGGTCGATCACGTACCCGTGCCGGTGACCCCCGTGGCGAATCAGGGGGCGTCGAGGCCAGATGTCCGGAACTCGCGGAGATCGGGGTCGACGCGGCAGCCGACCCAGGTCCGGCTCACGGCGATATCAGCGTCTGCGAAGACTGCATGCAACTCGGCGAGCAGCACTGGGCACATCTGCGGATCTGCCTCGAGTGCGGCCACGTCGGTTGCTGTGATTCGAGCCCGCGTAAGCACGCGACCGCCCATTTCCACGACGTCGGCCACCCCGTCATGCGGTCGGCCGAACCGGGTGAGCTGTGGCGCTGGTGCTACATCCACGAGGTCATGGGTTGACCACGCGCTGATGTGTTGAGGCGGCGGTCGGGTGCGCAGGGATGGGTTCGAGTGAATGAGTAGCGGGGAGATGGGGCGCGTCGGCGCAAATCCGGCACGTAAGATTGCTCCCATGACCTCGATCAACGGGAGTAGCGCGGACGACCACGCCACCGGCGCGGCGACACCTGATGTGTCGCCCGCGCAGCCGACCGTGGGGCCGCCCGACATCATCGGCACGCCACTGTCGCCGACCGCCACGAGAGTGATGGTGCTCGGCGCCGGAGAACTCGGCAAAGAGCTGATCATCGCCTTCCAGCGGTTGGGCGTCGAGGTGATCGCTGTCGACCGTTACTCGGGTGCGCCCGGCCAGCAGGTCGCGCATCACGCCGAGGTGATCGATATGACCGACGGCGATGCGCTGATCGGCCTTGTCGAGAAGTACTCGCCCGCATACGTCGTCCCCGAGATTGAGGCCATCGCCACCGACGCCTTGGCGACCATCGAGCGCCGCGGACTCGCAGAGGTCATCCCCACCGCTTCCGCGGTCATGGCGACGATGAACCGCGAGGGAATTCGACGCCTCGCCGACGAAGAACTGGGCCTGCCGACGTCGCCGTATCTGTTCGCCGGTTCGCACGACGAGCTGACGATTGCGGCAGAACAGGTCGGGTACCCATGCGTGGTCAAACCGGTGATGTCGTCGTCGGGCAAAGGACAGACCGTGGTTCGCGGTCCGGAGGACATCGACAAGGCGTGGGAGACCGCGACGACCGGCGGACGGGTTGCCGGCGAGCGTGTCATCGTCGAGGGTTTCATCGAGTTCGACTACGAGATCACCCTGCTCACGGTGCGAGCGATCGACCCCGCGACCGGCCGACTGGTGACGCACTTCTGTGCGCCGATCGGGCATCGTCAGGTCAACGGCGACTACGTCGAGAGCTGGCAACCGCACGAGATGAGTGCCTTCGCGTTGGGTGCCGCGACATCGATCGCTGCACGTATCGCAACAGCTATGGGCGACGGAAACCTCGGTGGCCGTGG
The DNA here is from genome assembly GCF_001665925.1 of Gordonia sp. 852002-50816_SCH5313054-c. NCBI lineage: Bacteria > Bacillati > Actinomycetota > Actinomycetes > Mycobacteriales > Gordoniaceae > Gordonia > Gordonia sp. 852002-50816_SCH5313054-c. The sequence continues at coordinate 48,521 of NZ_LZTE01000079.1, forward strand.
CATTTTCGGCGTGGAACTGTTCGTCAAGGGCGACGACGTGTACTTCTCCGAGGTCTCTCCGCGCCCGCACGACACCGGACTCGTGACCATGGCGACCCAGCGACTCTCGGAGTTCGAGATGCATGCCAGGGCGATCCTGGGCCTGCCGGTCGACGTGACGCTCGCGTCGCCGGGCGCGTCGGCCGTCATCTACGGGCAGCTCGACGAGAAGGGGATCGGGTTCGAGTACGTCGCGCAGGCACTTGCGTTGCCCGAGACCGACATTCGACTCTTCGGCAAGCCCGAGAGTTTCCGCCGCCGCAGGATGGGCGTGGTCACCGCAACCGCCGACGACGTCGCCACCGCCCGTGAACGCGCAGTTCGGGCCGCGTCGATCGTCACGCCCGTTCCCGGCAGGCCTGCTCGACGCGGCGTCGTTGTTCCGCTTCGTGCTCCCGGCCCGCCCGCGCCGCCGAAACCTCCTGTGGGGCAACGACCTCAGCCAGCCGCGCAGCGTCCGCCGTCGGCACAGGAGCGCCCGCAGGCAGCAGGGCAGCGCCCTCCGGCTGCACAGCAACGTCCCGCGGCAGAACAACGTCCGCCCGCGCCGGAACAGCGGCCCGCGGCGGGGGCGCAGCGTCCGCCTGTGGCCGGACAGCGACCGCAGCAGCCCGCGCCTCGCCCGGTGCGCCAACCCGCGCCGCACTCCGCCACGCCGAATGGTCGGCCGGTGACGCCAGGTCGGTCGTCGAACTAGCTCGAACGTTCAGTTCGAACTCTCAGATCGAGAGTTCCCCGGCCGACGAGCCGACTTCGGTTCGCGCACTGCGGGTTCCGATCGGAATGATCAGTGGGTCGCCGTACACGGGGTCGGTGATGACCCGCGCGTTCAGTCCGAACGCGTCGTCGAGTAGTTCTTCTGTGATGACCTCGTTGGGGGTGCCCTGCGCCACGATCTTTCCGGCCGTCATCACGAAGAGCGAATCACTGTAGCGGGCAGCGAGATTCAGATCGTGCAGCACCATCACCACGGTCTTGTCGTGTTCGGTGCGCAGCGAGTACACGAGGTCGAGTACCTCGACGGAGTGCGCGAGGTCGAGGTAGGTGGTCGGTTCGTCGAGTAGGAGAAGGTCGGTGCCCTGCGCGAGCGTCATCGCGATCCACACGCGCTGGCGCTGACCGCCGGACAACGCGTCGATGTGTCGATCGGCCAGGTCTGTCGTCCCAGTCATCTCCAACGCCGACGCCACCGCGGCCTCGTCGTCGGGAGATGCCTGCTGGTACCACTTCTGGTGGGGGAACCGTCCGCGACCGACGAGATCTGCGACGGTGAGTCCCTCTGGCGCCACGGGATTCTGGGGGAGTATCCCGAGCTTGCGTGCGACCTCTTTGGGCTTGGTGTGGTTGATGTCGGCGCCGTCGAGAAACACGACGCCCTCGCGTGGGTGCAGCAGGCGAGACATGGCGCGCAGCAGCGTCGACTTGCCGCATCCGTTGGGGCCGATGATCGTCGTGACCGCGGCGTCGGGGATCTCGACGTCGAGACCCTCGATGACGACGCGATCGTCGTAGCCGACGCTGAGTCCTTGGCCGACGAGTCTGCTCATACTGTCGCCTTCCGTGACATCGAGACCATGAGATAGATGAGGAACGGTCCGCCCACCGCGGCGGTGACGATGCCGACCGGAAGTCCACTGGGAAGTACCGTGCGGCACAACAGATCACCGGCGAGCACAAGGATCGCTCCGATCACCCCGGCCAGCAGCGGTGTGGGAACCGGCGTCCTGGCCAGACGCATCCCGATTTGCGGTGCGAGCAGGGCGATGAATGCGATGGGGCCCGCTGCCGATACCGCCATCGCGGTCAATCCGACGGCGACGAGCAGCACAGTGGTCGACACCGCGGTGGTGCGAACCCCGAGCCCGCGCGCCATGTCTTGGCCGAGCGACAGCGCGTCGATCTGGCGGGACATCATCGCGATCACGACGATGCCGACGACGACTGCGATCGCGACGGGCCACACGCTCGACCAGGTGGATTGCGACACCGACCCGACGAGCCAGACCTGTGCGCGGGCAACGTCTTTGATGTCGGCGCGGGTGAGGAGGAACGACGTCAGGGCCTGCAGCAGCCAGGTCACGCCGACGCCGATCAGCACGAGTCGGAGCGGGTTGATGCCGTGGTTGGCCTTGCGTCCCGGCCACGCGAGAATGTACATGACGATCGCCGTCACGACACCGCCGATGAGGGCGGCAGCGGGGACTCCGATGTCGGCAAGCCATGCGCCCCAACCGTTTGCGAAGGCAATGGCGGCCACGGCGGCAGCGCTCGACCCGGCCGTGATACCCAGAATGTCAGGCGTGGCGAGGGGATTGCGCGCAATCAACTGGCTCAGTGCGCCTGCAGCGCCCAACGCGAAACCGACCAAGACCGAGACCAGAGCGCGGGGAAGGGAATCCGAGAGCACGACGACGTTCTCGATGCGCGTGCCGCCGCCGAGCAGAATGCGCGCGACGTCGAGCGGTGTCAGTGGATAGTCACTGACACCGACACTCAACAGGAACAGCAGCAGCATCAGTGCGAGTCCGGTGAGTGTCACCGCGACCATGCGGGGACGCACCACCCACGACGACGGACCGATGTGGACGACGAGGCGTCGGCGTTCGAGCGTCGGTGTGGCCGTGGTCTGGGGTGTGGTCTCGGTCGTCATACGTTCGTCAGCTTCTGTCGGCGGACCATGGCAATCAGGAACGGTGCCCCGACCATCGCGAGGACGACGCCGACCTGGACCTCGCCCGGGCGGGCGATGACTCGTCCGATGACGTCGCAGACCAGCATGAGTGTCGCTCCGATGAGCGCCGAGTAGGGGATGATCCAGCGGTAGTCGGGCCCGGTGAACGCGCGGGCGATGTGCGGTACGACGAGCCCGAGGAACACGATGGGCCCGCAGGCGGCGGTCGCTGCCCCGACCAGCAGTGTGATCGCCGCGATACCGACCGCTCGGATCACGAGGACGCGTGAGCCGAGCGCCGTCGTCATCTCGTCGCCGAGGCTCAGGATGTTGAGGAAGAATCCGCTCGCCAGGGCGAGGACCAACCCGGCGATGACGAAGGGCAGTGCTGCCCAGAAGATGTCGATGCCGCGCCCGGACGTCGAGCCGACACTCCAGAACCGCCAGGCGTCGAGCGACGCCGTATCCGAGAGGACCACGGCCGACGTGATCGCCGTGAGCATCGCCGAGAGTCCGGTGCCTGCGAGGATCAGCGTGACCGGGCCGGTACCGGTGAGTGCCGAGACGCCGAAGACCGCGCACGACGCGACGATCGCGCCGAGAAGGCCGAATCCCATGAACGCCATCGGCGAGGAGATACCGAGCACGTAGACCCCGCACACCACAGCGCACGCGGCACCGGCGTTGACGCCGAGCATGCCGGGATCGGCGATGGGGTTACGGGTGTGTCCCTGCGTGATCGCACCCGCGGCGCCGATCGCCAGACCACAGAGCAAGCCGAGCACGGTTCGCGGGATTCGCAGATCCCACACGATGCCCGCGACGTCGTCGGGCTTGCTGACCGATGGTGCGCGCAGGTGGATGATCGAGTTCCAGATCTGACTGACGCCCGAGGTGAACGCATCCCAGGTTTGCGCAGGTGGGACGTTGCGCGTGCCGATGATCACCGACGCGATGACCGCCGCGGTCAGGACCGCAACGATCACCAACAAGCCGGATATTCGACGCACGAAGGGCAACCTTACCTGAGTTGAGATGTCCGGTTCCGGGCCGAGGGTTCATGTCACCGCCTGACCCGGGGCCGATGTCACGGAGTGATTGCCGAACGGGCAAGATGTTCAGCGCCGGTAACAAGTTCCTGTGAGTTTCCGATAAGCATGTTCAGACGGGACGAACCGTCGGGGTGAACGTCCACAGTCGCATCCCGGTGCGTCGACAGCTCGCAGGTCGGTACACGCACGACGAAACACGTGAATCAGGAAGGTCATACGACATGAAGAAGTCTGTGAAGCGCGCCATCGCCGCGGTTGCCGCCGCCAGCGGTATCGCCGCCGGCTCCATCGCTGCTGCTACACCCGCCCACGCTGCCGATCCCGCCGGCGATCTCGCGCTATATGGCGGAGTCAACTGCTACTTCAAGGGTTGGGGCCCCACCTGGGACAACCTACCGGGCTGGCGCATGCACCGCTGGATGGGCGTGAAGAACATCGGCGGATCGACCATGACCAACGTGAACGTCACCGAGTTCGGTGGCCCGACGAAGAAGACCGCGATCAAGGGTCAGCCTGCGGGTGTGCTGAAGCCGGGCCAGTTCTACATGGCATCGGAGACCACCTGGCGTAGCTGCTTCCCGTCGTCGATCTCCGGGTACACCATCGGAGCCCAGACCGAGAACATTCTCAACAACGCGGGCTTCTGGTGGAACATCGACCAGCAGAAGGGCGAGAACGGAACCGCGCCGAACACGCAGAAGGTTGCGCCGTCGAACAACAACGCGGGTAACCAGGCTCCTCCGGCCGCCGCAGTCACGGCCGCACAGAACTGATACACCCCGATCGCCCGGCGATCGGTTCCCTCTCACACAAAGAACGCCGACCGGAAATCCGGTCGGCGTTCTTTATTGCTGTCTGTCAGGCCTTCTGAACCTTGTGCGGTTCGGATGCGGCGATCATGTCCTCGCGCTCGACGACCTTCACGCGCTCGCGGCCCTCAGCGGCGCCGAGGGCGCGCTCGTGCTCATCGAGGCGGTACCAGCCGTCCCACGTGGTGAACGGGATGTTCTTGGACTCGAGCAGCTCGATGATCGCGTCTTCCGACGGGTTGGCGGGGTCGAGCAGTTCGCCATTACCCATGTCTTCGATGATGCACTCGACGGTCTCGTTGGCGTCGCCCTTGGTGTGACCGATGAGGCCGACCGGTCCACGCTTGATCCAACCGGTTGCGTAGAGGCCGGTAAGGTGGGAGCCGTCGTCGAAGATGCGGCCTGCCTCGTTGGGAATGACGCCCGCCTGCGAGTCGAACGGGATGTGGGGCAGGTTGTCCGAGAGGTAGCCGACGGCGCGGTACACCGCGGTGACGTCCCAGTCGGTGTGCTTGCCGGTCGGCTTGACGTTGCCGGTGCCGTCGAGCTGGGTGCGCTCGGTGCGCAGTCCGACGACCTCGCCGTTCTCGCCGAGGATCTCGATCGGGCTCTCGAAGAAGTGCAGGAAGAGCTTGTGGATCGCGCCTTCCTTCGGCTCACGCATCGCGTAGTTCTCGATGATCGTCGCGACCTGGTCGGTGATCTTGGAACCGCGACGGGCGACGGCCGAGCCCTCGTCGTAGTCGATGTCCTCGGGACTCACGACGACCTCGATGTTGGGCGAGTGGTCGAGCTCCTTGAGCTCGAGGGGCGTGAACTTCGCCTGTGCGGGGCCGCGGCGTCCGAACACGTGGACCTCGACGGCCTTGTTGGACTTGAGGCCCTCGTAGACGTTGGCGGGGATCTCGGTGGGGAGCAGTTCGTCGCCGGTCTTGGCCAGCACGCGCGCGACGTCGAGCGCGACGTTGCCGACGCCGATGACCGCGACCTTCTCCTGCTCGAGCGGCCACTCGCGCGGGAAGTCGGGATGTCCGTCGTACCAGGCGACGAACTGTGCCGCGCCGTAGCTGCGGTCGAGGTCGATGCCGGGGATGTCGAGTGCGCGGTCGTCGGTGGCGCCGGTCGAGAAGACCACGGCGTCGTAGTGCGACTTGAGCTCGTCGAGCGTGATGTCGGTGCCGTAGTCGATGTTGCCGAGCAGGCGGACCTGCGGCTTGTCGAGGACCTTGTGCAGCGCGGTGATGATGCCCTTGATGCGCGGGTGGTCGGGCGCGACGCCGTAGCGAATCAGGCCGAACGGCGCGGGCATGCGCTCGTACAGATCGATGCTGACGCCGCGATCCTTGGCGGTGTCGGACTTCATCAAGGCATCGGCGGCGTAGATGCCGGCGGGGCCGGCTCCGACGATGGCAACCCGCAGCGGGCGGCTCTGATCAGTCATAGAGTGTCGTCTACCTCGTGCTCAGGGGTTTCTCGACGCGCCAGGTATGTCGCTGGAGTGCGGCGGAGCGTCGACGCTTATCCCCTCTACGGTAGGCGCTGGGCACCGCTAACCAAAATCATCTGTGAGGGTTACCTCAGTAGCTTCGCTAACTCGTCGGGCGCTTACCCGCTGCTTCGGCGATCGGTGCGACCGCCTGGTCGGCGACCCACGGAACCGTCAGCACAGTTGGCACCGACATCGCGCTGCCGACCTGCTGGTCGAGATAGACGGTTCGGCCCTGCGTGACGTACGCCTGGCGGTTCCACGTCGGATCGGCCTTGAGCTTGGCGTTCGCGCCTGACCAGTCCACCGTGACCACCACGTCCGCTGCGTTGAGCATGTCGAGCCTCTCGGCCGAGATCGAACCGTAAAAGCCGCTGGTGATCGTCGGTTTGAGTGACTCGGGGAAGCTGAGTCCGTAGTCGGCGAGCATCTGCGCACGCCCGTCTCCCGGCCCGTAGATGGAGACACCACCGTCCGTCGACCCGGTGACCACGACACCCGTCTTGCCCTTGAGCTCCGGATGCTGGGCAACCAGATCGGCGACGTGCTTCTTCGACTCGGCGATCTTCTTCGACGCCGCGTCGGGAAGTCCGACGGCCTTACCGATCTCGGTGGTCTGTACGTCCCACGGCACCTGCCAGTCCTGGTACTGGGCGGGTCGCACGATGGTCGGCACGGCCTTGCTCAGAGTGTCGTACTGCTCGCGGGTGGGCGCCGCGCCGACCGCGGTGACCAGCTGCGGGTTGGTCGAGAGTGCCTTGGAGATCTGCGCGCCGAACTCCGCCGACACGTTGGGCAGAATCTCGGGCTTGGCGTCGCCGAGGAGTTCGGCATTCCACGGGGCGCTGCGCTGTGTGGGATCGGCGAACGGAGCGATCGTCGTCGGAGTGATCCCGAGGGCGAGCAGCGTGTCCCCGTCGCCAACTCCCATTGCGGCGACGCGAGAAGGCTGGGTGGAGATGGTCGTCGAGCCGTACTTGTGCTCGATGGTGACCGGCAGTGCGCCGGGTTCGGCTGCGGGTGCCGACGAACCGGCAGAGTCTTCTTGTTCGTCGGGGGCCGAGCATCCGACGAGAACCAGAGTCGACGCCGCGATGGTCGCGAACACGGCGAGCAGTGGGCGGACATGTCGTGAGTGGGGCACGGGGTGGTCCTCTCGTAGATGGCGCTCTTAGGGTTACCTTACGAGATGTGTTGCCGCAGATGTCCGGATCGGGGGTAGTGAAGATCGGATTCGACGATGACTACACTGCCCGGCATGGCCAGCGGTGCACGTGACAGCAAAAACCCCGGTAGCGATCTCGATGCCGACGACGAGCGCCCACGCACCTGGAAAGACGCCTGGCCGTTCTGGGTCGCGTTGGTGATCGTGGTGCTGGCGATTCTCGGCGTCGTGTTGTCCAACGTGCTGCGTCCGGCGGAGGAGCGCGCAAGCGATTCAGGACAGGTCCAGTTCGCGATCAACGACAACTACACCGCCCGCAACAACGTCGACTACGGCAAGTACAAGCAGACAACGTGCGCTGCCGACACGTCGTCGCCGTCGTTCATCTCCGAGCAGGAATTCGTCAGGCAGAACCGGACTTTGGTGGAGTCCAAGGGCCGCATCGTGATTCCGGAGATCACCGACGTGGCGGTCAACGGCGACCGCGCCACGGCAAAGGTGAACTGGCACTACGACAAGACGCCCGACGACAAGCAGACCACCAGCGTCGTCGTGGTCAAGGACGACGGTACGTGGAAGCTCTGCACGAGCTGACGGTTGACTCGTGGATAGAAGTCACTCGTAGATGTAGAAGCCCTCGCCGGTCTTGCGGCCGAGCTTGCCGTCGTCGACGTAGCGCTTGAGCAATTCACGCGGACCGGTCGGCAGGTTCGGATTCTCTGCGGCGTAGTGGTTTTCGATGTCGAGCACTACGTCGAGGCCCACGCTGTCCATCATCGCGAACGGGCCGGTTGGCATGTGCCAGTTGATCTTGAACATCTCATCGATGTCGTGCGGCGTCGACACGCCCTCTGCGACGACTTCGAGCGACTCCCGCTTGATGGCTGCCCAGATGCGGTTGAAGATGAATCCCGTGCTCTCCCTGCGTGCTTCGAACGGGTGGATACCGAACTCGGGTAGCACGGTGAGCAGTGAGTCGAGGACGTCGCGGGCCGTGTCGCCGTCGGACATGAGGTCGACGGCATTCGCCGTCGGCGGCATGTAGAAGTGCATGTTGCACAGACGTTCCGGGTTTCGCACGTTCTCGGTCATCGTCGACGACGCATACGACGACGAGTTGGTCGCGAAGATCGCGTCGCCGTCTGCGGCTGCGTCGATCTCGCCCCACAGTGGGATCTTGATGTCGAGGCGCTCGGGTACGGCCTCGACGACCAGCCACGCACCGGCAACCGCATCTGAGAGGGTTGATGCCGGGATCACCTTTCCCGCAACGCCTTTGCCGATGATCTTCAGCGTCTCGTCGATGGTGTCCTCGACGTACTGAACGGCTGCTTCGCGTTGGTCGGCGCTCTGGTCGAAGATCCGCACCTCGCCGCCCCGGGTGGAGAACATGAGAGCGATTCGACGTCCGAGGGTGCCTGCCCCGACGACGGCAACCGGCCGTGCGTCGATGTCGTCGAGGGACTTCGCGTAATTGCTCATCGCGTGTACTTCTTTCGAGAGATGTTGTGGTGGTGGATGTTCGGTGTCCCCAGGGCCCGGCGTCTCAGAGGCCGGCGATGCCCGTGAACGACGAGTCGGGCAGATGGATGATGTCGCGTACGGTGTGGTCGCCACCGATCTCGACAGACCGGATCGAGCCGCCGAGGTCGCTGACGTAGACCAATCCGGCGTCGGAGTCGACGGCCAGGCCGATCGCCTCGTCGAAGCCGCGCGCGAGGATCTCCGGGGTGGCGCCTGCGTGACCCTTGTCGGGTATCGCCGCCCGGTTGAGCGTGTTGCCCGACGGCGCTGCTCCGCGATCGGTCCAGAAGACTGTGTTCGTGTCGAGGTCCAGGTGGAGGTCGATCGGCTCCGGTAGGTCATGCCACAGCACTTCGATATCTGTTCGGGTGGAAGCGGTTTCGCCCTCCGGGAGGTCGAGGCCCGCGCGCAAGATCTTTCCGCGTCCGCCCTTGCTCGGGCCCTTCTGCGTCCAGTACAGGAACCCGCCGACAGGGTCACTCGCGACACCGACGCATTCCTGTGTCCAAGTGTCGTCGCGGGTGTTGTGGACCAGCGGGGTGAGGCCGGTGCCGTCGGTGGCCACGCGATAGACCGTCGTGCCCTCGCGGTCGCAGAAGTAGAGCAGACCCGCGTGGAAGTCGGCGGTGAGCTGCTTGCCGGTGGTGATGGCGCCGTCGGGAACCAGTTGGGTCTGTCCGGAACCGTCAAGGGCGCAGGTGCGCAACGAGCCGTTCGGAGCGCTGAAATCCCAGGCCTCGTCTGACGAGGTGTCGGCTGTCGCCGCGGCGCGGGTGGGCTTGCCCATCGTCGTCCAGTAGATGCGGTCGGGCGTGGTGACGATCCCGTCCGGCATGTAGCCCGTCTCATCGGTCACGGTCTCGACGGTGCCGTCACCGGGATCGACCCGCAGGATGGAGTGGTTGCGGCCATCCAGAACGTACAGATGCTCGATCATGGTGCCTCCCGGTGTGCTCGCGAACAGAGCTCATTTACCTCCACGCTAGGAGCGTCGTGAACGGAAGGGAACGATCGGTTCGGACGCTCCTGTGTTGCCCAAACGGAAATACCGAGTTCGATGTGGAGCGTTGGATATTTCTATGGATGTCATGCACCTGCGGTACTTCCTCGCTGTGGCACGTGAGCTGAACTTCACCAGGGCTGCGGAATCACTTCACATGTCCGCGCCTCCGCTGAGTAAACGGATCAAGGCGCTGGAGTCCGAGCTCGGCGTCCGCCTCTTCGACAGGTCGACACACCACACCGCACTCACCGATGCGGGTCGTGCATTGATTCCGCTCGCAGAACGGGTCGTCGCAGATCTCGACGCACTACCGTCCGCGGTGCGCGCGACCCAGCACACGGACCTACGGGTTGCCGTTCCGGACGAGCTCACACACGCACAGCGTCGACGCATCTCGGCGGTTGCCGACCAGGTCGACGAAACGCATCGGGTGATCTTCTCCCAGATGCCGTCGCTGGAGATGCCGGAGCAGCTCCTCGGCGGCGAGATCGATCTCGCGATTTCGCATCTTCCCGAACACCATCCTGACCTTGTGGGCACGTTGCTCACGTCGTCGAGAGTCGTGGCCGTCGTCGACGCGTCGCGATTCGCGGGGGCGGCCGCAATCACGACCGCTGACCTGCGGGGCATGACGTTGGTGTCCGGCCCGAGGCACTGGGACCTGCGGTACGGGCCGTACACGCGGCTTCTGCGCGACCTCGGTGTGCTCGTCGACGCCTCGCACCGCTACTCCACCATCTCAGGAATGGCATTGATGCTCCGCGGGGGCGACCGATTCACCCTGGTTCCGGAGGAGACGGAGTCGATGCGCGCCATCGATCGCAGTGAGTTCACGCTTCTTCCCATCTCCGATCTCGCAATGCCCATGGACACGTGGGCGATCAGGCGCGCCGACAGCGACGATCTCGACGCCGTCGTCGCAGCACTTGCGGTGGACGCGTGAGTGTCGGGGTCCGGTGGGACTGCCGGGGTGGTGGGCTGGGGTCATGGCGAGCCGGGGTCATGGTGGGCTCGGGTCGAAATCACGCCACGACCGGCGCGCGAGTACATTGCTAGGCGACGAAACTCCCGGCCAGCAGTGCGTTCGGGATAGGCGACAACAGAGAGCGGAAGGTGTGCAGGGCATGACCTATGCAGGCGATCTGACTCCCCAGCAGGCCTGGGAGATGCTGGAGACCGACCCCAACACGGTTCTGGTCGACTGTCGCACCACGGCGGAATGGGCATTCGTCGGCGTCCCGGATCTGGAAGTCATCGAGAAGAACGCCGTCTTCGTCGAGTGGAACACCTTTCCCGACGGGTCGCCCAACCAGGCATTCATCGCGGAACTGCGCGATGCGGGTATTCGTGACGACAACGAAGTGATCTTCTTGTGCCGCTCCGGACATCGTTCGATCGGAGCTGCCGAGGCGGCGACCGCGGCCGGAATCGCCAAGGCGTACAACGTTCTCGACGGATTCGAGGGCGCACTCGACGAGAACGACCACCGCGGCGCCGTCGGGTGGCGTGCCTCCAATCTTCCGTGGAGGCAGTCGTGAGTCACGAACTGCCAGAAGGCGTTTCCTTCGACACCCTCGCCGTGCGCGGCGGCCTGGCTCGCTCCGGCTTCTTCGAGACCTCCGAGGCGCTCTACCTCACCAGCGGTTACGTGTACGACTCCGCAGAAGCGGCCGAGCGCGCATTCACCGGTGAGGACGAGCGATTCGTCTACTCCCGCTACGGAAATCCGACGACCGCCATGTTCGAGGAGCGCCTACGCCTGCTCGACGGTGCCGAGGCATGCTTCGCGACGGCGAGCGGCATGGCCGCGGTGTTCGTGGCGCTCGGCGCACTACTGAAGGCCGGCGATCGGCTCGTCGCGGCGCGCAGCCTGTTCGGTTCGTGCTTCGTGGTGTGCAACGAGATCCTGCCACGCTGGGGCGTCGAAACGGTTTTCGTCGACGGTGAGGACCTCGACCAATGGGAGCAGGCGCTGTCGACGCCGACCGACGCCGTGTTCTTCGAGACGCCGTCGAATCCGATGCAGACTCTCGTCGACGTCGCGAAGGTTTCTGAGCTTGCTCACGCTGCGGGCGCAAAGGTGGTGTTGGACAACGTCTTCGCCACACCACTACTGCAACGCGGATTCGACCTCGGCGCCGACGTGATCGTCTACTCGGGTACCAAGCACATCGACGGCCAGGGCCGTGTGATGGGCGGCGCGGTGTTGGGCACCAAGGAGTACATCGACGGTCCGGTGCAGACTTTGATGCGTCATACCGGTCCCGCCTTGAGTCCGTTCAATGCGTGGACGCTGCTCAAAGGGCTCGAGACCATGCGCCTGCGCGTCGACGCGTCGGTGGCGTCGGCGTTGCGGATCGCCGAATTCCTCGAGGCCGACCCACGCGTGCGGTGGACCAAGTACCCGTTCATCACATCGCATCCGCAGTACGACCTCGCGACCAAGCAGATGTCGGGCGGCGGCACCGTCGTGACGTTCGAACTCAATGACCATGACGGCGTCGACGGCAAGAAGCGGGCGTTCGAGGTGCTCAACGCGTTGCAGGTCATCGACATCTCGAACAACCTCGGCGACTCCAAGTCGCTCATCACCCACCCCGCCACGACGACGCACCGCGCGATGGGTCCGGATGGTCGGGCGGCGATCGGGCTCAGCGACTCGGTGGTGCGACTATCGGTCGGACTCGAGGGTGTCGACGACCTGCTCGGCGATCTGGATCAGGCGCTCGGCTGACTCGTCGCCCGTAGGTCGCGCAGCACTTCTCGAACCATGCGCACCGATGCGTCGTCGAGGACGTTGCCGAACTCGATGACGCGTACCCGCTGCGAGAGCCGGTCGGCGAGTTCTGCTGTCTCGCTGGGGATCACGACGACGTCGAGTCCTGCGAGCTCGTCGTCGGAGGTCCCGTCGAGCATCGTGACGTCTGTGATGCCCGCGGCTGAGAGCGAATCCCGCACGCTCGCAGCCTGATCGGCGGTGTTGTACCAGAGCCCGACCTTCTGCTCGGGCGGGACGTCGGCGATCTGCATGAGCGTGCGGACGTGCGGCGCGACGACGATGGCCACCACCTCGGCGCGATCACTCATCAACCCGCGGACCTGCGCGAGGTGGAAGAACGTGGTGAGTACCAGGTCTGCAGGGACGGCGTCTGGGTCGAAGTGGTCGAGTACGAGCGGAGTGACCCGAATGCCGAGCTTCTCGGTGAGTTCGTCTGCGAAGTAGTCGGCGCGGTCGTCGTTGCACTCGACGAAGTACACCCGAGGTGAATCAGCGTTTGTGACAGCGAGATTCAGTGCGAGGTCGCCGATCTCGGTGGGGGATAGCCCGAGCTGTAGGCACTCGTCGACCGCGCGCCGCAGTGTCTCGCGGGCGGTATCGCGTGCTTCGGACCGCGGCTGCGTCGACGTCGCGGTGAGCACGACCATCCCGCCGCGGCCCCGCGATTCAACAAGCCCGGCCGCACGTAGGTCGCCATAGGCTCTGGCGACGGTGTTCCGGTTGATGCCGAGATTGTCGGCGAGCATACGGGAACCGGGTAGGCGGTCGCCGGCGCCGAGTTGTCCCATCTCGATCATGAAGGTCAACTGGGTGACGATCTGCCGGTAAATGGGCATGTCAGAGTGCTCGCTGACGCTGATCGGCGGCTGAGGTCCCATCGGGGTCGTGTGCTCCTGAAAGATGAATGTCCTAACCGACTATGCCATAGTTGGATGATCCGCACGACCGATCTGAGGACGACCATGACAGACGACGCCTTCTGGGATGCCGCCCAGCGACACCTGATCCGCTACATCCCCGCGTTCACTCCGCGCATCATCGAACGCGCTTCGGGGTCGTACGTCTACGACTCCGACGGCAACGCGATCCTCGACTTCACGTCGGGTCAGATGAGCGCCGTGCTGGGCCATTCGCATCCCGCGATCGTCGAAGCGGTATCGAATTCGGTTGCCACGCTTGACCATTTGTTCAGCGGCATGCTCAGCAGGCCCGTCGTCGACTTTGCTTCGCGGCTGTCGACGACGCTGCCCGACAACCTCACGCGCACAGTGCTGTTGACCACGGGAGCCGAATCGAATGAGGCGGCGATCAAGATGGCCAAACTCGCCACCGGCCGGTACGAGATCGTCTCGTTCGACCGGTCGTGGCACGGAATGACCTCTGGCGCAGCGGCTGCCACGTTCTCGGCGGGTCGACGCGGCTACGGCCCGACGCTGCCGGGCAACTTCACGCTTCCCACCCCGAACGCCTACCGCTCGCCGTTCCGCAACGCCGACGGGTCCTACGACTGGGAAGCCGAACTGGAGTATGGGTTCGCGGCCGTCGACACGCAGTCGAACGGCTCGCTCGCCGCGTGCATCGTCGAACCGATCTTGTCGTCGGGTGGCATCATCGAGCTGCCCGAGGGCTACCTCGCGCGGCTGCGGCAGATGTGCGACGACCGGGGCATGCTGCTGATCCTCGACGAGGCGCAGACCGGACTCGGCCGTACCGGTACCATGTATGCGTTCGAGCGCGACGGAGTTGCCCCGGACATCCTCACACTCTCGAAGACTCTCGGCGCGGGCCTACCCGTGGCAGCCGTCGTGACGAGTGCGGAGATCGAAGACCGTTGTGCCGAGCGAGGATTCCTCTTCTACACGACCCATGCGTCGGATCCGCTCGCCGCGACCGTCGCCCTCACGGTGCTCGACGTGATCGAACGGGAGGGGCTCGTCGAGCGTGCCGCCAAGCTCGGAGATGTTCTGCGCGAGAGGCTGATCGGGCTGCGCGACGACGTCGAGGTTGTCGGCGACGTCCGGGGCCGCGGGCTGCTGCAGGGCGTCGAACTCGTGACCGACAAGGCGTCGCGCACTCCCGCAGATGCGTTGGGTGCCAAGGTGACTGCAGCCTGCCTCGAGCGCGGACTGCACATGAACATCGTCCAGCTACCCGGCATGGGCGGCATCTTCCGCATCGCCCCGCCGCTGACGATCAGCGACGACGAACTGCACCAGGGCCTCGACATCCTGACCGACTCCCTCGCCGCGTCGCTCTGAGTGCGGGTGGTTCGGCGCGGGGGTGTGGGCTCCACGACGCGGGCACGCACCCACTACCCCGACGTCAACCGAGCTCGACGACGCCGAGCGCGCGCAGGACGGTCGCGAGCTTCGCCGACGTCTCGTCGAGCTCTGCCTGCGGCTCCGACCCGGCGACGATGCCGCCGCCTGCCCAGGTGTGGACGTGACGACGATCGTCGGACAGTTCGAGCGAACGGATCGTCACCATCCACTCGCCGTCGCCCGCGGAGCCCGACCATCCGACGGCGCCCGCGTAGAATCCACGACGCTCCTCGTGATTCGAGATGAACTGTGCTGCAACATCTCCCGGTGTTCCGCACACCGCAGGGTTCGGGCTCAGCAGCAGTGCGAGGTCGAGTGCGGTGATCGTCGGATCGCTCAGCACGCCGCGAATCGCTGTCGCGAGGTGCCACATCTCGCCGGTTGAGACCAGCGAAGGCTGATCGGGCACGTCGAGTTCGCGACAGATCGGCTCGAGCGCGTCGCGGAGATGGTCGACGACGAACGCGTGCTCGGCCCGGTCCTTCGTCGAGGCGAGCAGTACCCGGCCGGCAGCATGGTCGACGTCGGGGTCTGCTGAGCGCGCCGCCGATCCCGCGTAGGGGCGGCACGTAACCTCGAGACCTTGCTTGCGCAGCAACACTTCTGGGCTAGCTCCGATGAGCCATCGAGCGCGCGGGTCGGTGTGCTCGTCGACGCTGAGGTCGACGAGAAACGCAGAGTGCTCGGCGTTTCCGTACGCCAGGGCTTCGAGAAGTCGGTCCGGGTCGACGGGAGGTTCGACATCGAATTCGACGGCGCGCGCGAGCACGACCTTCGACAACGCCCCCGCGTCGATCTCGTCGATGGCACGTGCGACCCGGTCCCGATGCGTCGCGGCGTCGGGAATCAATGTGACGCGCTCGGCGTGAGCAGGCTCCGGCGCTTGCCCCACGATCGCCGAACCGCTGTGCGTGATGGTTTCGGGAACCAGCAGCGCGGCGTCGTCGGCGGCTGTGAACCCGATCGCCCCGGTGACGGCGCCGATGCGCCCGGAACGCAACGCCTCGGCAGCCTCGGTGGCGTCGGTGAATCCCGCGGAAGCGCCACGCGCTCGAACGGTGCCGTGCGGCCTGGACAGGACGAAGACCTCCGAAGCTGGCATGGATTCACGCTACCGGTTGCGTGGAAGCGCAACCGCGCACAGACCGGCGCGGCCGGCGCGCAGAATCGGGCTCGATAACACGCTCGGCGATCGCACCCTCGGCCGCCTTTCGTGCACGCTGAGTGAAAGTTGACAGCTCAGCGTCGCGTCGGTGATCCTTGGAACAGGTCATGAGTGCCAGCGACAAGCCCCGGCTAGCTGGTCGGCAACCCTCCTCCGCGGTGGGGTGCTCCGGGTGACGACCTGGCCGTGCCCAGGGTGGGTACGGCAAGCGTGGATTCCAAGGAGACTATTCGATGACTGCTGTCGTCACCCGTTCGCACACCGAGTTCTCGCAGGCCAAGGCTGTTTCGCCTGCGCAGACCCCAACTATCGCCCCACTCGCCGACGTCGTCGGCGCCGCCGAATGCGCGCCGCTTTCCGACGGTACGACGGTGCGCTACGCCAACTTCGACTACGCGGCCAGCGCCCCCGCACTCAGCGCGGTGGCTGATGCCGTCGCCGACTCGCTGAGCACCTACGCCAGCGTGCACCGCGGCGCGGGACATCTGTCGCAGGTCACGACGCGTCGCTACGAGGAGTGCCGCGAGACCGTTCGACGCTTTGTCCGTGGTCGCGCCGACGACGCCGTCGTGTTCACTCGCAACACCACCGACGCGATCAACCTCGCGGCGCATGTGACGCCTGGCGACGTTGTCGTTCTCGACATCGAGCACCACGCGAACCTGCTTCCATGGGTCGAACGCAAAGACAAGTGGACACGCATCGTCGAAGTTGCGTCGACCATCGATGAGACTCTCGCCGCCGTCGAGCGCGAACTCGCAGCCAAGCCCGCCGCGCTACTTGCGGTGACCGCGGCGTCGAACGTGACCGGCGAGGTCCTCCCGATCTCGCGACTCGCATCGATTGCGCACCGGCACGGCGCCCGAATCCTCGTCGACGCCGCACAACTCGTCGCGCATCGCCCGGTGTCGATCGTCAGCCACGGCATCGACTACCTCGTCTTCTCGGGCCATAAGCTCTACGCGCCGTTCGGCGCGGGTGTGCTGATCGGACGCACCGACTGGCTCGACGCCGCGCAGCCGTATCTGGCGGGCGGCGGTGCAACGGCAGACGTCGACGTCGAGGCCGGTTGCGCGTCGGTGTCGTGGCACACGGGTGCAGCGCGTCACGAAGCGGGATCTCCTAATGTGTTGGGCGCCATCGCGATTGCTGCCGCATGCGACGCGATCACCGATCTCGGACACGAGTGGATCGGCGCGCACGAGGCGTACCTGTGCGCACAACTCGACGCCGGACTCGCCGAGATCGACGGAGTCACCCCCCTTCGTGTCTTCGACGACGGCCTCGAGCGCGTCGGCATCGCAGGCTTCACCGTCGACGGCCATAGCCCGCGCGAGGTGGCGGAGTACCTGAGTTCGGAACACGGCATCGGTGTGCGCGACGGAAAGTTCTGCGCTCACCCGCTTCTCGACCGACTCGGTTATCCCGACGGCGCCGTACGCGCGAGCTTCGGACTCGGCAGCTCGTCCGACGACGTCGACCGCCTGCTCCACGCGCTGCGCTGCCTGAGCGATCGCAGCGCCGACGCCCCCGACATCCACCACCGAAAGGCACACTCGTGACGATCCAATCGAGTTCTCCGACAGACGTTCTCGCCGACCAGCTCCTTGCTGCCGACACCGGCGTCATCACCATCGGCCGCCCGGCGCTGCGGGTTGCGATCGTCGGCGACGCCGGTGCCGCCGAACTGCCGATCGTCGTGCGACGTTCGACGCTGCGCGACGCCCAGCGCACTCGCTCGCTACTGCGGGCCGGCACCCGTGACACCGCGAACTTCTCGGTAGCACTGGCTGTCGAGGTTGCGATCGCACCGCATCCGGGGTCGGCGCGCGCGTCTGTCGCCTCGGTGTCGGCTGCCGGCTCGGCGGTGACGTCCGTGGGGGATCGCGCAGAGACCGTGCGCTACGTCGGCACCCCGCACGGCCTGGCCACACTGATCCGAGACATCTACGCGGCAGAGGTCGCCGACGCCGTGCTCATCGTGCCGATCGACGGCTCGGCCACCGAGCACCGCGTGCGCGCAGAGGTGCTGCCGCAGTTCGAGTCTCGCCGGGCTGCGTGATCTCGACAAGCTCGATCAGCGGGTAACAAGCTGATCAGCGGGTGGTGATCTCGACAAGCTCGATCAGCGGGTGGGGCTCGATCAGCGGATTGGCTCGGTCGGCGGGCGGTGATCTCGACAAGCTCGATCAGCGGAGTGGGCTCGATCAGCGGGTAGCAAGCTCGATCAGCGGGGTGGCTCGGCGGGTGGGGTTCGATCAGCGGGCGGCGTAGGCGCGGGCGAGGTTGAGGCGCTGCCACGACTGTGCGCCGGGGCGTTGGTCGTCGAGTGGGTATCCGGCGGGATACGCGGTGCGTCGCAGTAGGTCGGCTGCTTGTGCGCGGGTGAGGCGAGGATGTGCGCGCAGCACGAGGTCGACGGCTGCGGGCGGTACGACGAACGCTGCACTCGGCGAGCCGATGCGCGAGAGTGCGTAGGACATGCGCTTGTTGTAGTCGGCCAGTGCGTCGGGTGTGCTGCGATAGGGTGTGTCGCGCGCGATGCACGTCGATAGTGCTGCGCGGCAACGCCATTCGAGTTCTGCGCGGAGTTCCTGTCCGGCGGCCACGATCAGTGGGCGGAAGCGTGGGTCGGCGTATCTGTCGGCGACGGCGGCGTCGGCGACCATGCGTCCGGCGATCACGTCGAGCGGGTAGTGCACGCCGAGGACGACGCGGTTGTAGCCGGCCTCGCTGCCGCGCGCGAGGAACTGTGGTGCGAGTTCGGGAATCATCAATGCGAGCAGCCCGGTGCGGATCATTGCCGAGGCGGTGTGCCCGGACGGGTACGACGAGCCGCTGGACTGCACGTCGCTCTTGGACCTGCCGGGCCGGTTGTACACCGTGATGCGGTCGGGTTCGGCCACATACGGACGGTCGTTGTCAGACAGGGCCTTCTCGACCGCCGTGGACGCAGCGATGCCTTGGCCCCGGGCGAATAGTGTGTCGAGCAGAGCCGAGACCTTGGGCAGTCGTTTGTCAGCAAGGGCCTGACGGAAATCTCTACCGAGGTTGGTGCCGAACGCATCCGACATTGTGTAGAGCTGCGTCTGCGACAAGCTGTCAATCGCGTAGCCGTCGTCGAGTGCCCGCTTCTGACGTGCCGGATCGTTCTTCGCCGACTGATTGATCGCCGCGGCCCTGTCCGAGTTCTCGGCGATCGTGTCGGGGTGGTTATTGCGAATGTCGGTGAAGCTCGAGATCACTGGCCAATAGATGACGTCAGAGCCGTGGACGTCGGACTGGTACACCGTCGCGATCGCACCCGCGGGGAACGGCGTCGGGTTGGGTCGAGGCGGCGCCGCGACGGCCGTGGGTACCTGTGCGCCGAGGAGTGCGCAGGCGGTCAGAGCGGTGGCCGCGACGACGCGCCTGAGCGATCTGACGGGAATGTGGATCGATGACATCGAGTGTTTCCTTACTTGCCCAGGTAGACGGTCTTGTCGGCGCCCGGGTAGGGCTTACCTTCATCGGTGGTGCGGCACAACGCTTTTGTAGCACCCTGTGCGCTCGCAAGCGCCCATTCGGGTGTTGCTTTGAAAGTTCGGAGATCGTTGACGGCACGGCCCCCGTTGAACACGGCGTTGACCGAGACATCCGACAATGGGATGTAGTGGCTGAGTTCGCCGCCGGCACTGAGGTTCTGCAGCACTCCGGCAGCATAGGTCAGGCCAGGGCCGCCGATGATCGGCAGACCCGCCACCTTTTCGAATACGCCGATCAGCTCGTCCTTGTCCTTCGGGACGAATGCGTTGCTGAGGTACACCTTGTGTAGGTTGGCTCGGACGCTCTTGACGCTCGCCGCAAACGACGCCTGTTGCGATTTCGGCAGCGTCGATCCATGCGTCGCGCCGACGTAGACGATGGCCTCGTCCAGGCTCAAGCCTGCCAGCGGGCGACAGTCGTCACTCGACGGACTCAACGACTTCGCGAAGGTGGTCAGCTCAGGGCTGACGTTCACGGCGAAGGCGTTCTTGACCCTTTCCCGTTGAACCGGTTTGGTGCCGTCCCCGGCCGCCAGACACGTGCTGTCTGCCTTGTCTCCGAGGGTGTTTCCGCCCTTCTCGGCCACGGTCCCCGGCAGCTCGACGACCGTTTTCACGATCTTTCCCGCGATGGAGCCGATGATGCTGCTGACGATCGGCACACCGACGGCACCCGAGACGGCCTTCGATGCGACCTCGTCGAGGATGGTCGCGATGTTGTCGAGGACGATCGCGTCGTTTGCCTCGATCCCTACGAGAACGGTCTCGATCGCGTCGTTGAGCGTGATCGAGGAGAGTCGGTAACCGTCACGGTAGGTGCCGTTCTTGATCGACAACACCTGCTGGACCAACGCATTGGCGCCGTGGGTGGCCTGCACGCCTTGACCGGGACTCACTTCCGACCCGCGCTGAGTGACCACGAGCGTGCTGACGGTGCTGTTGTGTAGTTGCGTGGAGAAGCGGCCGGCGGCGCTGTCGATCGTCGTTGCGGCTCCGGGCGCTCGGGCGTCGAGCGACTTGGCAACGATCGGCACGAGTTCACCGAGCGTCAGTGTGCTACCCGACCTGCATTCGGTGGGGAACGGCGCAGACGGTTGGCCGAGGGGTGCGGCATGCGCGGACGTCGCGCCGACGGTTACCGTCGCGGCCACGGCAACCGCCGTCAGCCCCGCAGCGAGGGCCAGTGTGCGCCGTGGAGTCACGGCGGAGTGCTCGGAATGCATGAGAGTCCAATCGTTGCGGGAGGTCGGCCGTCGTGAGTGTCGGTCGGGTTGTCAGAGATGGCGAATAGTTCAGGCGCGCCGTAGTTTTGGCTGTCCGACGCGCGTGTACCAACTGAAGGCGGGGTACACCGACGACGCCGGGTTCATCACGTCCTTCACGTAGAACCAGTTCATCTGCGCGCGTGACCTGTCGATCTCCATGACTCCGAAACCGTGTGTGGTGAGCTCGACGTCCTTGATCCAGGGGTTCGCGGTCTTGATGGTCTCCTGGGCGACGTCCATGGTCGTCGTGACGGGCGCCGCGAGTGCCCTGTTGATGGCGATGGTGTCGTAGCCGCTGGCCGCGGTGATGCTCGGCGGGGTGAATTCGCACGCGACCACGCGCCCGCTCGCATCCTTGCCGTAGTGGGGCACGTTGAGGGGAATCTCGCTGGCCCACGAGCTGTGGATGTCGCCGGTGACGAGCACGACACTCTTCTTGCCCGCCATGTCGATCGCCTGCAGCAGCGCACGACGTTCGGCTTGATATCCGTCCCACTGGTCGTTGTTGATCGTGATCCCGTCGGCGGGCAGGCCGATCTGCTTGTGCAGCCAGTCAGCGACGCGCGGGTCGGTGGTCTCGGGAATCACCAGCGGAGCCATCATCACCTCGTTGCCGATCACCTGCCAGCGCGCTGACGACGTCGTGATCGAGGTCTCGAGCCACTTGTATTGCGTCTTACCGGTGATGCTCTGGTTGGGATCGTCGACCTTGAGGTAGGACTGCTTGTCGCGGTAGGAGCGTAGATCGGGGATGATCAGCTCGGCGAGCTGACCGAAGCGGAACCGGCGGTAGAGGTGTTCGCCGTTGTCGATTGAATTGGGGCGCACCGGCATCCACTCGAAGTACGCCTTGTCCGACGCGCGTTTGCGAGCGCTCCAGCTGCCCTGGGTGAGAGTCTTGTGGTTCTCGGCGCCGTCTCGGTAGGAGTTGTTGGCGGATTCGTGGTCATCCCACATGCAGATGAAAGGGTGAGCGGCGTGCGCGCGGGCAAGATCGGGATCCTGGTGGTACTTGCCCTGCCGGATCCGGTAGTCGTCGGCGGTGACGGTCGCGTGGACCGGCGCGGTGGTGCGGACGGTCTCGTTGTAAGCGCCGGGATATCCGCCGGTCTCGTATTCGTAGGTGTAGTCGCCGAGGTGAAGCACGAAGTCGAGGTCATCCCGCTGAGCCATGCCGCGGTAGGAGATGAAATGGCCCGCTTCGTAATTCGCGCACGAACAGACCGCGAACCGAAGCTTGTCGATATCGGCCGACAGCGCTGGTGCGGTCTTGGTGCGACCGGTCGGTGAAACAGCGCCTGCCAGTGGGCCGTCGGCCACGACGAAACGATAGAAGTACCGCGTCGACGGCGACAGGCCGGCGGCGTCGACCTTGACGGTGTGGTCGCGATCGACAGAGGTGGTGAAGATGCCCGACGCCACGATGCGCGCGAAGCCGGGGTCGTGGGACACCTGCCACCGGACGTTCGTCGGTTCGCCGAATCCCGACCCGGGTGTTGCCCGCGGCTCGGGAGTGACCCGGGTCCACAGGATGACGCGGTCAGACAGCGGATCTCCGGATGCCACCGAGTGCAGGAAAGCCTGACGGCGCGGCGCGGCAACCGCTTCGGATACACCGGATGCGAGCGCGGCCGCTGTGCCGGCTGCGGCGGCAGCGGTCTGCATGAGCCGCCGACGCGACATCGATGGAACAGCAGAGATCTTCGAATCGGGCAGGCTGTGAAGTTCGCGGGTCACGAGAAGTTAGCGAAGCGGTCTTTGTTGTCCAATAGGCGAACAGCAGGCAAAGAAGACCTCATGAGACGCGTATGTGAATCCCCACTCAGTTTGTGCTGCAGCGAGTTGCCGGACGGGCGCGCGACTATGTGCTTGCGACCACACGACCACGTGGCCGTGCCGATGAGCACCGCGTGGGCGCAGAGGTGTTGCCGCAGTTCAAGTCTCGGCGGGGCGGGTGATCTCGACAAGCTCGATCAGCGGGTTGGGCTCGATCAGCGGGCGGCGTAGGCGCGGGCGAGGTTGAGGCGCTGCCACGACTGTGCGCCGGGGCGTTGGTCGTCGAGCGGGTATCCGGCCGGGTAGGCGGTGCGGCGTAGTAGGTCGGTGGCTTGTGCGCGGGTGAGTTGGGGATGTGCGCGCAGCACGAGGTCGACGGCTGTGGGCGGTACGACAAACGGTGCGCTGGCCGAGCCGATGCGTGAGAGTCCGTAGGACATGCGCTTGTTGTAGTCGGCCAGGGCGTCGGGTGTGCTGCGGTATGGTGTGTCGCGCGCGATGCACGTTGATAGTGCTGCGCGGCAGCGCCATTCGAGTTCTGCGCGGATTTCTTGGCCTGCCGCCACGATCAGTGGGCGGAAGCGTGGGTCGGCGTATCGGTCGGCGACGGCGGCGTCGGCAACCATGCGTCCGGCGATCACGTCGAGCGGGTAGTGCACGCCGAGGACGACGCGGTGATAGCCGGCTTCGCTACCGCGCGCGAGGAACTGCGGTGCGAGTTCGGGAATCATCAGTGCGAGCAGCCCGGTGCGGATCATTGCCGACGCGGTGTGCCCGGACGGGTACGACGAGCCGCCGGAAAGTACGTCCTCGTCGGTCTTGCCCGGCAGGTTGTAGACCTTGATCCGGTTCGGCGCCACCTTGTACGGCCTGGGGTTGTCGGAGATCTCCTTCTCGACGAGCGTCGACGACGCGATGCCTTGCCCGCGTGCGGCGAGTGAGTCGATGAGTGCGGTCACCTTCGGCAGTCGCTTCTCGGTGAGCGCTTGGCGCACATCGGCGCCGAGCTCGGTCCCGAACGCATCGGTCATGGCGTGCAATTGCTTCTGCGACAACCCGTCGATCGCGTACGCGTCGTCGAGTGCGCGCTTGCGCAATGCCGGATCATCCTGTGCCGCATTGTTGATCGCGACCGCCTTCTCCAGGTTCTCCGACATCGTCGCGGGGTGATGCGCACGAATGTCGGTGAAGCTCGAGATC
Organism: Gordonia sp. 852002-50816_SCH5313054-c; assembly: GCF_001665925.1. Lineage (NCBI taxonomy): Bacteria > Bacillati > Actinomycetota > Actinomycetes > Mycobacteriales > Gordoniaceae > Gordonia > Gordonia sp. 852002-50816_SCH5313054-c. Next base: position 72,300 of record NZ_LZTE01000079.1, read on the forward strand.
ACCGGCCAGTAGATGACGTCAGAGCCGTGGACATCCGACTGATAGAGGGTGGCCAACGCTCCGACCGGGAATGCGGTGGGTGTCGGTTTCGGCGGCGCTGCCTGCGCGGTGGCGGGGGCGCCGAACACCGCACACATCACCGCTGTTGTTGCGACGAGTCCGTTGGCGAGTTGTCGCGGGAGTCTCATGTCGTGGTTCCTGTCGATAGAAGGTCGGGTCGGGTTCCGGCGAAACGAGTTATGTGCGAATCAGTTTCGGGGTACCCGCCCGCGTCGACCAACCGAATGCTCGCCGAGTCGTCGAACGCGGGTCGAATACATCCGCGACGTAGAACCATTCCATTGTGGCCCGCGCGGGCGTCACGGTCATCACCCCGAATCCGTGTGTCGTCAGTTCGACATCCTTGATCCACGGGTTGGCCAATTTGATGGCCTCCTGACCGGCGGACAGCACCGCGACAGTCGGGGCGTCGAGTGCGCGGCTGACCGCGATGCTGTCGTGCGCACTCGCGGCCGTGATGCTGGGGACGGTGAACTCGCACGCGACGGTGCGTCCCGAGCGGTCCTTTCCATAGTGGGAAACGTTCAGCGGCAACTCACTTGCCCACGAGCTGTGGATGTCTCCCGCGACCAGAACCACGTTTCGCTTGCCCGCCTTGTCGATCGCGGACAGCAGTTGTCGACGCTGCGCCGCGTACCCGTCCCACTGATCGTTGTTGACCGGGAAGCCGTCTCGGGGGACTCCGACCGTGTCGTGTAACCACTCGGCGAGTCTTGGATCGGTCGACGCGGGAATCGTCAGCGGCACCATCATCACTTCGCTGCCGATCACCTGCCAGCGGGTCGACGACGTCGTGATCGAGGTCTCCAACCAGGTGTACTGCTGTGCACCGGTGATCGACTGCTTCGGATCATCAACGCGCGCAGTCGATTGCTTGTCGCGATACGAGCGGAGATCGGGAATGATGAGCTCGGCCAGTGTGCCGAAACGGAGGCGTCGATACAGGTGCTCGCCGTTCTCGAGCGAGTTCGGGCGTACCGGCATCCACTCGAAGTACGCCTGTGTTGCCGCACGTTTGCGAGCAGTCCAACTGCCCTGCGTCCGCGGGTCGTGGTTCTCCGCGCCGTCGCGGTAGGAGTTGTCGGCCGATTCGTGGTCGTCCCATATGCAGACAAACGGATGCGCGGCATGGGCGCGGGCAAGGTCGGGGTCCTGGTGGTACTTTCCCTGCCGGATGCGGTAGTCGGTCAGGCTCACCGTCGCGTGTCTCGGTTCGACCTTGCGAACAATCTCGCCGAATGCTCCTGTGTAGCCGCCGGATTCGTACTCGCAGGTGTAGTCGCCGAGGTGCAGGATGAAGTCGATGTCGGTGCGCTCGGCCATGGCCCGGTACGAGATGAAGTGTCCTGCTTCGTAATTCGAGCACGAGCAGACTCCGAACCGCAGACGGTCGATGTCCGCCGAGGCCGCGGGGGCTGTCTTCGTTCTGCCGACCGGCGACACGGCGCCCGCCGCGGGACCGTCGAGCACGGTGAAGCGGTAGAAGTATCGCGTCGCGGGAGCAAGTCCCGCGGCGTCGACCTTGACCGTGTGGTCGCGCTGGGCCGTCGTCGTCACGCTTCCGGACGCGACGACACTGCCGAATGCGTTGTCGTGCGCGACTTCCCAGCGCACCGCGGTCGGGTCGCCAAGGCCGGAGCCGGGTGTCGCGCGTGCGTGGGGTGTGACGCGCGTCCACAGGATCACGCGGTCGGGGAGCGGATCGCCCGAAGCCACCGAATGCGCAAAGACGCCGGAACCTCCCGGGGCTGCCGCTGCAGACGGAATCGCAGCCGACGCGACGGCGGCGGTGCCCGCAGCCACCGTCGCCGACTTCAGGAACGTCCTGCGCGTTACATGTGACATCTGCGAAGTCTGTGACATCTGCGGAGTCTGTGACAACTGCGAAGGCAGCGGTTTACTGACCGGTTTGGGAAGTCTGTGAGCCACGAGGAGTCAGTCAAAACCCGCCATGTGACCGGATTGGGTGTTTCAGGTGAACGGCGGGTGTCGACGCTCAGGCCTCGCCGCGCTCCCACTGCTCGATCAGGCCCGCCTGCGACTCCTCGGTCAGCAGTCCGTAGAGCTTGAACCGTGCCATGCCGCCGTCGGGGAAGATGTCCATCCGCGCTTCGGTCATCGGCCGGTCGAGGTCGATGACGAAGCGGTGGCGAGTGTCGGGTTGCAGCTCGGTGCGGGGCAACACATCGAACCATTCACCGTCCTCGCCGTCTCGGCCACGCACCGTCGCTGCTCCCGGCGCGTTGCCGATGAAGTAGCTGGTGTCGAGTTCGACGAGACTGACCCTGCCCTGGCCCGCGAGGCGCACCTGTACCCAGTCGTTGCCGGAGTCACGACGGCGGCTGGTCTCCCATCCCTCGCCCATGTGGCGTGCGCGACCGGGCATCAGCAGGTTGTTCGGTGAGCTGTAAAACATGTTCGAGCATGCCGTGATCAGTCCGCCGTTCTCGAGGGCGGCGAGATCGAAGTGGCCGTAGCGGAAGAAGTGCGGATTAGGCACACCGCGGCCGTGAACACGGAAGCGTGCGACACCGCCGTCGGGATGCATGGTGAGTCGGACGTGCGTGAAGCGGCCCTTTGCGTCGACCTTGAACGGATTGCGGGTGTCGCCGTCGACCTGAGTCTTCTCGACGATCGTTGTCCACTCGGCGTCGTCGACGAGTTGTTGCGCCGACACGACGCCTTCGACCGCGGTGGCCTCTACCGAGATCTCGGGCGGATAGTTGCCCTTGAACCACGACGTGTCGACGACGACGCCGTAGATCACACCGGGTGCGCCGAGCCGGATGATCGCCTGGTCGACGCCGTCGCGGCGTCGGCGTCGTGTCTCCCAGCCGTCGTAGACCTGACCCTTGTGCCCGAAGGTTGCGGGCCGGTACTCGGCCGGGCCGGTCTTGATCAGGTTCTGTACCTCAGCGAACAGATCGTCGTTGGTCCACACGACCGCGCCGCCGAGATCGCGAAGCGCGAGGTCGGGCATGGAGGTGAAGTGGGGGCGGCTACCTGACGGTGGTGGAGGCTGAGGAGTCACGAATGTCGATGGTAGTTGGCTGTTTGCGTAGCGCAGAACTCGAGCGCATACTTGCGCTCGGCATTTGCTTGCAACATGCAACTACTTGCAATAGGTAACATCCGTCGGCTTTGTCCGTTAGGTAGTAAAAGGCGGTAACAGTGCTCGACCCGGAGTCGATCGACCAGCTCTTCGATTCGCTCAGCCGATACCTGCGTGTCCGGGATCGTGCGGTCCACACCACGTTCCGTACCAAGGACGGGGAGTTCGAGACCGCGGCATTCCGCGGCCTGTTCCACCTCGACCGTGCGCCCATGCGGTCGAGCGAACTCGCCGCCGCGCTCAACGCTGATCCGTCGACCGTGTCGCGACACGTCGCACAACTCGTCGACCTCGACCTGGTGCGTCGCGAGGCCGATCCGGCCGACGGACGCGCAACGCTCCTGGTGATCACCGAAGCGGGACGTCGACGCGTCGAGGGCATGCGAGCGATGCGTCGTGAAGCGTTCGAGTCCGCGATGACGGACTGGAGCCAAGACGAACTGTCGACGCTGGTGGTGTTGTTCGACCGCTTCGTCGACGCCGCGGAGCAGCTGATTGCGCCCGCAGGCGAACATTCCGGGAAAGGAACGAGATGACAGACGAGACGCAGGTGTCCACGCCATCTGACGAGGTGGCGGGCGCCGGTCTGACCCACCGGCAGATCCTCACGATCCTGGCCGGCTTGATGCTGGGAATGTTCCTCGCGGCGCTCGACCAGACCATCGTGTCGACCGCGATCCGCACCATCGCCGACGACCTGCACGGCTACGACATGCAGGCATGGGTGACCACCGCCTACCTCGTCACGTCGACCATCGTCACTCCGCTCTACGGCAAGCTCTCCGACCTCTACGGCCGCAAACCCTTTTTCCTGCTTGCCATTTCGATCTTCATCGTTGGATCGCTGCTGTGCTCGCTCGCGACGTCGATGTACGAGCTCGCGGCGTTCCGCGCTCTGCAGGGGCTCGGCGCCGGCGGTCTGTTCACCCTGGCGCTGACGACGATCGGCGACATCGTCCCGCCGCGTGAGCGCGCGAAGTACCAGGGCTACTTCCTCGCGGTGTTCGGCACGTCGAGTGTGCTCGGTCCGGTACTCGGTGGCTTCTTCGCCGGTCAGTCGACGATCCTCTGGGTGTCGGGGTGGCGCTGGGTCTTCCTGGTGAACGTGCCGATCGGCATCCTCGCGCTGATCGTCGTCGCCAAGGTGCTCAACTACGACCAACAGAAGGGTCGGGGCGGCCGTACCGACTACTGGGGTGCGTTCGCGCTTGCCGTCGGCATCGCGCCGTTGCTGATCGTGGCCGAGCAGGGCCGCGAATGGGGCTGGTTCTCGGGTTGGGCGTGGCTCTGTTACGGCGTCGGAGCCTTCGGCATCGCGCTGTTCGTCTGGATCGAACACAAGATGGGCGACGACGCGCTCATCCCGTTGCGCGTCTTCAAGAATCGGGTGTTCGCGCAGGGCATCGTGATCTCGATGGTCGTCGGTGCGGTGATGTTCGGCGGGATCTCGATGCTGCCCCAGTACTTCCAGGTGCTGCGCGGCTCGAGCCCGATGGTCGCGGGCCTGCAGATGCTGCCGATGGTTCTCGGTCTGATGATGGGTTCGATCGCGTCGGGTCAGATGATCTCGCGCACAGGCAGATACAAGGTGTTCACGATCGTGGGTGCGGTGCTCATCACCGTCGCCACGTTCCTGTTGCACCTGGTGAGCACGTCGACGCCGGTGTGGCTCGTGATGCTCATGGCGTTCCTGCTCGGCTTCGGACTGGGCAACCTGATGCAGCCGATCACGCTCGCGATGCAGAACATCCTGCCGCCCAAGGACATGGGCCTGTCGACCGGCACCGCGACCTTCTTCCGCCAGATCGGCGCGACTCTCGGTGTGGCCGTGTTCTTCTCACTGCTGTTCAGCATGATGGGACCGAACATCAAGGACGAGATGGTGTCTGCAGCGCAGACTCCCGAGTACCGCGCCGCAGTCGTGCGGGCAGCGGGCAGTGATGATCCGCAGGTCAGCGAGTTCGCCAAGGGTCTGATCGCGGCGTCGCAGAATCCCGGGGGAGCGTCGGGGTCGTCGGACGCGGTGATGAGCGATACGTCGATCATCGAGAAGTTGCCCGCCGAATTGGGCGATCCGATCAAGGAGGGCTTCGCGAACTCGATGGACACGGTGTTCCTGACGGTGTCGATCGTCTCGCTGCTCGCGATCATCGGCACGGTCACGTGGAAGGAACTCCCGCTGCGTCGCGGGAAGCCGGCCGCCGAAACTGTGGCTGCCGAGTAGGGCCAGCGAGTAGTACCAAAGAAAATCCACCTCATCTGTGCCGGTTCACCTTCGGCAGTGCCGAAGGTGACGCGCAACAGATGAGGTGGATTTTTCAGTATGTAGCGGCAGGGGCGTCGATCAGTGTCCCGGGAAGCGCTCGACGGCGGCCTGTGCCACCTTCTCCGCCTCGTCCTTGCCGACCCAACCGCCCGGTGTGACCGACTTGCCGGGCTCGAGATCCTTGTAGTGCTCGAAGAAGTGCGAGATCGCGTTCAGCTCGAACTCCGACACGTCGCCGACGTCCTGAATGTGGTCCCAGCGCACGTCCTTGGCGGGCACGCACAGCAGCTTGTCGTCGCCGCCTGCCTCGTCGGTCATCGTGTACATCGCGACCACACGAGCCTTGACCACGACGCCCGGGTACACCGACTCGGGCAGCAGGACCAGCGCGTCGAGCGGGTCGCCGTCTTCGCCGAGTGTGTTGTCGATGTAGCCGTAGTCGGCGGGGTAGCCGAATGCGGTGTAGAGATAGCGGTCGAGGAAGACCTTTCCGCTCTCGTGATCGACCTCGTACTTGTTGCGACTTCCCTTGGGGATCTCGATGGTCACATCGAATTCCACGGTTCCTCCTTGATCGTGGCGCCTCGGGCGGGATCGGTGCGCCGTCGGCGGGTGTCGACAGCCGCGGTCCGGCTGTGCGAATCGCCTCAACGATACTGTGGGGCGTCGGAAGAGATGGGTCGAGACCGGAGGTCGAGTGGGCGCGAGGAATCAGGACGGTCGGTTGCGCGGTCGACGTCGCGCGGTTGTGTGGACCCTGGTGTCGGTGATCGTGCTGGCATTGGTCGCATCGAGCGTGCTGTTCGTGGCGTTGCGCATGAACAAGTCCGACGACCTCCCGGCCGGTGTGCCGCCAAGGCCTGCGCCGATCGCCGCGACGCCTGAGATCAACGCTGTGTCGGCGACGGCGCCACAGCCGACGGCATCCGGCGTGACCAGGCAGATCGCCGCAGCGGCCCGCGCGCCGCAGCTCGGCGAGTTCACCGGCCAGGTCAGCGACTCGTTGACCGGCGCAATCCTGTGGTCGAAGAGCCCGAGCACCCCACGGGTGCCCGCATCGAACACCAAGATCCTGACTGCGGCCGCCGCGCTGCTCGGACTCCCGCACGATGCGCGCCTGACGACGACTGTCGTGGTCGGAACCGACGGCCAGGTGATTGTCAAGGGTGCAGGCGACCCGACGCTGTCGGCCCAGTCGAAACGGTCGCAGACGTTCTACACCGACCCCGGTCGGATCAGCGACCTTGCCGACCAGGTCCGTCGGTCGGGGGTTCCGGTCACCTCCGTCGCCGTCGACACCAGTGCGTACACCGGTCCGACGATGGACAGCAGTTGGAGCCGCGACGACATCAAGGGCGGCGACATCGCTCCGATCGAGGCATTGATGACCGACGGCGCGCGCATAGATCCGCTCAACGAATACTCCCCGCGCGTCGATGACCCTGCGAGAACCGCCGGAGAACAACTCGCCAAGGCCCTCGACGTCGACGCCCCGGTCACGAACGTCACCGCTCCCGCTGGTGCGCGGACCGTGGCGACGGTCCGTTCGGCACCGCTCGTCACCAGGGTCAACGACATGCTCCGCTACTCCGACAACGTGCTCGCCGAGGCGCTCGGCGTCGAACTGTCCGTCGCTCGCGGCGGACCCGCAACGCTCGCAGGCGGTACGTCGGCGGTGAAGCAGACGCTCGCCGACAACAAGTTCGACGTCTCGAACGTGACGCTGCGCGATACGTCGGGGCTGTCGTACCGCAACCTCGTGCCCGCAGCACTGCTCGACAAGCTGATGGCCGCTGCCAGCGGACCGACCGGAAGCGATCAGCCGATCGATTCCAAGATCCGCCCGATGCTCGACGGACTGCCGGTTGCAGGCGGCACCGGCACACTCGCCGACCGTTTCACCGTCGGCGAGAACCCCGGCGCGGGGTGGGTGCGCGCGAAGACCGGAACACTGACCGGCGTCAGTTCGTTGACCGGCATAGTTCAGACGGTCGACGGTCGGGTGCTGTCGTTCGCGTTGATCTCGGGAGGCACATCTCCCGCGGACGCGCGGCCGGCCCTCGACAACGTCGCGGGCAAGTTGAGGGAGTGCGGGTGCCGATGACCGAGCCGACCGACGACGTGGGAAGTGGTCTCGACAAGCTCGACCAGCGGGGTGAAGCCGCCCAGCGGGGTGAGCTCGACGAGCGGGGTGGTCTCGACAAGCTCGACCAGCGAGACGAGCGAGACGAGCGGGAGGAGCGCGGCGAGTCGATCGGTGCGCGCATCGATTGGTCGCTTGCCGCGACGGTCGGGAAACGTCTGGTGCGTCCGGGGCCGAAGGTCACCGAGTACACGCTCGACGCCGCGCAGGCCGAACTGGCCGACGCCGCCGTGCGGGCCGAGGGACCGGTGCGCGAGGTCACCGGACTCGCGGACGGGCTGCGCGTACCGAGTGCGCTCGTGGTCGATCGGCGCGGCTGGGTCGACGCCGCGTCTCAGTCGATGCGATCGATGCTCGACGGCGACGACGACGGCGAGTCCGGTGGCGGACTGTCGGGGAAGGTCGGCGGCCTACAGGCAGGCGGTCTCCTCGCGTTCCTCGCGGGCGCCATACTCGGGCAGTACGACCCGTTCACGCCGAGTGGTTCGGATTCGAGCGGGCCAAGTGACCCCGGCGCCGGGAGCGCAGCGAGCGGGCCGCAGAATCCCGGCGCCGGGAGCGCAGCGAGCGGGCCAAGTAATCCGGGCGTGCTCATGCTGGTGACGCCGAACATCATTGCGGTGGAGCGTAGTCTGCGCGTCGTGCCGTCGGATTTCCGTCTGTGGGTGTGTCTGCACGAGGTGACCCATCGCGTGCAGTTCTCCGCCAACCCCTGGCTGCGTCAGTACATGCTCGACAACATCGCGGTGCTGACCTCCGATGCCGGAGAGTCGGTGGCAGACGTTGTCGCACGGATCAATTCGGCTGTGCGCGGTGGTGCCAAGCGGGAGAAGGGCGTCATCGGTGTGATGCAGATGTTGCAGACGCCCGAGCAGTACGAGGCGTTCACCCGCATGATGATGCTCGGCACCCTTCTGGAGGGGCATGCCGACCACGTCATGGATGCCGTTGGCCCAGCACAGGTTCCGACCGTCGAGCAGATCCGCGCATCGTTCGACAAACGACGCACCGCACCGCGAAATCCCGTGCAGCGCATCATCAGAGCGTTGATCGGTATGGATGCCAAACTCGCGCAATACATTCGGGGCAAGGCTTTCGTCGACGAGGTCGTCGGGACCGTCGGAATGGAGCGTTTCAACACCATCTGGACCGATGCGGAGACGCTGCCCCGGCCAGACGAGATCGACGAGCCGTCGCGATGGATTGCACGCGTGTTGTGACCCGCGCGGTCGCAGATTTTGCGACCGCTCACCTGGCCGGACGCACCGAGGTGTGCGTCGGGTTGTCCGGGGGACCGGACTCGTTGGCGCTCACCGCAGGAGCGCTCCGTGCGGGTCTGACGGTCCGCGCACTCATCGTCGACCATGCGCTGCAGCCCGGCTCTGATGCTGTTGCGGCCGATGCGGCGCGGACCGCCGTGGGCCTCGGTGCGTCGGCGCAGGTGCTGCGCGTGAGTGTCGGAACCGCCGGAGGCATGGAAGCGGCGGCACGAGACGCCCGGTACGCGGCACTCGACGCCGCCCGCGACGGACTGCCGGTCCTGCTGGCCCACACCATGGACGATCAGGCCGAGACAGTCCTCCTCGGCCTCGGAAGGGGTTCGGGGTCGCGCTCGCTGGCTGGTATGCGTGCGTCGCGTGAGCCGTGGGGTCGGCCGCTGCTGGGTGTACGTCGTTCGCAGACGGTCGGAACGTGCACAGAGCTGGCACTGCCAGCGCATGCCGATCCGCACAACCGCGACCCGAGATTCACTCGCGTGCGGCTACGAGCAGAGGTGATCCCGTTGCTCGACGATGTCCTGCACGGTGGGGTCGTCGAGGCGCTGGCGCGCACCGCGACCTCCCTGCAGGCTGACGTCGATGCTCTCGACGACGTCGCGGACGAGATCTACTCGACGTCGTCGAGGATCGGCGAGCACGCCGAACTCGACGTCGCTTCGGTCGCCGACCTCCCCGCCGCGGTGCGAACCAGAGTTGTGCGGCGCTGGCTGCGGGAGGTCGGCGCGACGGAACCCACGACGCGGGTGATCGAGGCCGTCGACGAGCTGCTTCGGGGTGTTCGGCCGGGCCAGGTGGCGATCGGCGGATCGCCTGATCACCGGCTGGCGGTCGAACGGACAGCCGATGGGATGAGGGTGACGCGCCTTCCGCGGTGACCCGGTCACCAAAGCGTGGCCGGGTCACCGCGGAGGGATCGCTTTTTAGTCGTTCTAAACGGGCGAGTTGATGGTCTGGAAGTACTGGATCGCGGAGAGGATCAGCGTCCCACCTCCGCCGAGGATGATTCCGACGATCGACCCGAGCGCCGCACCGATCTGAATGCCAGGAAAGAGGCAGCCGATTCCCGCGCCCAGCGCCGCACCGAATCCACATCCGACCACAGCCCCGACAACAGCGCCGAGACCAAGTCCGACCAGAGAAGAAATGGTCATTCCGGCCGACAGCTGACCGTTGAAGCGGGTGAGAGCCTCGTTGTCGCGTTGTTGCTTCGTCTGCTTCGTCGGGGCTTCCTTCGCGGCGACCGCACGCATCGCGTTCACCTGAACCGGGTCGGCGAGATGTGCACGCAGTTTGTCTCGGGACGGGACCAAAGTCGCGGATGTCGGGGTCACGTGCGCGTCGATGGGCAATTCGAGAAATTCATCCCGATACCACAAAGCCATGCGGAAAAGGGACTTTCCCGCGCCGTTCTTGATGACCAGGTCAGAGCCCTCACGAGCTATCGTGCCGTCGGTGACGGAGAGGCTCACCGACGACGGTCCAGCGGAAAGGCGGTAGTGAACCGATTCCGACGACGGCGCAGCGTGGGCAGTTGCCTGCAGCAGGGGGATCGCGAGCACAGCGGCGGCGAAGATTGCAATCGCACGTATCAAATACTTTGTCGGCAAATATGTTTCGCCAGGCAAATGTGCTAGTTGAGAGGGTGGCTTGGGGTTGTATCGCCGCTGTTGGTTCATTGTCGTCCTCGTCCTTGATCCGACGTTGAGTTTGCTTGTCATCGGCGATTACGCCGCTCCGTGATCCTCAAATAAAATCCGAGAATCGTTAGTGAGTGATACCGATCACTACGATGCCCGAAAATAGATAGTGGCTGCTTTTCTTGGGGCGTGGGCACAACCGCGCCCGCGGGTGACGCATGTTTCGATCCGTTATTCTCTTGTGATGGATTCGTCCTGTTTTCAGACGACATTTCCTCGGGTGGGTAATGGTGTTCAGACGCAGCGGACGGCACCGCGGGCATCGGCCGGTTCGGTGGACGTGTCAAGCTGGTATCCGGGCTCTTCGAAGTTGAGCGGGCAATGCCTGGTCAGGGCCGCGGCGTGTCGTTGAGGTGAGACGCCCCTGGTCTCCGG
>NZ_LZTE01000080.1:0-64692 GCF_001665925.1 Gordonia sp. 852002-50816_SCH5313054-c
CCCCCCCCCCCCCCCCCCCCCCCCCCCCCCCCCCCCCCCCTTTTTTTTTTCAAGCAGAATACGGCATACGAGATACTGATCGGTCTCGTGGGCTCGGAGATGTGTATAAGTGGGAAGGTTGAACAGCGTGATCACCGAGATCACGATGAGGAAGATTCCCGCGACCCACACCAGCACGCTCAACGCCCACATCGACGAGCCGATCAGCAGCACGAGACCTGCCAGGATCGAGATCACGCCGGTGAGGATGAGGTACCAGGTCGGGGCGTGCGCGGTCTTCGAGAACGCGGTCACCAGGTCGCCGATTCCGTCGAAAAGCCAAGCGAAACCGATGAAGAGCGCGAGGAACCAGACGGCATTCGCCGGGCTGAACAGGGCAATGATGCCCATGACCAGAACCAGAAAGCCAAGTATTCCGGTAAGGATGCGCCAGCCCGTACCGAGGACCTTTGCAGCGAACGCCACATAGATGCGGAAAAGGCCCGCAACGATGAGCGCAATACCGAAGAGAACCGCGAGCACGACCACCGTTGCCGAAGGCCACACAACCGCGATGATGCCGAGCACGATGCCGATGATCGATGTCACGATCATGGCGGTCCGAATAGAGCTGATCAATTCGTCAGGGATCTGTTTTGCATACGGCGCAAAGGTCATGCGGTTACCTTATCCCCGCGGCGGTCGTTGCGACGGGATTCAGACGCAACTGAGTGAAAACGCGTTGCTCGAGGGGGCGGTTCCGTGCACGCGTCTGTGTCCGAGTAAGAGTGATTCGTGGCAAAAACCCGCGCATTTTTCACCCCAAACAGCTCAGCAGCGTCGTCCGACAACGGCGTCGTGACCCCCACCTCGTACGCATTGAGCCTCTGGGCTCCCGGCACGCTCAACGGGCCCGCGGTGTGCGCTCTTGCCGCGCACCGCGTCGAGCAGCAGTTCGGCGAGGACGGTTTTCGACCTGCGCGGTTCACGATCGACATGTTCAAGGTGGCGCGAGAGGTACCGACATTCACCCGTGGCCGAATCGTCCGCGCGGGTCGTCGAATCAGGGTCGCAGAGCTCGACGTAGTGCAGTTTGGGGTCGCGAGCACCGCCGACTCGAATGCCGGCGACTCGAGCGCCGAAGAGGTCGTCGTGGCGCGGGCGACCGCGGTGTTCCTCCGGACGTCTGCGAACCCGCCGGGCACGCGGTGGCGGCGGCCCGACGAAGCCGTCACCTTCCGACCGCCGACCGAGCCCATCGGCGACTCGGATGTCATGTCTCGCTTCTCGTCGGATGTTCCAGAAGCAGGCGTCCCAGAGGCAGATGCCCCTGACGCCGCGGGGGCGTCGAACGGCGCGTGGAACACCGACATGGGCGCGCATCAGAACGGTGGGCGCAAGCGGCTCTGGTCGCATCCGCTGCCCGCAATCGACGGCGAACAAGTGACAGCTTTCGTGAAGGCGGTGACCGCTGGGGAGTCGACGAGTCTTGTCACGAACTGGGGATCGAGCGGTATCGGCTTCATCAACTGCGACCTCACCGTCGAACTTGCTCGTCTCCCACAGGGCGACTGGGTGGGCGTCGAGGCGGACAGCCACATCGAGAGTGACGGCATTTCCATCGGTACCGCCGGACTGTTTGATTCGCACGGAATGTTCGGAATGGGGACTGTCACCGCGGTCAACAATGCCGCCGCGGAGATCGATTTCACCAGCGTCGATCTCACCGATCGATATCGTGAGGCGTAATTGTCTGCTAATCGGAGAGAACCGCTCATTACAACGAGATGTAACCGTTAGGTCTTGATAGGGTCACGCCATGTCACTGGGCTGGAGTGGTCGGAAGGTGCGCGTGGCGGCGCGAAGAAGAGTCATGGCGACCGTCGTCGCAGTCGCTGCGACGACGGTGACCATCGGCACGGTGGTGGCTCCGACAGCACCGGCCGCCACCTACGCCGCGGGCGCAGCGACCACAGTTGCGCGCCTGACCGGACCCGGTTCGATCAACGACACCCCTGGCCGCTACAACATCTACGGCACCGACCTCGGCACGATGTGGGACAACGGCAAGGGCGAGATCCTCGCCGCGTTCGGCGACACCCAGACGTTCAACGGGTGGTCGTTGCTCTACGGACAGCTCTGGTACTGGCAGTCCAACGCACTGCTCCGCAGCACCGACCGCAACCTCTCCGACGGCATGACCTTCACCAGCCACGCCGGTCCCCCGAGACAGGCAAAGCGCCTTCTGAAACCTGATCTGCGCAAGGAGATCACGATCATCCCGACCGCGGGTGTCGCCGCGAACGGCAGGCAGTACATGAGCGTGATGTCGGTCAAGCACTGGGGACAGCCGGGAGTCTGGTACACCAACTGGTCGGGACTCGTCGCGTCGGACGACAACGGCAACAACTGGCGCGCACTGAACGCCTTCCGTCCGAACGGCGGGGGAAACAAGAAGTTCCAGATGACCGCGTTCCTCAAGGTCGGCGATACCGTCTACACCTACGGGACTCCCGACGGTCGCTTCGGCGCGGTGTACGTCGCGCGGGTGAACGCCAAGGACATCGAGAACCTCGGCGCCTACGACTACTTCTCCTACGGGAACTGGGTGCGGGGCAACCCATCTGCGGCAACCCCGGTCATGCCCGCACCGACCGGCGAGATGTCGGTGGCCTACAACAGCTATCTCGGTAAGTTCATCTCGCTCGGCCAAAGCGACAACGGTGTGGTGATGCGGACCGCCGACGACCCGGTTGGCCCGTGGACATCTGGTGAGTTGGTCGTGCCGATGAACAACCCGCTGACCGGATACGCGCCCTTTATCCACCCGTGGTCTCAGGGCAGCACGCTGTACTTCACGTACTCGGTGTCGGTGGGATACCAGGTCTACCTGATGCGGTTGCCGCTGCGGCGGGATTGAGTACGACGGCCGGCGAGCGCACCGCGTGCACCCACCGACCGTCGACTCTCCTCACGGCCGAATCATTCCCGACCCAGTCGCTGACCTACTCGCCGATCCGGCCGTCGAATTCACTGACCGAGCATTGAGCGCATGCGGTCGATCTCGGCTTGCTGCGACGTCGTGATCTGCTCGGCAAGCGCTCGCGACGCAGGGTCGATCCCGTCGGCCAGCTCGGTCTTGGCCATGTCGATAGCACCCTGGTGATGCGCGATCATTCCCTTCAGCCAGAGTGTGTCGAACTCCTGGCCGCGCGCATTCTCCATGGCAGTCATCTCCTGCTCGGACATCATGCCCATGCCCTCGGCACCGTCACCCATATCCATCGAGCCGTGATCCATAGAGCCGTGGTCCATGGAGCCGTGGTCCTGGGCGCTCTGCGATTCGGGAGTTGTCGAGACACCCCACGACCTCAACCGCTCGGTCATCTGGTTGATCTCGGGTTGTTGGGCGTTCTTGATCTGCGTCGCCAACTCGCGAACCGCGGTGTTGTCGGTGCGCGACGGTACGAGATCGGCCATGGCGATGGCCTGCTGATGATGGGGGATCATCATCTGGTTGAACGTCACGTCGGCGGCGTTGTGCGTGGTCGATTCGGCCGACGCACTCTGCGATGACGAGGCGTTTCGGCTAGCGTCCGCACTGGTCGACGACGCTTCACCGGATGCGCTGTCAGACCCGCTCTCGGACGTCGAACAGCCCGCGATCCCGACGACTACGGCGACACCAGCGCAGGCAGCGAGCATGCGGGTACGACGAATTGTGTTGCTGGACATACTGGTTTTCCTTGTCTGTGGTGACCTGCTGGACTCGGCCCCGGTGCAAGCGGGACCTGGCGTCGTCGAATCAGCAGCGAATCACGTTCAGACACAGGTGATCACGGATCGCCCACGGAGGCGGACGGCCGAGCTGGCGAACAGCCGGCATCCATACCGCAGCCATCGCGAGCAGTAGTGCGGCGAACACCAGGATTGCGACCATCGCGGGCTCGATGGTGGGAAAGTCGATGGCGCGCAGCGACAGACAGTGATGCCCGAGGACGGCGCAATGATCGCCGGACGACATGCCCGCGTCGGCACCAGCCGACTGCATCATCTGCATCTCGGCGTGCGCGGGAGGCATCGCGCGGGACTCGGCATGGGTCGGGCCGAGGAGGCCGTGCATCACGACGACGGCAAACACGAGGAGCCCCGCGAAGCCAATACGTGCGGGCCTCGCCGCCAAGCGCTGTACGAAACGCCGGCCACCACTCACCCGTCTACGCGATGCGGCCACGGCGACCAGAATACCGGCGCGTGACCGCTCAGGCGGCCGCGCCACTTTCCTGCTCGGCGCTCTCCTGCTCGGCGCGGCGTCGTTGACGCGGGAGGATGAATCGGCGGTCGATCAGCGTGTAGACGGCGATCACGAACGCGGCCAGTGCCCATCCGAGCAATACGTCGAAGACGTAGTGCTCCGCGGTGTAGACGAGCGTGAACGCCATCGCGAACGCGTACCCCATGAACAGCGTTTTGCCCAGAGCTTTCACCCGTGGCCACATGAACAGGGCAAGCAGCATCGTCAGACCCGCGTGCAGGGACGGGATCGCCGCGACGAGGTTGGCTTTGCCCTGCCCCACCTCGATCAGGTTCGACGCCACGTGGATATTGAGGTACTCCCAGCCGCGCGCCGAAATGCGCTCGACGTAGGGTTGCGCGCCCGGATGCTGCGGGTCGGTCGGACCGAGGATGCCGCCCGGCGTCGTCGCCTCGGGCGTCGTCATGCACTCGGCGTCGCGCGGACCGTCGACAACCTGCTCAGCGGTACACCGTGCAGCGGCCCACGGCGGCGCTGCGGGCACAAGCGTGTAGCCGACAAGGCCGAGGAACGTCGCTGCCACGAAGCACGCCGCGAAACGACGCCACGACGAACGGTCGCGCAACCACAGCACAGCGGCGACGGCGTACGGCACCACGAAGTACGACATGTAGACGACGCTGGTGACGATCTCCCACCACGGCGCCGACGCTTCTTTCAGGTGGCCCTGCAGCCAGACGGTCGGCACCACGCCGAACATCGCATGATCGACGTCGGCGGCGAGGTGCCAGTGCGTCGGCATGTCGACGATCCGCGCGACGTCCCGCGTCCAGTCGTAGAGAATCAGAATGAGCGCGAACGGCGCCCAGTCGATGAGCACGGTGATCGCGCGACGGCGGCCGATACTCGCGGCGAACAGCCCGAGACACAGCAGCACAATCAGGCGCGTGCGGTCGAAGGCGAGGCCGTACACGGAGAATTCGTAGGCCATGAACGCAACCCACGCCACGATGGCGATGCGTCTGACCATGGTCAGGTCGCGCCGCTTCTCCGGCTCGGCTTCGAGTTCCGCAGCGTCGGCGACGTCGTCGAGAACAGGCGCCATCGTTGCCGGCTCGTCCGAATCGTCGTCGCCTGCGCCTCGCCTCGGAGGCCGTACCGCGTCTTCTACGCTCAAGCGGACAATCCTGATTCCATCGGTCGAATGAGATGCTGACGCGTCGCATTCGACAAACACGATGGAACGACGTCCATCCTTAACTGTTTGTCAGCCTAGTGAACACCGGGCGGTTACGGGGTGTTTGCCACCCGTTGATGGCGCATCCACAGCAAAGACTTCCTAGACTGGTGATGCGCATCACAGCGATGTGGCAGTAGGCGCCGGGAGGTTTCATGCCCAATCGTTTTCTCCGCTACGGCGATCAGCGCTACCTGATCACCAAAGAGGCGGAGGCCCGACTCAACCGCGCGCTGGACAAGGTCTACGAGCACGGCTCGGGTCACGAGTGGCTACACCTCTACCGCGACACCGAGGCGCCGTGTCGGCTGTTGATCGCCAGCGGCGTTCCGATCACCATCGAAACCGAGCCGGGACTCGGCGACTGAGCACACGCACGACTGAGCACGCGCCAGGCTGCCCGCGAAAGTCACCAGCGAGCGGTTCACTATCGTTGGCGTCATGCGCATCGGAGCCCACCTGCGTGAAGACGCCGCACCACTCGAGACCGCAGAAGAACTCGGTATCGACGTCTTCCAGATGTTCGTCACCGACCCGCAGAGCTGGAAGAAGCCGCAGCCACATCCGGAGGCCCAGCAGATCCGTGAGTCGCCCATCGACGTCGTCGTCCATTCGAGCTATCAGATCAACGTCGCGAGTCTGAACAACCGACTCCGGATGCCGTCCCGCAAGGCGGTCGAACAGCAAGCCGACGCCGCTGCCGAGCTGGGGGCCTTCGGCCTCGTCGTACATGGCGGCCACCTTCGCGATGGCGAAGACGCCGCAGAGGGATTTGCCAACTGGCGCAAGCTTTTCGACCGCCAGCAGGACAAGGGCGGCTTCGGTGTTCCGATCCTCATCGAGAACACCGCGGGCGGCGATCACGCCATGGCCAGAACCCTCGAGGCCATCGACCGGCTATGGGACGCGGTCGGCGATTTCGAGCAGGCCGGATTCTGTCTCGATACCTGCCACGCGTGGGCAGGCGGCGAAGACCTCGTCGGCCTGGTCGAGCGCGTGCGTGCCATCACCGGCCGTATCGACCTGGTTCACCTGAACAACTCGCGCGACGAGTTCGACTCGGGCCGCGACCGCCACGCCAATCTGGAGTCGGGTCACATCGATCCCGACGTCCTCGTCGAAGTCGCCCGCATCGCCGACGCGCCGCTGATTCTCGAAACACCCGCGGAAGGCATACCCGCCGACCTGTCCTACCTGCGCGAAGGTCTCTGACCGACCTGCGTCGAGACTTCTTACCGCACTGCTTGCAATTGCGAGCACGCTCACATGCGCTGAGGTTGTGAGTGTGTTGCGCCTCGCGGTAAACTGGGGTTACTGGCGAGTAACTTGGTGTCCGCGTCAACGTCCAGACCATGCGCTTTCCCGACGCTCACCTCGACACGCCCGACGATCGTCAGCCCGCGGCTTATATGCCAGGTCTAGTAGAAGGAACCAGCAATGGGTCATTACAAGAGCAATATGCGCGACCTGCAGTTCAACCTCTTCGACGTGTTCGAACTCGACAAGGTCCTCGAGTCCGGAGAGTTCGGCGATCTCGATCACGAGACCGCCGTCGACATGCTCCGTGAGGTGAAGAACCTGTCGGAGGGCGTCATCGCCGACTCGTTCGCGGAGGGCGACCGCAATCCCCCGACCTTCGACCCGGAGACGCACAGCGTCACGATCCCCGAGGCGTTCAAGAAGTCGTACAACGCTTACATCGAGGCCGGCTGGGACAAGGTGGGTCTGCACGAGGACCTCGGCGGCATGCCCGCTCCGCGTTCGCTGTACTGGGCGCTCGGCGAGATGGTGCTCGGCGCCAACCCCGCTCTGTTCATGTACTCCGCGGGCGCAGGCTTCTCGGAGATCTTCTACAACAACGGCACCGATGAGCAGAAGAAGTGGGCCGAGATCTGCGCCGAGCGCGGCTGGGGCGCCACCATGGTGCTGACCGAGCCCGACGCCGGATCGGATGTCGGCGCAGGCCGCACCAAGGCAACGGAGCAGGAAGACGGCACCTGGCACATCGACGGTGTGAAGCGCTTCATCACCTCGGGCGATCAGGACATGACCGAGAACCTCTTCCACCTGGTACTCGCTCGCCCCGAGGGCGCGGGTCCCGGCACCAAGGGTCTCTCGCTGTTCTTCGTTCCGAAGTTCCACTTCGACCACGAGACCGGTGAGCTCGGAGAGCGTAACGGCGCCTTCGTCACCAACGTCGAGCACAAGATGGGCCTGAAGGTCTCGGCCACCTGTGAGGTCACCTTCGGTCAGCACGGCGTTCCGGCCAAGGGCTGGCTCGTCGGCGAGGTCCACAAGGGCATTGCGCAGATGTTCGACGTCATCGAGCACGCTCGAATGATGGTGGGCACCAAGGCGATCTCGACCCTGTCGACCGGTTACCTCAACGCACTCGACTACGCCAAGGAGCGTGTCCAGGGTGCTGACATGACCCAGATGACCGACAAGACCGCTCCGCGCGTGACCATCACGCATCACCCGGACGTGCGTCGTGCGCTGATGACCCAGAAGGCCTACGCAGAGGGCCTGCGCGCCGTGTACCTGTACACCGCGTCGCACCAGGACGAGGCTGCTGCCCAGATCGTCTCCGGCGCCGATGCCGCCATGGCTCACCGCGTCAACGACCTGCTCCTGCCGATCGTCAAGGGCGTCGGCTCCGAGCGTGCCTACGGCACGCTGACCGAGTCGCTGCAGACCTACGGCGGCTCCGGCTTCCTGCAGGACTACCCGGTCGAGCAGTACATCCGTGACTCGAAGATCGACTCGCTCTACGAGGGCACCACGGCCATCCAGGCGCAGGACTTCTTCTTCCGCAAGATCATTCGCGACAAGGGCCAGGCGCTCGCACACGTCGCGGGCCAGATCCAGACGTTCATCGACTCGGAGGCCGGCAACGGTCGCCTCAAGACCGAGCGTGCGCTGCTGAAGACCGCACTCGAGGACGTGCAGTCGATGACCGCAACGCTGACCGGCTACCTCATGGGTGCGCAGGAAGACGCGACGCAGCTCTACAAGGTCGGCCTCGGCTCGGTGCGCTACCTCATGGCCGTCGGCGATCTGCTCATCGGCTGGCTGCTGCTCAAGCAGGCCGAGGTTGCGCTGACCAAGCTCGACGAGGGTGCCGCCGATGGCGACAAGGCGTTCTACGACGGCAAGGTCGCGGTTGCGAGCTTCTTCGCCAAGAACATGCTGCCGCTGCTGACCTCGGTCCGCGGCGTCGTCGAGAACATCGACAACGACGTGATGGAGCTCGACGAAGCGGCTTTCTGATCCGCTGATCGACAAGCGTCACAAACCAATACTGCGGCCCCGCAACCGGATTCGGTTGCGGGGCCGCAGTATTTGTCCTGGGGCTTGTCCGTGCCGGTCGCCTAGCACCGCTGCGGACAGGGCCTGAATGTGTGTTGAATCGAAGGATGTGGGTGCTGCAGCACCCACTTTTATCGATTGGACACACATTCTCCAGATCCGAGTAGCAACCGCCAACCGGCAACGCCGCGGATCGATCCGTCCGCGTGGAGTTCAGCCGGCCTCACCGAGTCGTCGAATCAGACCGTTGTTGCCCGCGCGCATCATGTGAGAGTGGTTGAGCGCCAACAGCGGACGACACGCTGCCAGTAGCCAGGCGGGGGTCTTCTTGCGGAGCAACACTTCCTGAGTGAAGTCCGCGGTGGTGACGTCGTCTGTCTGCGACACACACCACTGACTCCAGCCGACGAGATCACCGGCAAGGGTCGCGCGGAGGATTCCGCGTCGGGGGTCGCGAACTTCTTCGACCGCACTGACGTACAGCGACATCGGGAGAAGCGAACGCAGTCTCGCAGTGCCCGACCGTTCGTCGACGCGGTGGACGTCGTGAACCTGCGGCCACCACGTCGGGTAGGCATCGGCGTCGGCCAACGCGTCGAAGACGGCGGTTCGGGCGAAGGGCAGACGCCAGCGACTCGTCATCCGGAAGAAGCGCGGATCGCCCACGGGTCCAGTGTGATCCGCGCACACCACATCGGCCAGGGCTGACACCAGCTCGAGACGCGAGAACTCCCACCGCCAACTCGTGCGGTGGGAGTTCTCGCCCTGTGAGAGTGGTCCGGGGTGACCCGACGCCGTCTACTACTTCGGTGGCATCCGGATGCCGCCGTCGACGCGGACGACCTCGGCGTTCATGTAGGAGTTGCTGACCAATTCGATGACCATCGAGGCGAGCTCGTCCGGCTCACCGAGCCGCTTCGGGAACAGGACGTTCTTGCCGAGGTTGGCCTTGAATGCCTCGGAGTCGGGGCCCGAGCCGTAGATCGGGGTGTCGATCAGGCCGGGAGCCACGGTGTTGACGCGGATGCCGACAGCAGACAGGTCGCGTGCGACCGGGAGCGTCATGCCCACGACGCCACCCTTCGACGACGAGTAGGCGGCCTGACCGATCTGGCCGTCGAATGCCGCGACACTGGCCATGGAGACGATGGCGCCGCGCTCACCGGTCTCGGTGGGCTCGAGGCGGCTCATCGCGGTGGCCGCGAGACGAATGGCGTCGAAGGTGCCGATCAGGTTGATCGCGATGACCTTCTTGTATGCGTCGAGGTTGTGCGCCGACGCGAATTCGCCGTCCTTGCCGACGGTGCGCTGCGCCCAGCCGATGCCAGCCGAGTTGACCAGCACGCGGAGCGGGCCGAGCTCGCTCGCCTGGTTGACAGCGGTTTCGATCTCGGCGGTGTCGGTGACGTCGACCGAGACGAACTCGCCGCCCACTTCCTTGGCCAGCAGCCCACCCTTGTCGGCGTTGAGGTCGGCGACGACGACCTTCGCGCCCTTGGCAGCCAACTGGCGAACCACTGCGGCGCCGATGCCCGACGCCCCACCCGTCACGATTGCACTTGCTCCGTTGATATCCACGTCGACAGCCTACGACGTACTGTGTCGCGGATAACAGTGGGGCCGAGCGATCGCTCGGGAGCGCGGATCGTCAGAGGTTCACGGCGCCCGATCGGTGAACATCGCGACGAGACGGTCGCGTCGCTGTGAGACCAGCGCGGGATCGAGGCGGTGCTGACGCGCGAGCGTGCACATGCCGTGCAGGGATGACCACAGCAATTCGGCGTCGACACCGACGTCTGGGTCATCCTGGCCCAGCGCGCGCAGGAACGGCGCGAACGCATCACGCATGACCTCCGGGGTGTCGTCGGCAGCGAACGTGACCCCGACAGGTAACGCGAACATCGCCTCGTAGGTGGCCGGATGCTTATCGGCGAAGGCAACGTAGCAGTCCACCAGCGCCGCGACGGGCTCGTCGGCGTTGCTGAGCGCAGCGTCAGCGGCGCGCGCAAACTCTGAAAATCCCTGCAGCGCAACGGCAGTCACGATCCCATCGCGACCGTCGGGAAAGTGCTGATACAGGACGGGCGGGGTGTATTCGATCTCGTCGGCGAGCCGCCGCGTCGTGACCGCTGCCCATCCCTCGCGTTCGGCGAGCGTCCGCGCTGCGTCGATCACCTTCTCGTGCCGAGCCGCCCGCTCACGTGCACGCCGTTCCTGAGCACCCATGGCTTCAATTTATCATCGTCATCCTAAACTGCCATTGATATGTAGATCTATCGCTGTTACATTCATGACAGGTCGCCGGAATCAGCACCCCATCAGGAGCAGGTCATGAGTTCAGCAATCATCCAGATCGTCGCCGGGATCTCGATCCTCACCAACGCGATCATCTACGGCATCGACGTCTTCGGTGGCGTCATCATGAAGTCGGTTCTTGCCGAGCTCGACGATGCGACGATGACGTCCGTCGCAGGTTGGGGCCACTACTTCGGCGACCGACGGCTGCCCGTCGCCGGCATCACCGGCCTGATGAGTGCTGTTGTCGCATCAGTGATTTCACTGACCACTGCTCACTACGCCGCCGCAGCCGCAACGCTCGTCGCCACCATCGCATTGGTGCTGTGGCTGGGCCTCTACGCAACTGCGGCGAAGCCGATCAACACCCTGCAGAAGGCGGCCGCACTGGGTGGAACCCTGCCCGACGACGCTCGCGAACTCCAAACCCGTTGGGATTCCCTGCTTCCGGCGCGCATCTCACTGCAAACGACAGCACTCGTCGCGCTCGTGGTCGCCGTCGCCCTGGCGTGAAATACCTGGCGCGAGATACCCAGTCGACGCTCCCGAGCGCACAGTCGGCAGTCTCGAGCGCACAGTCGGCAGTCTCGAGCGCACGGTCGACGGTCAGACGCAGCGGACGATCGGCTCGGGGTCGTACTTCACGGTGCGGGTGTGCCTGCTGATCTCGGCGCCCGTGGCGGCGTCGGAGATGACCCGCGTGTTCGACGTCGTGAAGCCGCGAATCCCGTTGTCGGCCAAGCAGTCGTCGCCGCGCGGCAACTCGACGACCGAGGGTGAGGTGTAGGCGTAGCGGTCGCCGGTGATCGACTCGACGTCGACCGACTTGGTGCTCCACATGCGTACGGTCACACCCGAGGCCGTCCAGCCGGTCTCGATCAGGATTCCGTGGCGGGTGTTGTTTCGGAAGACGAGGTCGATCGCGCCTTCGAAGACCGTCGCCTCACGCGCCTCCGGATAACGCGAGATGTAGTAGCTGTGCTCGGTGTGGTCGACGTCTTCGAGGCCCGCGAAGTACGACGCGTTGTACAGCGTCGTCGCGAACTGCGAAATCCCACCGCCGACCGCCTTCGACGGCCTGCCGTGATCGATGATCGTCGACGTCACGTAGCCCTGCGCCTCACCCCGAGGACCGGTGTAGGAGTTCAGCGAGAACGTCTCGCCCGGCAGCACCACGGCACCGTCGACCTGTTCGGCCACCAGCCTGATGTTCTCGCCGGACGCCGACGAGAAGCCGCCCGTGGTGAACTCCGAGACCACTTCCTTCACACCGAGACTCTTGGCCTTGTCGGTCGTCACCTTCGGTGTGCGCACCTGGTAGGTGGCGCTCACCGTGTCGGGCCGATCGTCGGCCAGCGCGGCGTCGACGATGGTCTGTGTCGTCTTTCGCCAGTCGATCCGTGCGCCGTCGCGGGCGGGCACGACCTGCGGGCTGCCGCCGCTCAACCGGAACGTCGCGCTGACGGGTGCTCGCTCGGTACGGCCCAGATCTGCGCCCACACGTTTCGACACCGCCTTCTCGTCGGCGCGGACCACGAGTCCACCGCGACCGTCGGCCACAAAGCGCAGCACCGCGCCCAGATCGTCGGGGCTCAACCGCGTCCGCGCCCCGTCGGTTCCCGTGACGGCCAGCGACGCCGACGTCGCGCGGGTGGCCGGGCCGTCGACCGTTCGACGCACCGTGTCGGCCGACACCGTCGGCGAGAACGGCTCCATCGGGAGATCGATCGGACCGGTGTCGTCGAGCCAGTGGTCGGCCAACTCGTCGGCAGCGCGCTCACGTACGACGCGGAGACCCTTGCTCGGCATCTCCGCGACCGGAGTGGCACCGCGGTAACGAACACCACCCTCGACGGCGGCCTTCTCCAGATCGGCCTTGCGTGCATCGAGCGTCGCGCTCAAGCGCGCCCGATCGACGTTGACGACCGGTTCGACGTCGCGTGTGCGTCCGAACAACGACGCCACGCGGTCGAAGAGGCTGCGCGGTTGCCGCATCAGACGCTCGGCGGTCGCATCGGCGTCGAAGGTGAGTCCGAGTTCGTGCGGCGCCACCACCGCGGTTCCCGATGGGGTCCTGACGGTGACGGGCTGCGCGGCTCGCTTCTGCAATTGCGTGAGCGACGGGGTCAGTTGCGTGCGTGAGAGGTTGCCGACGTCGAGACCCGCTGTGGTCGCGCCGCGCGCCGAATGTGAGTTCGTGACGACCAGATCGACGGCCAAAACCAGCGATGTGAGAAGCACCACACCCGTGATCAGCCGCGCCCCCATACGTCGTCGACGTGCGGAGGCGGGGAACACTTTGTCAGTCATACAGGACATTTCAGACGCGGGCGAGGTGGGCTCCGCTGACTCCATCAGGTCTCACTCTGCAGATGAGAGCATCTGACCTGGGAAAAGCAGGCGCTCCGGATGAGCTGTCGGGTCGGGGGTCTGACAGCTCAACCGGAGCTAACACGTATATCTACCCTGCATTCCGATTCGTTACATCTCGGTTGGAAAACCTTTGACGAATCTGACGCGAGGGGAGACTCGATCGATCCGGGGGAAGAACTCAGCCCTCGATGATCGCGGTGACGCCCTGGCCGCCCGCGGCGCAGATCGAGATGAGTGCACGACCGCCACCGTTGGCCTTGATCTGCTTGGCGGCCTGGGCCACGATCCGACCACCGGTCGCCGCGAACGGATGGCCCGCGGCCAGCGAGGAGCCGTTGACGTTGAGCTTGCTGCGGTCGATCGAGCCGAGCGCGGAGTCGAGTCCGAGGCGCTCCTTGCAGTACTCCTCGCTCTCGAACGCCTGCAGCGTCGCGAGCACGACCGACGCGAACGCCTCGTGGATCTCGTAGAAGTCGAAGTCCTGCAGCGTCAGGCCGTTGCGCTTGAGCAGACGCGGGATCGCGTAGGTGGGAGCCATGAGCAGTCCGTCGGGACCGTTGACGTAGTCGACGGCTGCGGTCTCGGAGTCGACGAAGTAGGCCAGCACCGGCAGGCCCTTCTCCTGTGCCCACTCGTCGGACGACAGCAGCACGGTCGACGCACCGTCGGTGAGCGGCGTCGAGTTACCCGCGGTCATCGTGGCGTCGCCCAGCGAGACACCGAAGACCGGCTTGAGCTTGGCGAGCTTCTCGACGGTCGAGTCGCCGCGCAGGTTCTGGTCGCGGATCAGGCCCTGGTACGGGGTGATGAGGTCGTCGAAGAAGCCGGCGTCGTACGCGGCTGCCATCTTCTGGTGGCTCGCCGCGGCCAGTTCGTCCTGGTCGGCGCGCTTGATGCCGAATTCCTTGGCGGTGATGGCCGCGTGCTCGCCCATCGACATGCCGGTGCGCGGCTCGCCGTTCTTGGGGATCTCGATACCCAGATTGGGCAGCGCCTTCAGGATCCCGAGCACCTGGTCCTTGGGCGACCGCGCACGGTTGACCTCGAGCAGCGACAGACGAAGGTCCTCGGAGACACCGATCGGGGCGTCGGACGTGGTGTCGACGCCGCCACCGACGGCGACGTCGTAACGTCCGCGCGCGATGCCGTCCGCGACAGCGGTGATCGCCTGCAGACCGGTGCCGCACGCCTGCTGGATGTCGAAGGCGGGGGTGTACGGCGAGAGCGGCGAGCCGAGCACGCATTCGCGGATGAGATTGAAATCACGAGAGTGCTTGAGGACCGCACCGCCCGCGACCATGCCGAGGCGCTCACCCTGGAGGTTGAAGCGGCCGACCAGGCCATCGAGGGCCGCGGTGAACATGTCTTGGTTGCCGACCTTGGCGTATGCCTTGTCCTGACGCGCGAACGGAATGCGGTTGCCGCCGAGGATCGCGACCGGACGCTCGTCGCGAGTCTTGGGTGTGTAAGCCACTTGGATCTCCCAGGGATGAGGGTTGACACTTATAGCGTATTCTTACTCCAGAGTAAGTTAGTTGTCGAACTGCTTCGGACCCCGGGTCCGTCGACTACCCGACAACCGACTCATCGATTCACCTGCACATGAGCCGCACATCACGATCAGAGGAGATTCACGTGGCTTCCAACGGAACCGCCGGTCTGTATTCGAGTTTTGTCCATTCCGGCCCCGGATCGTTCATCGCCAAGCAGGCAGGACTCCCGGTGCCCCCGACCCTGCGTCGGTACAAGCCGTCGGAGCCGCCGCTTCCGGGCCCGGTGCTGCTCGGCGGCAACGGCCGACTCGTCGAGCCGATCCGCGAGATCCTCTCCACTCCTGACTACACCCTGATCCACAACGCGACCACGGGTCGCAGCGCCGACAAGTACGGTGGCCTGGTCTTCGACGCGACGGGCATCAAGAAAGCAGCCGACCTCAGCGCGCTGTACGAATTCTTTCAGCCGGTCATGCGCTCGACGGCGGCCTGCGCGCGATTCGTCGTGCTCGGCACCACGCCCGAGCTGATCGACGACCCCGACGAGCATGTCGCCCAGCGCGCGCTCGAGGGCTTCACACGCTCGCTCGGCAAGGAGCTGCTGAAGGGTTCGACCGTTCAGCTCGTCTACGTCTCCCCCGACGCCAAGACCGGTGTCACGGGACTCGAATCGACGCTGCGCTTCGTGCTCTCGGCCAAGTCGGCGTTCGTCGACGCCCAGGTGATCCGCGTCGACGCCGACGATTCGGTCGCACCGTCGAACTGGGACAAGCCGCTCGACGGCAAGGTCGCGGTTGTCACCGGTGCCGCGCGCGGTATCGGCGCGACCATCGCCGAGGTGCTGGCGCGCGATGGCGCCCACGTCATCTGCGCCGACATCCCCGCCGCGGGTGAAGCACTCGCCGAGACCGCGAACAAGGTCAACGGAACGGCATTCCCGCTCGACGTGAGCGCCCCCGATGCGGGCAGCAAGCTCGCCGAGCACGCACTCGAGCGTCACGGCGGCATCGACATCATCGTCAACAACGCCGGAATCACCCGCGACAAGCTGCTCGCCAACATGGATGAGGGCCGCTGGAACTCGGTGATCTCGGTCAATCTCGTTGCGCCGCAGTCACTTGTCAACGCGCTCGTCGAGAAGGACGCGCTGCGCTCGGGCGGTGCGGTCGTCGACGTCAGCTCCATCGCGGGCATCGCGGGCAACCGCGGCCAGACCAACTACGGCGCGTCGAAGGCTGGTGTCATCGGCCTCGTCGACGCGTACTCGCCGATTCTCAAGAAGAAGGGCATTACCATCAACGCGGTGGCGCCGGGCTTCATCGAGACCAAGATGACCGCGGCGATTCCGCTCGCAACCCGCGAGGCCGGACGACTGATGAGCTCGCTGCAGCAGGGTGGCCAGACCGTCGACGTCGCGGAGACCGTCGCCTACTTCGCCAACCCGGCGAGCAATGCCATCACCGGCAACGTGGTTCGCGTCTGCGGCCAGGGATTCCTGGGGGCCTGATGAGCAAGACGATCACACTCGACGGCCCGCCGAGCACGCTCGACGTGTACTCGAAGGCTGTTACCGCGATGCTCCCGGTGATCGGCAAGTCGGGACCGGTGCGTCCCGATACCCCGCTACCGGACAGGCGGTATCGCCTCGAGAACGTGCGTGTCGACCCGGATCGACTGCAGGCGTACACCCTCGCGACAGGCCAGCAGTTCGGTCCGGTGCTGCCGATCACGTACCCGTTCGTGCTGCAGTTCCCCCTCGCGATGAAGATCATGACCGACGGCGACTTCCCTTTCGGCGCAGTCGGTTCGGTGCATCTGGAGAACACCGTCGAGCGGTTCCGTCCGATCGGCGTCGACGAGCCGCTGACCATCGAGACGCATGCGGAGAATCTGCGCGAACACCGCAAGGGCATTCTCGTCGACATGGTGTCGGAGTTCAGCGTCGGCACCGAGCCGGTCACGCGCCAGGTGGCGACGTTCCTCTCGCAGCAGCGCACCAGCCTGTCCGACGAACCTCGCGGCCCCGCGCCGCGTGAGCAGGCTCCACCACCGCCGAACGCGATCCTGTCGGTTGATCTCGGCCGCATTCGCGAGTACGCCGCGGCGTCGGGCGACCGCAATCCGATCCACATGAGCGATCTGAGCGCCAAGGCGTTTGGTTTCCCCAAGGCCATCGCGCACGGAATGTGGAGTGCCGCAGCGGCAATCGCCAACGTCGAGCCACAACTGCCCGACCACGTCACCTACGCCGTCAAGTGGGGCAAGCCGATCCTGCTTCCGGCGAAGGTCAACCTCTATGTTCG
Source organism: Gordonia sp. 852002-50816_SCH5313054-c (assembly GCF_001665925.1). Taxonomy (NCBI): domain Bacteria; kingdom Bacillati; phylum Actinomycetota; class Actinomycetes; order Mycobacteriales; family Gordoniaceae; genus Gordonia; species Gordonia sp. 852002-50816_SCH5313054-c. Next base: position 17,245 of record NZ_LZTE01000080.1, read on the forward strand.
ACGCATCGACGGGGTCGGCGGGAAATCGTCCGGCAACTTCGACATCGCGATTCTCAACCGGCGCAAGGGATATCCGTACCTGACCGCCACCACGCGAGGCGCCTGAGCCGCGCCCACCTGACACGACGCCGCCGCCCGCACTCTACGAAGTGCGGGCGGCGGTGTTGTTTTCTATGCGTATCGGCTCTATGTGTATCGGCGCCTGGAAACAGCGTGCGCGCGTGGCGGTCAGGCCTGCGCGCCGGAGTCCTCCGCGTCGACGCTCCCGCCGGCCACGGTGCCGCGCCCGACGCCCTTCAGGCCGCGCCAGGTGATGCCGACGAGAAGGTCGGTGGCCGTATCGATGTCGACGTCGCCCTCCGAAATGCGGTCGGCGACGGCCTCACCCGCACCGACAAGTGCCACCGCGGTGAGTTCGAAATCGATGTCACTCGCGCCCTCGACAGTTGTCCCGCGGCGGATCAGTTCGGCGACCATGTCGGTGACACGATCGCGACTGTCCCGCACGATCTGCGCGAAGTTGGCCGTGCCGATGGCGACGCGGTAGAGCACCTTCCACGACTGGCGGTGCTGGTCGACGTACCCCAGAAACTCACGGACCACCGTGCGGGCCTGATCACGCTGTCGCAGGGTGGGATCGAAGCCGATCGCCATCGCGTCGATGAATCTTCCGGACTCACGCGCGATGCACGCACTGAAGAGTTCGTCCTTGGAGCCGTAGTACAGGTAGAGCATCGGCTTGCTGATTTGCGCTTCTGCCGCAATCGAGTCCATCGAGGTCTCGCGGAACCCGTTCTCCGAGAACACCTTCACCGCGGCGTCGAGCATCTGTTGCTCGCGAACCGCGCGTGGGAGACGCTTGGTTCCGCCTGCCATCACTCATCTCCTCTTTGCGGCACTGCACATGTTGGGTTACCCACTAATTTTACCAGTGAGTAAGTTTGCGCGGCGGAACAACCGCCACTCTCAGCAGCGCAGCACGCCCTTCGCGCGCAGGATTCGCACGACGGACCGGTCGACGCGAGCCTGCGTGAGCGTGCCGGCGGTCACCGCGCTCTGCATCGAGTCGAGCACCGACGAAACGCGGTCGGTGGTGATCCACAGCGCGATGTCGCCACCGGCCTTGATGGACATCAGCGCGGCCTGCTCGATCGGATAGCGCTGGCTGATGGCGGCCATACCCGACAGGTCGTCGGAGAACACGACTCCGTTGAACGCAGGACCCCCGTAGGGCTTGCCCGTTCGCAGCATGGTCATCGCACGGGGACTGATACTCGCGGGCGTCTCGGGTCCGGTGAGTCCCGGCACGATCAGGTGCCCGACCATCACACCCGCGTTGCCGGGGTTGCGCAGAAGCGTCTTGTAAGGCACGAGGTCGCTGGTGATCAGCGACGACAGCGGCGGTGTGCGCACCACCCCGGTGTGCGAGTCGCCCGAGCCGTGGCCGTGGCCGGGGAAGTGCTTGTAGACCGGCATGATGCCCGCGTCCTCGAGTCCCGCGGCGAAGGCGCCCGCGTACTGGGTGACGACCTGGGGGTCGTTGCTGAACGAACGATCGCCGATCACCTCGTCGGCGCTCTCGTCGCTCACATCGGCGTCGGGCGCGAAGTCGACGGTGATACCGAGCCGCTTGAGCTGACCGCCGATCGACGCCGCAAGGGTGCGCACCTGGGCCGGCGTCTTGGTCTGAGCCAGCTCGCGCGCCGACGGACTGTCGATGCCGAGCGACGACAGCCGCGACACGCGGCCGCCCTCCTGGTCGACGGTCACCATCAGCGGGAATGGCTGCGAGCGCGAGAGCCGGGCGGCTGCACCGCTGGTCAGGATCGACTTGTCGGTCCAGCTTCCGACGAAGATGCCGCCGATGTGCTCACGTTGCACCACCTGCGTGGCCTCGGCAGTTCCCGTGACGCCGACGACGATGAGCTGAGCGAGCTTCTGTCGCAACGGCATTCGCGAAAGCTCCGGCGCCCCACACGCGTTGGGCGCCACGGCAGGCGACACCGCGGATGACGAGGCGACGCTCTGCGAAGAGGGAGTCGAGGCGTACGCCGACGTCACCGACGATCCACCACCGGACGAGCCGGTCTGGCATGCCGTCAGCGTTGCAGCGACAGCGAGCACCACACCAGCCGTCCGGACACCTGTGAAACGTCGTCGATCAAGGCGCATGTACCGAGTCTGGCATGTACGATTCCCCCATGGCTGCGGGGTCGTCACCCTCCCCCACCGGCCCACATGGCCCCGGTGGCGCTGACCAGCGCGAAAAGACCCAGCACGAGAACTCCCGCACCGGCCAGACTCTTCTGATCGCATACGACGGATCGCCCAATGCCGATCGCGCCATCCGATACGCAGCACGTTTCCTCCAGGCACGCGTCGCGCACGTCGTGACCGCGTGGGAACCCGGGGCCATGAGCGCTCCCCGGGTCTCGTCGCTGGCGGCCGGGATGCAGCCGTACCTGGACACAAGGGCAGAAATCGAAGTCGACGAGGCACTCGAGCGGGAGGCAACCGAGACCAATGCGCGCGGCGTCGCACTCGCGACCGAGTGGGGCCTGGATGCCACGGGAACGCTGGTCGAAGCGGATTCGACGGTCTGGTCGGCACTCATCGCGGCAGCGGATTCGTTAAATGCCGACCTGCTGGTGACGGGGACTCGCGGCGCCACCGGTTTCAAGGCTCTTCTTCGATCGTCCGTGGCGGAACGCGTCCTCAAGCACTGTCACCGTCCGGTCTTCATCGTCCCCGCCAAGTGCGAGTCGGAGCCACGCCCGGAGATCACCGTCTGAAGTCGACCGGCGAAATGGTAGTTTCGTCCGCATGCGCAACAACCGACTGATCGCCGGAGCCGTGGCTGGTATCGCCGGCATCATCGTCGGCCTGGGTGCGGTATTCCTCGGCGGAGCGATCGCGTCGGAGAACAGCCCGTCGACCGATGTCAACAACATCAACCCCAACAGCGGTTTCGTGCAGGGGTCCGTCGACTACGGCTCACGCCAGAACGCCGACGACAAGTGAGCGCACCTCGCATCGGACAATCTCGCATCGAATCACGCGGCATCTGAGGTCCCCCGACCGCTCGGCTGGTAAGGCCCGCTCGGCTGGTGAAGCCCACTCGGCGGATCGGACAATGAGTCGACGCGGCGTCGGCATCGTCTTCGGTGTCGCGCTGATCGTCAGCCTGCTGCAGTCGCCGGGGCGAATCTCCGCCGACACCAAACTCGACCTCACCGCCGACCCTCTCGGCTTCCTGGCACGGGCCGCTCATCTGTGGACGCCGACCGCTCCGATGGGCCAGGTACAGAACCAGGCGTACGGCTACTTCTTCCCGCATGGTGCGTTCTTTGCCGTCGGCGAGTTGGCGCACATTCCTCCGTGGATCACCCAGCGTCTGTGGTGGGCCATCCTGCTGACCGTCGGATTCGTGGGAATCGTGCGTCTCGCCGAACTGCTGCGGATCGGCTCACCGGGTTCCCGGATGCTGGCCGCACTGGTCTTTGTCCTGAGCCCACGAGTGTTGACGACGCTTGGCTCGATCTCGTCGGAGACACTGCCGATGATGCTCGCACCGTGGGTGTTGATCCCGGTGGTGCGAGCGCTCGACGCCGAACGGCCGTCGCCGTACCCGCTGTGGCGCGACGCGTGCCGGTCGGCGGTTGCGGTGGCGCTGATGGGTGCGGTGAACGCCGTGGCCACCCTCGCCGCGCTCGGCGTCGCCGTGGTGTGGTGGGTGATTTCGACAAGCTCAATCAGCGGTCGGGGCTCAATCAGCGGGAAGGGCCACCCGCTGGTCGAGCCGGGCGCGAGCGAAGCGAGCACCCGAGTCGAGACCACTCGCCGTGGCCTGCGCTTCGGCGTCGCGTGGGCGGGCGCGCTGGTGCTCGCGTGCGCGTGGTGGGTGGTGCCGCTGCTGATCCTGTCGCGCGTGTCGCCCCCATTCCTCGACTTCATCGAATCCTCGCGCGTGACAACGGAATGGACGTCGCTCACGGAGGTGCTGCGCGGGACCAGTTCGTGGACGCCATTCGTCTCGCCCGAGCGCGTGGCGGGCGCTGTGCTGACGACGCAACCCGCGGCGGTACTCGCCACCGGGACACTGGCGGCAGCGGGACTTGCCGGACTGTGCATGCGCCGCATGCCGTTTCGAGGACGCTGGGTCACCATCCTCGTCGTCGGCCTCGTCCTGATGTGCGTGGGCTACGCGGGCGGCCTGGGGTCGCCGATCGCCGAACCGATCCGCGCCTTCCTCGACGGTCCCGGCGCCTTCCTCCGCAACATCCACAAGTTCGAGCCGTTCATCAGAATCCCGCTGGTCCTCGGGTTCGCGCATCTTCTCGCCCGCGTGCCACTTCCGAGCACGGCGTCGGCGCGGGAGACGTTCTCCGCGTTCGCCCATCCCGAGCGTTCGCGTCCGGTCGCCGCGACCATGGTCCTCGTCGTCGCCCTGATCGGTGCGGGCTCGCTGGTGTGGACCGGGCAGTTGGCCCCGGACGGCACCTACCGCGCGATCCCCGGATACTGGCAGCAAACCGCCGACTGGCTGCGCGACCATGCCGACGGAGATGACCCAGACGGCAACAATCCCAGCAACTCAGCGCATCCCGGGCGGGCGCTCGTGGTGCCCGGTGCCCCGTTCGCCGATCAGCTCTGGGGACTCACCCGCGACGAACCGCTCCAACCGCTGTCGACGACGCCGTGGGCGGTACGCGATGCGATACCCCTGACACCGCCGGGGGCGATCCGCGCCATGGACTCCGTACAACGCGACATCGCAGCCGGGCGCCCCTCGCCAGGACTTGCCGCGACTCTCGCCGGTCAGGGCATCGACTTCGTTGTTCTACGAGCCGATCTCGACCCGGAGACATCACGGTCGGCCCGCCCCCTGCTAGCCCAACAGACGCTCACGGGTTCCCCGGGTCTCCGCCGTGTCGCTACGTTCGGCCCGCGGGTCGGCCCACCGTCTGCGCGAGGTGTTGTGCGAGACAACGGGTTACGACCCGACATGCCCGCCATTCAGATCTTCGCGGTCGACCACAGCGGCAACCCCGACGCCGCGTCGTTCCCGGGCACCGGTCCGATACTGACCGACACCTCGACCGCAACCCGCATCTCGGGCGGCCCGGAATCGATTGCCGCGGTGCAAGATCTGCGCGCACGACTCGGAATGCCACCACTCGGCCCGTCGCTCCTCGAATCCGACGCCACCCGCGCAGGTCTGGGCGACGCCCCGCTCGTGGTCACCGATACCCCGGCCGACCGCGAAACCGACTTCGGCCGCGTCGACGACCACAGCTCGGCCATCCGGGCACCCGGCGATGCACGCCGAACCCAGAACGCCGCGCCCGACTACCCGGTCGACGGCCAGCCCCTCGTAGAGGGACAGTGGCTTCTCGACAACGCGCCCGGCGAGGTATCGGTCTCCACGTCGGGCTCGGCGTCGGACGCCACCCAGCCGGGCCAGACGTCGCCCGCGAGTTCGCCTGCCGCCGCGTTCGACGGCGACGCGTCGACGGCGTGGGCAAGCAGCGGGCTGTCGTCTGCGGTCGGACAGTGGATGCGCATCGATTTCACCCGTCCGCGAAGCGATCTCGCCGTCCGGCTCACCACCGCGAAGGCGCTCGGCGAGGACGTGTCGTCGATTCTGGTCACCACCGAGGCGGGCACGACCGTCGCGCAGGGTGTCGAGCCGAACAAGCCGGTGACGGTGACCGTGCCCAGCGGCCCGACCCGCTGGATTCAGATCCGCGCCATCAGTACCGAGAATGGCTCTGCCGGAAACCAGTTCGCGCTCGGCGAGGTCGCACTCACCGACCTCTCGTCGGGCATACCGCTCACCATTCGCCACCGCGTGGTGCTGCCGACACTGCAGTCGGATACGAAGGTATCGAGTTGGGTCCTCTCCCAAGAACTCTCGGGTCGCTCGAGCTGTCTGCTCGACAACACCCCGGGTGATCCTGCCACCGATGTCGTGAGATGCGCTGGCGGACTCGGCCTCTCACCCGAGACGCCCGGGGTCATGACGCGCGCGCTGTCGGTGCCACAGCCGACCACCGTCGCACCAGTGATGGTGCTCAGGCCGAAGCCGGGCGACGTACTCGACGCGCTACTTGCTCGTCCGGGAACCGTGACAGCACGTGGCCCGTCGTCGGTGTCGGATACGAGAGGCTCCGCGCAGGCGGCGGTCGACGGCGATCCGACAACCGTGTGGACCGCACGCGACGATGACAAGGACGGTGACAAGCCCGGCCGTAAGTCCCGCCCCCGACTCGACATTTCGCTGCCCACGCCGCAACGCGTCGATCGTCTGCGCCTCGTGCTGCCGCGCGACTATCCCGCGGCACCGACACGCGTGTCGATCGACCTCGGAACCGGCCCACAGGAACGCACGGTCGGAAGTGACGGCGTCGTCGAGCTGAATCCCGCAGTCACCGATCGTATTTCGCTGACAGTGCTTGCACGGCGAGACCTCATCGACGTCAACAGCCTTGGGTTCACCAGCGTCGCACCGACCGGGATAGCCGAGGTGAAGGTAGAACCCGCCCCGCAAGCACCGCCACTCGACGACGAACGCCCGATCTCCGTCGGATGCGACGGCGGCGTGGGGATCACGGTGTCGGGTCAGGTAACCGGAATGAAGATCCAGACCACCGCCGGAGCACTTCGCCGAGGTGAACCGGTGATCGCGACGCCCTGCACGCCGACCATGCGTCTCGGTGCGGGCGAGCAGGAACTGTCGGCGAATCCCGGCAACGCTTTCACTGTCAACACCGTCGGACTCGACGCCGGCGGCGGCTATGGCACACCAGCGTCGTCGAACAGCACTGCTACACAGCCACATTCAAGCGAGATGCCGCGCGTCGTCACGTGGTCGTCGACGTCGCGTTCGGTACAGGTCGACGCCGCGGACGCCGCGCGGCTCCTCGTCGTGCCCGAGAACGAGAATCCCGGATGGGTTGCGCGCCTGGGAGGCACCGGGTCGGGAAGCGCTGGGTCGGGAAGCACCGAGCTGCGGCCGGTCGTCGTGAACGGCTGGCAGCAGGGGTGGGAGGTTCCGGCCGGAGCGTCGGGAACCGTCTCTCTCGAGTTCCGTTACGACACTCCGTACCGCTGGGCGCTGCTCATCGGATTCGTCTTGCTCGCACTGCTTTTCGCGCTTGCCCTGTGGCCGATTCGCACTCGACGAGACCCCGACAAGGCGCCCGAGCCGACCGTCGAGTCGTCGACGCCGCTCGCGGCGTGTGCATGTGCGGGTGTCGGCTGGCTGGCCGCCTCCTGGCTACTGACGGGATGGTGGGGCCTTGCGATCTCCGTCGTCGGCGGCGCAACCGTTGCGGCACTGAGCCCGCGAGCGCGGGTGGTACTGACATTCGTCGCGATGCTGGCGGCGACGATCGGACTCGCGGCGGCGCCGTGGCACGCCGAGTCCGGATACAACGGATTCGCTTGGTGGGTTCAGCTTCCCGCGTTCGTCGCGGTCGCGAGCACCGTCTGGTCGGCACTCGTCTCTGCTGTGCCGGAGTCGTCGCGAGACGCGCTGTCCCGCTGGCTGCGCGCGGCAGGTGTCACTCCGCGGCGCCGCGCTTCCCGAGAGCGCAGCCAGTTGCGCGACGGCTCCTCGACGAACGCGTAACTCGCCGCCGAAATCCCGATACTGAGAACCGCGGTGATGATCCAGACCACCGCGGTGTGGCCGGTGAACGGGACGATCCCGAACAGCCCGAACACCACCGCGAGCACGGCCACATGCCAGATGAAGATGCCGTACGACCACCGCCCGAGCGCGAGCATCACCGGCGAGGTGAGGAACGGGAACGGTCGGTCGGACAGCCGGGACAGCACCCCCGCCCGACCATCCGAGCAGATCAGCGGCGCGAGCAGCGTGAAACCGCAGATCGCCCCCAGCGTGGTCTTCACGGCGAACTGCCACGGCTCGAGATCTCCGAGTCCCGTCGGTCCCGCGAGAGGTGTGCACGCCAGTCCATACGCGACGACGAACACGACGAGCATCAGTCTGCGTCGTGCGCCGACCGCGGCGACAACCCGTGTGAAGCGAGTCGGCTGGCCCAGTTCGTCGGCACCCGCCACCTCGGCGAGCACCAATCCAGCGATGAACCACGGAAGATGCCCGACCACCCAGTTCGTCGGCTCGACGCCGTCGGGTGTCGGAAGGAGTTCGGCGATCCACCCCCAGGTCAGGCTCACCACGCCGAGCGCGACCAGCACCGGGATGCGGGCGGACACGCTGCGGCCGCGCAGTGCGAACAACGCGAATCCCAGAATCGGGAGGAGCAGGTAGAACGCGACCTCGACCGAGAGACTCCACATCTGGGTCAGGCCCGCGGTCAGCGACAGCGGGACAAACACCTGCGTGAGCGTCAGATTGGCGAACCACACCGTCGCGTCGGCGCCCTGCGCTTCGGGCAGCAGAGTCAACACGACGACCACGACCACGAGGTAGGCGGGCCAGATGCGCACCACACGGTGACGCAGGTAGCGGCGTATCGGCGGGTGCGCCGCGTGATCCGACCGGCCCGCACCCGACCAGCCGTGCGCGCTCGCCACCCACGGCCGCCACAGCAGAAACCCCGACAGCGCGAAGAACAGTGCGACGGCGAGATCGAGTCTGCCCAGGATCGGGCCGATCCCCGGCAACGCGACGGCACCCGTCTGGAACGCTACGTGCGTGGTGAGCACCCCGAGTGCAGCAACCGCACGCATGCCCTCCAACTGCGGAAAGAACCTGCGCGCCGGGCCACTCGACGACGAGGTGATCTGCGTCGTCGATGGCTCTGGCACCAGCCCAGGATACGGACCTTCGCACGACGCGTATGCGGCCACCGAACCGGCACCCGACAGGCGAACAGCACCCGAACAGTAGTGTCGTGCCCATGTCGCAGGCCCGGACCCCGAGTTCACCCACCCCGGGCGCCCCGACCGCGAGCCGATTCAGCACGGCCGATCTCATCGGGCCGACCCTCATCTTTCTCGGCGCATTCCTGATCGCGGTGACCATCGCGTTGCCGACGCTGTTCGTCGATCGCCTCCGCACCATCCCGCTCAGCACCGATCAGACAACGGTGTCGACGGCCGGAATGTCCGACGACGAGCACGCGCAGATCCTCGACCGATGCTCGCTGAACACACCGCGCGCACGTGTCCTCGACGCGACGCTCGTACGCCAGCAACGTGTCGTCGCGGTGCGTCCCGCCGATGCACGACGGGTCACACTGCAGGCAGGCGCATCGGTGCAGGCCGACCGCATCTGGCTCGACGGGAAGGAATCCGAGTCCGACGCCGCTCGACCGGGCAGCGAGGTCGCGCCCACCGAGGGCGCCGACGCGTGCACGTCGCCGACGGTGTCGGCTGTCCGGGACCGCGTCACGCTGAACCGTCGCTCGGCGCTGCCCGACCTCGGGGCCGTCGGCGGAACGCGGGGCAACTCCGAGATTCAGTACGACAGCAACTCCGCGCCGGTCCAGGCGTCGGATCGTCGTGGCTACACCTACGTGCTGCCCTTCGATCCGCCGACGTCGGGCGCCCGGTACTTCGACGTCACCACGCGTCGAACCGTGCCACTCGTCGACGCCGGGGAGTCGCAGGTGGGCGGCCGTACCGCGATCCGGTACCGCGCCGAGATCCCCGACACCGACCTCGCCGCCATTGGCTCGGGCACGCCCTCGGGCACCCCGGCCACGCGCATCACGCGACCGGCGTCGTGGTTCGGCATCACCGACGGTGACCCGAACCGACAACTCACCGCGACCCTGCACCATCGGGCTAAGTGGGACATCTCGGTCGACGCCGCGACCGGCGTGATCCTCGACGAACGCGTCGACGTCGAACAGACCTATCGCGTTGCCGGTTCTGATGGATCTCAAGGCCCAGACTCGGGTGTCGCAGACTCGGGTGTCGCGCTCACCAACCTGCGCGCGACGTTCGGCTTCGACGGCTCGACGCAGCGCGCGATGGCCGACGACGCGGCGTCGCTCGCCGGGCCCGTCACGATCTGGGGGCGCGTGGTGCCCCTGATCGCGGGAATCGTCGGTGCGCTGGCGCTGATCGCGGGTGCGCTGCTCACGTTCCCGGGTCGGTGGCAGCGCTGGGTCGACGATCGCCCGCCTCGTCGTCGGAGGCACGACGACCAACCGCACCGTCGGACACACGACGATCCGGAGTCCGATGCGAAACCTTAAGGGCCACAAGAGTCGTCGTGACCGCGGAGACTGTCGCGGCGACAGCGGCGATCACCGCGAGCCGCATCACGCTGTGCCCGAGCAGAAGGATCGCGGCCGCCTCCATGGCAAGGAAGAGCCAGGCGAGGATCGAAATGCGGGTGCGGTCGTGCGCAATGGCCGCGAGCAGGGCAACCTGTAGCACCGCGAACGCCGCGCCGGTGTAGGCGAACAGTCCGAGCAGGTCGGTCAACTCCCGATAGTCGTCGCCGATAAGCGTGGGCAGCAGTGGGCCGGCGAGGGCGCCGAGCACCGTGATCACCAACCCGATCGCGGCAACCACCCCGACTGCCTGCCGCAGTGACCGACCAGACGACGCCGGGTCGGCGAGTTGCGGATAAAAGACAACGCCGACCGCCTGTGGCAACCAGAAGGCCACTTTCGTCGCGATGGCACCGAAGGCGTAGACGCCCGCATCACGCGGGTCGAGGACGGTGCGCGAGAGCAGCACGTCGAGCGAGACCGCGACGACGAGCACCAGTTGCACCTGCGACGCCCGGACGACGGTCGACAGGCCGGCACCCGGCAGTCCGGCACCAGCCGTGCTCCCGGCAGGCATGCGCGCACGGGCAAGGCCCCACACGACCGCAGCGGCGACGGCGGTCCCCACCGCTCCGGCGAGCAGCGCTCCTGCCGGTCCGGCGCCCGCGGCCAGTGCCGCGATCGTCGGAGCAGCGCGCACCACCCCGACCGCCGCGAGGACGACCCCGAGCGTTCGGAATCGTCGACGCCCCTGCAGCACACCCTGACCACCGCCGACGACGGTCAGCAGCGGCGCGGCCGCCAGCCCTGCCGCGGTAAGCGTCCACGACGTCGACGCGACCGCGGATACGACCGGGACGGCGATGACCGCAAGTACCGCGACGGCGAGCGCACACCGCATGGTGAGAGTACGTATCCGCAGGTCATCGCGGCCATGAACGACTTCGCGCGCAACCACGGCCTGCAGCGCGAGCGCGGGAACGGTGAGCACCAACTGTGCCGAGAGCGCGACGGCCAGTTCGCCGTACTCCGCGGGCGTCAGCCACCAGCGGCCAGCACCGAGATGGACCGCGTACGCGCAGACGTTCGCGAGCATCGAACCGACAGCAACCCACCCGACTGCATCGACGACGGGGGAACGCACCATGTGGTCAAGTGTGCCTCTCCGGTGTGAAACGATAGACAGCGATGTATGACCAGAACACGCAGACCGACGTCGAGAGCACCGACGTCGGCTTTCGCATCGACCCGGTTCTCGCGCGTAGCTGGCTGTTGGTCAACGGCGCCCAGCACAATCGATTCGCACACGCTGCGCGGTCGCGCGCCGACATCGTCGTGCTCGATATCGAGGATGCGGTCGCTCCCAAGGACAAGCTCACCGCGCGCGACAACGTCGTCCAATGGTTGACCAGCGATCCCGGCTCCGGCCCCGACGGCAACCCCCTTCCCGGCGGCGCAGGCGACTGGGTGCGTGTCAACGGCTTCGGTACGCCGTGGTGGGCCGACGACCTCGAGGCGCTCTCGAAGACCCCGATCGGCGGCGTGATGCTCGCGATGGTCGAGTCCGTCGACCACGTCACCGAGACCGCCAAGCGGCTCCCCGACGTGCCGATCGTCGCACTGGTCGAGACGGCACGCGGGCTCGAACGCATCAGTGAGATCGCGTCGGCGAAGGGCACCTTCCGGCTGGCGTTCGGTATCGGAGACTTCCGCCGCGACACCGGCTTCGGCGACAACCCGATGACCCTGGCGTACGCGCGCTCGCGGTTCACCATCGCGGCGAAGGCGGCACACCTACCCAGCGCCATCGACGGCCCCACGGTGGGATCGAGCGCACTCAAGCTCAGTGAGGCGACGGCCGTCAGCGTCGAATTCGGCATGACCGGCAAGATCTGTCTGACACCTGATCAGTGCGCTCCGGTGAACGAGGGCCTCACACCGTCGATCGACGAGATCACCTGGGCGAAAGAGTTCTTCGCCGAGTTCGAGGCCGACGGCGGCGAGATCCGCAACGGCTCCGACCTTCCCCGCATCGCCCGCGCGACCAAGATCCTCGACCTCGCCCGCGCGTACGGGGTGACCGGCACGGAGTACGAGGTCGATCCCGGGCACGCGTCGGCACCGTCGGACACCTACCACTACTGAGTTCGCCGGACTCAGATCACCGGACCCAGATCACACGGCACGCCATGCACCGGTTGCTGCCGACGCTCTGGGTGATCAGCGCAGCGTTGACCGCGCTGATCCTCGGTCCGCTGCTGCGCCCGGGATATCTGCTCTACCGCGACGCGGTGTCGACGCCCCGGTCGTACGTGACCGACACGACGTTGGGGATCGGCGACCTACCACCGCGTGCCGTTCCGCAGGATTGGGCTGTGGCACTGGGGAGTTCGGTGGTCGACGGCGGATTCCTCGTCACGGCAATCCTGTTCGCGGCACTGACCGTAGGCGGCGTCGGATACGGCAGACTTGCGGCGCATCTCGTACCCGGCGCCGGCCGGACCGGCGCCGTCGCGGCCACGATCGTCTCGTTGTGGAATCCCTTTGTCGCAGAACGACTTCTCCAGGGCCACTGGGGGCTTCTCGTCGGGTACGGCGCGCTGGGATGGATCGCGCTGGCCGCTGCGCAATACCGTGACACAGCGTCGATGCGCCGCTGGTGTGTATTGGCGGCACTTCTCGCCGTCGCCGGATTCACGCCGAGCGGTTCACTTTTCGGCCTCGTGGTTGCAGTGGTCTGCGTCCGCGCGCGGCCGCTGATCGGGGTGCTGGCGGCGTGGGTGTTGTCGGCGCTGCCGTGGCTGGTGGCCGCGCTGCTGACCTCTGCGTCGACCTCGACGGACGGCACTGCGGGGGTGCGCGCCTTCGGGTTACGGTCCGAACCAGGGCTCGGACCGCTCGGAACTGTGCTGGGTCTCAGCGGTATCTGGAACGCCGACGCCGCACCTGCGAGCCGCACGTTCTGGTGGGCAGCGGTCGCGACGGTCTGCCTGATCGCAGTCGTCGGGGTCGGGTCGATCACGTTGTGGCGCAGGCGCGAACTGCTTGTCGACGCTCCCCTCGTACGAGCGCTGGCCGTGCTCGGTGTTGTGGTGGTTGTTGGTCTGGCGATCACGGCCTTCGGACCGGGCAGCGGCGCGCTCGCGGGGGTCGTCTCCGCGATCCCGGGCGGTGGGCTGCTGCGCGATTCGTCGAAGTTCGTGGCGCTGGTGATGCCTATCGTCGCGGTGGCGAGCGCTGCCGCGGTGTGGCGGTTACGTGACCTCGTCCCTTCGGGTTTCGCGCTCGCGGCGGTGGTTCTTCTCGTGGTGGCACCGCTGCCCGACCTTGCGTGGGGAGTCGGCGGACGACTCTCGACGGTGCAGTATCCCGACGATTGGGCGCGCGTTGCGCAACTCGTTCCCGCCGACGCGGGCGACGTCGCGCTATGGCCTCCCGGCACCGTGCGGCAGTACCCCTTCACCGACTCGCCATCACTCGATCCGGCCGCACGCATGCTGCGCGCGCCCGTCGTCGAATCGGGCGAACTCGTCGTCGACGGCGCGACCGTCGACGAGGCGACACCGCGCGCACAGCAGGTGACCGAAGCGCTGCGCACCGGTGGTGACCCGATAACTCTCGCTCGGCTCGGCGTCGGCTGGGTGCTCGTCGAAAATCTCTCGGGCACAGCTCAACCCGATGTACCGGCCACGCTGGCCGACCGCGCGGACGTCGTCTTCCGCGGCCACGATCTCGTCCTGTTCCGTATCGCCGACCCGACCGACGTCGGCGACGCCTCCAGCGCAGCGCGCGTAACGGCCTACGCGGCACACCTTGTTTGGGCTGCGCTGATCATCTGCGGCGGTGTGGCTACGCTGTGGCCGCTAGGGCGCCGCCGGGCTCGCAGTGAGGTTCAGCCGCGCGAGGACTGATCGAAGACCGACATGAAGCCGTCGGCCGTCGCCGACCACGAATAACGTTGCGCGCGTTCGCGTGCGGCCACTCCGAGGCGGTTGCGTTCGGCAGGATTGTCGAGGAGTTTTCTTGTGGCGGAGAGCATCTCGTCGACGCCGTCGACCAGTAGTCCGGTCTCGGCGTCGTCGATCGATTCCGCGAGTCCGGTGGCGTGGCGGTAGCCGATGGTCGGCACACCCATCTGTGCCGCTTCGATCACCGCGAGTCCCCACCCCTCCTTACGCGAGGGCATCAGGTGCACGTCAGCCTCCGCGAGGACCTGATACTTGCGTTCGTTCGACACGTGCCCGTGGAAAGTCACAAGACGCTCGACACCGAGTTCGCTTGCAGCCGAACGCAATCGAGACGACCACCAACCGTCGCCGATGACGTCGAGATGCACATCACGCTCACCCGCGCGGTGCAGGTCGGCAAGAACCCGCAGCGCATCCTCGACCTGCTTGTGCGGTACGAGACGCGAGAGCACACACAGCCGAGCCGGCCCGTGATCGTCACGCAGTACCGGCACCGCCAAGTCAGGCGTCGGGTCGATTCCGTTGTGCACCACGGTGATCCGGTCGTCGTCGACACCGAGTTCGACGAGCTCGCGCGCCGACGGCGCCGACACCGTCACATACCGGTTGCGACGGTGGACCCGCGGCGACACCCGCGACTCGAGGAACCATCCCAGTCTGCCGAGGAGTCGGCCGGCCACCGGCCACTGCTCTCGGTGACAGTGATGCACGAGCACGATGGTCGGCGACGACGAGACCAGTGTCGCGAAGAACGGGATGCCGTTCTGTGTGTCGACGATGGCGACGGGCGAGACTCCCGCGAGCGGACCGAAGCCCAGCCGACCGGCGAGGAGCACGGCCAGGATCGCCGGATACACGGTGATCCGACCCCCTGCGCGTACGAAGCGCATGCCGTCGCGGTCCTCGGTGCGCAAGGCACCCGGGTACGTCGACGTCAGGTAGGTGACGCGCATTCCGCGTCGAGAGAGTTCCGCACCGACCCGCTCGAGGTAGGTTTCGCTGCCTCCACCCTGGGGGTGGCGGGTATCGCGCCAGCACAGCAGCACGACGTCGGACGGGGTGTTCATCGCCGACAATGCTACGCACCCACCCCGGTAGCATCTCCGACGTGCCGCGACCGAGAACGACCAAAGACTCCTCGACGGCGGGCTCGACCACGACACGTGCCGACGCCGGGATGGCCCGAATCGCCACGCTCGCACGCGCGGCGGGGCTGCTCAACGACTTCCGCTTCGAGCAGTCCGATCCCGCCCGCTTCTACCGCGCCCTCGCCGACGACACCGCCGACCTCGTGGGCGCCTTCGCCGAGCTCGACGGTGCCGTGGTGCTCGACGTCGGCGGCGGTCCCGGCTACTTCGCCGATGCGTTTCGCCAGCGCGGGGCGTCGTACCTGTCTGTGGAACCCGACCCGTCCGAAATGCACGCGGGCGGTCTGGAACATCGGGGATCGGTGCGGGCGTCGGGCCAGGAGTTGCCGTTCGCCGATGGCTCTATCGACATCTGCATCTCGTCGAACGTCGTCGAACACACGCCTGCGCCGTGGGAGATGGCCGACGAGATGCTGCGGGTGACACGTCCCGGCGGCATCGTGATCGTCAGCTACACGCTGTGGTGGGGTCCGTTCGGTGGACACGAGATGGGTCTGCGGCACTACTTCGGCGGCGCCCGGGCCGCGCGCTGGTACACGCGGCGCAACGGGCATCCGCCGAAGAACCTGTTCGGGACGTCGCTGTTTGCCGTGACCGCCGACGACGGTCTGCGGTGGGCTCGGTCCCGACGCGGCCGCGCACGGCTGGTCGCGGCCTTCCCGCGCTACCTGCCGAGCTGGGCGTGGTGGGTGCTGCGCATACCGCTGGTGCGCGAGGTTGCGGCCACGAACCTGGTGCTGGTGCTCGAGCCGCGCTGAGGCTTGGGCGCCCCTGTGCTCAGCCGAGCCCCGCTGCGCAGCGCAGTGTGCCGCCGTTGCTGGTCGCCGAGGCGAGCAGTTCCTCACCGCGAAGGATGTTGCAGGTCACCGGGCCACGCACGACGACTGCGGTCAGTTCCGCGTCGGTGCCCGTGACTGTGGCCTGCCGTGACCACGGGGTTCCGGTCGCCGCGACGATCTCGTAGTCGTTGCCCTTGCGGAACCGCAGTGCGACGACGTCGCCGTTGCCGGTGATCTGGTAGGTCACCGCCCCTGCCGCCGGCGCGGGTGTTGTCGTGGTGGTGGTCTCCTCGGTGGTGGTTTCCTCGGTCGTCGTCGTGGTGGGTGTCGTAGTCACCGTGGTGGTCGCGGGCGCGGTGGTCGCGGCCGTGCCGCCGTCGCCTCCGGAACTGCGGATGATCGCATAGGCGACTACGGCGATCAGAGCGATGACCGCGATGATCGCCACCACCAGGATCGCGGTGCGTTTCCCGCCGCCCGACGAGTCGGGGTCCTGCCCTGGCTGCTGCTCGTTCCCGTAGCCCTGCCGGCCGTACTCCTGGTTGCCGTAGCCCTGCTGGCCGTAGCCCTGGTCGGGGTAGCCCTGCTGGCCGTAGCCCTGGTCGGGATAGCCCTGGTCGCCGTAGTGCTGCTGGTCGCCGTAGTGCTGCTGGTCCCCGTACGGCTGGTTGGCGTAGGGATCGTGCTGCGAGTAGGCCTCGGTGCGCGCCGTCGGGTCGCCGCCCGCCGAAGGGTCCTCGTTGGGGTCGAACGCCCGGGTGTGCGGGTGCTCGGCCGGGTCGTTCGGGTCCTCGGGTGGTCGCGTCATGGCGCCGATTGTGCCAAACCGCCTGTCGCCACATGTGGGACTGGTCCAAGACCTCTCACTGTGGACAGCACAGCTTCGGCGAACAGGCCGCGCCGTGTGCCAGCTCGATCCGTATGACAGTCAGCGCCGATTCCGGGCGGAACGTCATACGGATCGCTGGACATCTGCGCGCCCGGGCTCGCCGCCCGGGGCTCGCCGCCCGGGCTCGGCGCTCACGCCTCGGCGATCGCCTCGAGTGGTCGGGTGCGGGCGGCGCGGTTGGCGGGCCACAGCGCGGCGAGCACTCCGACGACGCCCGCTCCGATCAGGGTCACGACGATGAGCGTCCACGGCAGGACCGGATCGCCGAGTCCCCAGCGCGCAAGCGTGCGCACCAGCGCCCACCCGACGACCACGCCGATCACCACACCGACGAGCGCACCGTATATGGCGATGAACACCGACTCGAGGTAGATGCTGCGTCGAACCTGACCGCGCACCATGCCGACGGCTCGGAGCATTCCGATCTCGCGGCGTCGCTCCACCACCGACAGCGCCAGCGTGTTGACGATGCCGAGGATCGCGATGACCAATGCCAACCCGAGCATGGCGTACAGGACGCCGAGCATCTGGTCGATCTGCTGCGACACACTGCTCTTGAACTGTTCACGATCCTGCACCTGCACCGTGAGGTACGAACTGGTCGCGTTCTCGAGATCTGTTCGTAGCGTTGACGAGTCGACGCCGGGCTTCGCCTTGACGAACACTCCGAAGCTCATCCGCGCAGGCTCGGGCATCAGTGACTCGTAGACCTTGCTGCCAACGAGCCACGGCTGCAACGTCTCGTTGTCGGCGTACACGCCGTCGACCCGCGTGGGAACCTGCTGACCGAGCGACGAGGTGAAAGTGACTGTGTCACCACGCTTCCAGCCCCTGTCGTTGCTTGTTCGCTGGCTGACGAACATCCCGTTGTCCGGGAGTCTGTCCGACGCACCGTCGAGCATGTCGATGTTGGTGACGGAACTGATCTGGCCGCCGAGTGGCGAGAAGCCACTGACCTTGGTGTCGCCGACCCGCGCCTGCGCCACACCGAAACTGACCGAATCCTCGACGCCCTTCACACCTTTCACGGCTTCGGCGACGGCTGGCGAGATCGGCAGGTTGTTGGTGCCGGTCACGATGTAGTCGGCGGTGATTCCCGTGTCGACGGCGGTGTCGACGGTGCCCTTGAATGATGTGCCGAGCGTGCCGATCACAGCCACGAGGATCAGCCCGAGTGTCAGCGCGAAGGCTGTCGCGGAGCTGCGTCGTGGATTGCGCATCGCGTTGGTGCGGGCCAGGTAGCCGATCGACCCGAAGGGTGCGCCGATCACTCGTCCGAGCACACCGACGACGGGCTGCAGTAATGCCGGGCCCGCGAGTACGGCCGCCAGAATCGCGGCGCCCGCGCCGAGACCGACGACGATCGCACGCAGCATGCCCTCCCCCATGGCACCCCACACGATCGCGACGACGGCGATCACACCGAACACCACTCCTGCGATCGTGCGGTTTCGCAACGACGACGCGCGCTCGGCGTCGCTGGCGCGCATCGCCTCGACGGGCGGCACTCGGGCCGCACGCACCGCGGGAACCCACGCGCTGACCATCGTGACCACGACGCCGACGAACAGTGCCGCGAGTACCGCCCACACACTCACGTTGAGCGACGCCTGCGGCAGCCCCGACGTCGACGACGTGATGGCCTTGAGCGCAGCCGCCAGCCCGATGCCGACACCGAGACCGACGAGTCCACCGATCACACCGACGACGAACGCTTCGAACAACACCGATCGCGACACCTGGCGCTCGGTGGCACCCACCGCACGCAGCAATGCGAGCTCCCGATTGCGTTGCGCCACAATCATCGAGAAGGTGTTGTAGATGATGAATGTGCCGACCACCAGACCGATGGCGGCGAAGGCGAGCAGGATGCCGGTGAAGATTGTGAGGAACTGGTTAACGCGGTCCTTCTCGTCCTGGCGCACCTGATCGCCGGTACGGACCTTGAGCGCATCCGACGCGAGGAGCTTCTGGACGCGATCGCGCAGTTCGGTGTCGCTGACGCCCGCGACGGCGGACATGTCGACGGTCGCGACATGCTCACCGTCGGAGAGCAGTTGGCTTGCCGCTTCGCGTTCGAACTGCACGTTCACGAATCCGCCGGTGTCGCCCGTGAGCTGGCTGATACCCACGACCGTGACGTCCATTGGCTGGCTCGAGCCCTGTCCGACAACCACTTTCGTCTGCGAACCGACCTTGAGATCACCCTTCTCCGCCGCCGATTCGTTGAGGACCACTTCCTGGTATCCGGTCGGTGCACGTCCGCCGGGCAGCAGCTTTCCGTCGTCGGGAGACAGCGACTCGTTCGGCGGAATGTACGCCGAACCAATGCTCGGCGCCCCGCCGGTTTGCAGTGCCTTGCCGCTCGAATCGGCAATGGTCACCAGGCCCGAGTAGTTGGTCGACAGCTTGTCGATACCGAGCTGTTTCTTCTGTGAGTTCAGTTGGTCGACAACCGACTTCGACACCCCGGCGGAGTTCGAATCCTCCGGGGTCACTTCGACGGACACACCGGGTGCGGCGTTGTCGAAGATCGAGTTGAAGGCCTGCGAGATGGTCGACGTGAACACGATCGACCCCGCGACGAACGCGGTACCCAACACGATCGAGAAGACCGTCAGCGCAAGTCGCAGTTTGTGCGCACCCAGATTGCGCAGCGATACCTTCCGCATCACCGAGGACGAGGCCATGTGTCAGCCCGCCTGCGTCGAATCCGCACCGGACCCGGCGTCCGCAGCGTGCCGGCCGACGCCGGATTCGGGTGCGACAGAGCCGGATTCGTGCTTGCCCAGTTCTGCGCCGACAGTCACATCAGCAGTCGCACCGGCATCCGAGCCGGAATCGCCTGCGGGAACGTCGTCGAGGTTCTTCATCACCTCGAACACGTCGTCGGCCGTTGGCCGAGGTAGTTCGCGGACGATCTTGCCGTCGGCGAGGAAGACGACGCGGTCGGCGTACGACGCCGCTCGCGGGTCGTGCGTCACGATGACGACGGTCTGACCGAACTCGTCGGTCGCCGCACGCAGGATGGACAGCACCTCTCCCGACGAACGAGAGTCGAGGTTTCCGGTCGGTTCGTCACCGAAGATGATCGCGGGCCTCCCGACGAGTGCACGCGCACAGGCGACACGCTGTTGCTGACCGCCGGAGAGCTCGCTGGGCAGGTGATCGAGTCGGTCGCCGATACCGAGTCGGCTGATCACCGTGTCGTACCAATCCTTGTCGACCTTGCGCCCTGCGATGTCGGACGGCAGCGTGATGTTCTCAGCGGCGGTCAGAGTCGGGACGAGGTTGAACGACTGGAACACGAAGCCGATGCGGTCACGTCGCAGCAGCGTCATCTTCTTGTCGGACAGGCCCGTCAGATCTGTGTCGCCGATGTGGACGTGACCGCTGGTCGCGACGTCGAGTCCGGCGAGGCAATGCATCAGGGTCGACTTCCCCGAGCCGGACGGCCCCATGATGGCGGTGAACTCGCCGGACCGGAACGACAGCGTGACGCCACGCAGTGCGTGGACCTCCGTGTCACCTGATCCGTAAGTTTTGACGAGATCCTCGGCGCCCGCGCTCGCGCCCTGCTCTGATGTCATGGCTTAACCGTGCCAAAAATGGCACCGCATTGCCATCGGGTGATTCCCCTACAGTGTTTCCCCACAACACCCTGAGATCTCAGGGTTGCCGCGACGACGCGTCAGCGGGGCAGCTGGACCTCGAAGGAGTGCACCCTGGTCGGCCCGGCGAAGGCGTTGTTCGTGACGACGAACAAAGTGCGGGTGCGGAAGTCCTGCCACGGCAGATCGGGCTGCCAGTTACCCCACGCCATCGACGACATATTGCCCGTCGAGAGTCGGGGTGTGCCGTCGGTGTTGAAGATCGACTGCTTGGGCATCGGCTTCTCGGCACCCGAGAGGTTGGCCCTCCCGCCGACCTGATCGGCGCCACGGGTCGTCGCCCAGTAGATCGCCGTGCTGCGGCCTTTACCGCGCTCGAGGACGAGGAAGTCGGTGTTGTTGACCGCGAGGACGTCGGCAGCGTTCTTACCCGGATCGGTGCGATACACGAACTCGGAGTTCGTCTTTCCGAACGTCAGCAACCGCGCCGACGTTGCGGGGTCCTGACGGAGACCTCCCGCCGTGATCACGCTGATCTGCCCGCGTGGTCCCACAGCGACGCCGGTGAGTCCACGCTGACCGGCAAGACCCGACTTCTTCGATGGCCGCCACGCCGCGGGCAGCCCGAGGTCACGAATGTAGGTGGCCACCGGCCCGGCGCTCTGCAGACGCACGAACTGATGGTCGCCACCACTGACGACGACGTAACCACCGCTCGTGGCGCGGATTCCCTCGTACTGTGCCGAACCCGGCAGCGGCGGAATGTTGCCAGGGCCCAGCAGCACACCGCCGCCGTCGATTCCGGGATTCGACGTGAAGCCCGCGGCACCCGAGGTGTAGCTGAACTGGCTCGTGAAGAAGCGTGCTGGTCCGCCGCGGCCGACGTCGGTCGAGATCATCGCGAATCGGTTGGCGCCGATCCGATCGATGCCCGAGATCGCTCCGAACGTCGGTACGCCACTGACGTAAGCAGTGTCGGTGTAGCGCGCGATGATCGGCGTCGCAGAATGCGCAGTTCCGGCGGACATACCGGATATGCCGAGGAGAACTGATGTACCCAAAAGCGCAGAGACGACCGTTGCCCCCCACGAGCGAAGACTCATAGGGGGCAACGATACCTCAGTTACAGATGTGACAGAAGGTGAGATCAGGCCAGCCGCTGCTTGAGGGCGTCGAGCTCATCCTGCAGGCTTGTCGGGAGCTTTTCGCCGACGAACTCGAAGAGTTCTTCGATCAACGGGAGCTCACGACGCCACTCGTCGGGATCGACGGCGAGTGCCGCCTCGAGATCCTCGGTGGGGACGTCGAGCCCGGAGACGTCGATCTCCTCCGGCTTCGCGACGATGCCGACCGGCGTCTGCACGCCTTCGTTCTCGCCCTCGATGCGGCCGATGATCCACTTCAGCACGCGGCTGTTCTCGCCGAATCCCGGCCACAGGAAGCGGCCGTCATCGCCACGACGGAACCAGTTGACGTAGAAGACCTTCGGGAGCTTCGACGCATCGGCGTTCTTGCCCAGGTTGATCCAGTGCTGGAAGTAGTCGCCGACGTGGTAGCCCATGAACGGCAGCATGGCCATCGGGTCGCGGCGGACGGTGCCCACCTTGCCCTCGGCGGCCGCGGTCTGCTCGGAGCCGACCGTGGCACCCATGAAGACGCCGTTCTGCCAGTCGCGGGCCTCGGTCACGAGAGGCACCGTGGTCTTGCGACGACCACCGAACAGGATCGCCGAGATCGGCACACCCTGGGGGTCGTCCCACTCCTCGGCCAGCGAGGGGCACTGCGAGATCGGTGTGCAGTAGCGCGAATTCGGGTGCGCGGCAGGCTCATCCGAGTCGGGCGTCCAGCTACGTCCGAGCCAGTCGGTCAGGTGCGCAGGCTTCTCGCCTCCGATTCCCTCCCACCAGATGTCGCCGTCGTCGGTCTCGGCGACGTTGGTGTACAGGGTGTTTCCGGCGTCGATGGTCTTCATCGCGTTCGGGTTGGAGTCCATGCTGGTGCCCGGTGCCACACCGAAGAAGCCGAACTCGGGGTTGATCGCGTAGAGACGGCCGTCGTCGCCGAAGCGCATCCAGGCGATGTCGTCGCCGACGGTCTCGGCCTTCCAGCCCGGGATGGTCGGCTGGATCATTGCCAGGTTGGTCTTCCCACACGCACTCGGGAACGCAGCGGCGACGAAGTAGACCTTGTTCTCCGGGCTGGTGAGCTTCAGGATCAGCATGTGCTCGGCCATCCAGCCCTCGTCACGCGCGATCACCGACGCGATGCGCAGCGCGTAGCACTTCTTGCCCAGGAGCGCGTTGCCGCCGTAACCCGATCCGTACGACAAGATCTCGCGGGTCTCGGGGAAGTGGGTGATGTACTTGTTCGGGTTGCACGGCCATGCGACGTCGGCCTGACCGGGCTCGAGCGGAGCGCCGACCGAGTGCAGGCCCTTGACGAAGAAGCCGTCGTCGCCGAGCAGGCGCAGCACCTCGGGACCGACGCGGGTCATGATCTTCATCGAGAGCACGACGTAGGCGGAGTCGGTCAATTCGACGCCGAGCTTCGGGTCGTCGGAGCCGAGCGGGCCCATGCAGAACGGGATGACGTACATCGTGCGGCCGCGCATGCTGCCACGGAAGAGGGGCGTGAGGGTGGCGCGCATCTCGTCGGGCGCGACCCAGTTGTTCGTGGGGCCCGCATCTTCTTCACGCTCGGAGCAGATGAAGGTGCGCGATTCGACGCGCGCGACGTCGGCGGGATCGGACTTGGCCAGGTAGGAATTGGGCTTGTGCTCTTCGTTCAGCTTGAGCAGCGTGCCCGACTCGACGAGTTCGGCGGTGAGACGATCCCACTCCTCGTCGCTGCCGTCGGACCAGACCACACGGTCGGGCTGAGTGAGCTCGGCGACCTCGGCCACCCATGCCAACAGCGCTTCGTGTTTAGTCGGAGCGGTGCCGGGTTCCAGACCCGGAATCGTGGCGGCGGTCATATTTCCTCCTCCGAGGTGGCGACCCGCATTGGCCGCCCCGTATGGGTTGCTTATCCCCAGGATACTGTGACCGAGCGTGCGCTAGGGCCTGGGGTTACGAGATGCGGTATAGGCCACATTCGCACACCCCGGAGGGGGCTTGCAAGGTGACCGATGTCGGATTTCCGAGGACTTGCAACCCACTGCCACCAGGACTTTCTGCTCTATGCGAACCCACTCACTCGAGTCTGCCGGAGTCCGTGGCGACCCAGATGCCGGTGTCGCGGTCGAGTGTTCGGGAGGCGAACGAGCCGTCGGAGCCCACCTGTGTGATGCGATCGACCTGACCGTCGTGGTCACTGTCGGTGTACACCGTCAGGCCCCCGGGACCACTGCGAGTCAACGAATCGGGCACTCCGTCTGCGTCGGTGTCGACGTCTGCGGGGCCGAGGTCCCAGATGCGGCCGTCGTCGTGCATCAGCAGGTTGTCGGCGGGCGAATCGGGCTGCGACCCCGGCTCGGTGAGGCCGGCCCAATCCCGGTTCTCCTCACCGGATACGTCTCCGAAGTCGAACGAGTCGATGTTCACTGCCTACCCCCACTGACTGCACCGCCCGCTGCGCGGAGCTCTCTGAGACGTTGATCGATCTCGGCGACCTCGTCGGCGATTCGACGACCCTGGCGATCGTATGCGCGCAGCACTTGGCCGCCGATGCGCGATTCCGCCTCGGTGAGCTGCATGGCAACCCGACGTTCAACCCGGGCACGGACGTCGGCGAGAACGTCGTTGACCCAGGTGCGCACCT
Organism: Gordonia sp. 852002-50816_SCH5313054-c; assembly: GCF_001665925.1. Lineage (NCBI taxonomy): Bacteria > Bacillati > Actinomycetota > Actinomycetes > Mycobacteriales > Gordoniaceae > Gordonia > Gordonia sp. 852002-50816_SCH5313054-c. Next base: position 41,616 of record NZ_LZTE01000080.1, read on the forward strand.
GCGCGCGCACGGTTGCCGCACGCCGCATCCGGATCACCCACACCGCCACCGCGAGTCCGAGCAGGAGCGCCGCGGGCATGCTGATCCACTGCAGCGTGTGCACCGAGGCCAGCGGCGCGACCGCGAGTCTGCCGATACCGATACCCGTCGACGCACCGATCAGCAGCAGCATCGCGTCCTCGCCCGTGCGTCGCCCGGACGGCAGATCGCGACGCGCGACGATCGGCTCGTCGTCTCGGTGCGCGGGCGGATCGTCGACGTCGAGTCCGACGAGGGTCGACGACGCGACGGCGTCGAGTCGGGTGTCGGTGATGGCGTCGAGGTCGGTGACGAGACCGTCGATCTCGCGGTCGAGCCACGCGGCGTCGGCCTCGACGTCGGAGCCGGTGGTCGCGGCGCCGCGGTGTTCGGCGCGCGCAACGAGCGCACGGACCCGCGCCGTGATGTCGGCGCTGCTCTGCGCACGCACGCGAACGATCCCCGCGCGAAGCGACGCCAGCCGGTCCGCCCGTCCCCTGTCTCTGAGCGCCAGCAATCGTGCGCGACGGATTGCCAAGGCGTCGGGGTCGACGCGGTCGTCGGTATCCACAGGGGTCGGTGCTTGCGGGGTCTTCGGTTGCGGGATGCGTGCAGTGGGCTCGGCGTTCGGTGTCGCGAACCAGTCGAGCAGATCGCCGATCCCCGACTCCTCGACGGCGCCCGCGAGTGCCGCGGCCGCCGACACCGCGAAGACCGGTAGCGCTCCGGCGGGATCGAGTTCTGACCGATATCCACGCACGATCCGCGGCCAATCCCAGAACGACTCGATGCGGCAACAGACCAGAGCGACATGCTCCACCGCCGAGGTCAGCTCCCGCAGCGCGGCAAGATCCTCGTCGTCGACGACCGCCGATGCCGGATCGATGACCAGCACCGCAGCGTGGGCGCCCGCGAGGTCGCGGTTCGGATCGAACGTCACGAAGTCGATGGCCGAACCTGCAGCACCCCCTGTCTCAGCCGCTACCGCCCGACACGCCTCCACGAGAGGCTCGACGTCGACACCTTCGGCGGCAGCGACGGCGACCCGACACAGCGGAACGAGACCGGCGGCGAGCGTCGACAACTCGGAGCCCACGTCACACACCTTCCGTCCGCAGGAGCCGTTCGACGCTGTCGCGGTCGGCGCCGGCTGCCGCCGCCAGCTCGAGCGATGCGCGCACCTGCGCACCCCGATGGGCAGCGACCGCGGGCATGCACGTCTCGATCGCGTCGCGCAGAGCGTCGAATCCGCTTGTCGCTCGTAAGTATCTAGTGAGTGCCGCTGCGGTGGCGGCCGCCGGGTCGTCGACGGCCAGAAGAGTTAGCGCACGCCCGATACCAGCGGCGTCGAGGCGTCGAATCAGATCGGCGCGCATCTGCAATTGAGGCCGTGCGGGCGCGAGAAAGTGGCCGGACATCGCCGGCATCGCCTCACCGTCGGCAGCGAGTGTGCGGAGGAACTCGAACTCGTCGTCGGACACCCTGGCGCACGCCGACAACTGCGAGACCGCGACGACCGGCCTGGCGAGTGACTCACTCGCGGCGCATACGAGCCCATCTGCGGCGTCGGCTGCGAGTGTGTCGGCCTTTCCGAGGACGACGACGGTCCGCTCGCGTGGCGAGGCGGCGAGCATGTCGTGGTCGGCACGTCGCGGCGCTCCTGCGAGCACATGCACTCGAAGATCGGCTCCGGCGAGCACGCCCGACCCACGCTCGGCCACGAATGCCGCGACCCCGAACCGCTCACACAACGCACGCGCCATCATGTCGCGACCCACCCCGCGCCGACCGACCACCGCAACCGACAGTGGCTGCACGTAGCGTCGCGCGGCGGCGTCGAGCGTGCCGAAAGCGGGCGAATCGGGCGCGACGAGCTGCCCGATCGATCCCGACGACAGTGCGAGAGCGAGCGGACCCGTTGGATCGATCACGCACTCACCCCCACTCGAGACCGGCCGATCTTCCCTGGTGGAAGGGTAGTCGCAGTTGGGTGAGGTGGCGCAGCAGATTGCACAAGCGGGTGTCGACGTGTGCATGACCGACCCGATGGGCCACGATGGACCGGTGAACTCCTCCCCCGGACCGGCCGACGGCCAAGGCGACGCGTCACGCCTCTACCCGCGTGTGACCAGCTTCCGCTTCCGCCGCGGCTCGCTGACGCCGGGCCAGCAGCGCAACTGGGAGACGCTGTGGCCGGTGCTCGGCCGCGACCTGGCAACCGACCCGGCCCAGACCCCGGAACCACCCATCGACTTCGACGCACTGTTCGGGCGCGAGGCACCCCGCGTGCTCGAGATCGGCAGCGGAACCGGCATCTCGACGGCCGCGATGGCGGCAGACGAACCCGACGTCGACGTGATCGCCGTCGAGGTCTACAAGCCGGGCCTGGCACAGCTCGTCGGGCTCGTCGACCGCGCTGGCCTGACCAATGTGCGCATGATCCGCGGCGACGGCGTCGTCGTGTTGCGTGAACTGATCCCGTCCGGATCGCTCACCGCGATCCGCCTCTTCTTTCCCGACCCCTGGCCCAAATCGCGCCATCACAAGCGCCGCTTCGTCCAACGAGGCACCATCGAACTCATGGCTGACCGACTCCGGCCCGGCGGCGTCCTGCATATCGCCACCGACCATGCGGACTACGCGGAGTGGATCGCCGAAATCCTTGCGACGCAGAATCCCGAGCGGGTCCACGTCGTACCCGCGACCACTGCGGTGCCGGTCTCGCTCGAGCGTCCGACCACCAAGTTCGAAGGTCGCGCAGAACGCGAGGGCCGCGAGGTCAACGAGTTCGTCTATGTCCGACCCCGTGAGAAGGCGACGGCTGAGGGCTCAGACAACCCAGAATCTCCAGAAACCCCTGAATCTCCAGAGATCCCGACAGGCGGCGATGGCTCATGACCGACACCCGTGGCACGGCCGCACGCTTCGCCGACACGATCTCCGGACAGAGCGGCGCGCAGCGCGTCCTTCTGGTCTGGGACGCACCCAACATGGACATGGGCCTCGGGTCCATTCTCGGCGGACGGCCGACGGCGGCGCATCGACCGCGGTTCGACGCGCTCGGCCGCTGGTTGCTCCAGCGCACCGCCGACATCTCGGCGCAAGCGGCCGTCGCGGCCTACGACCGGTCGGTCAGCGACGACAACGCCGATGACAGTGCGATCGACGATGACGATGCTCTCGACGGCGATAGTGATGTCGACGACATTTCGACGACGTCGGACACCGCGGTCCAGATCGAACCCGAGGCGACGGTCTTCACCAACATCGTGCCTGGTAGCGCCGACGTCGTGCGGCCGTGGGTCGACGCGTTACGCAACGTCGGGTACGCGGTGTTCGCCAAGCCGAAACTGTCCGAGGACAGTGATGTGGACTCCGACATGCTCGACCACATCGAGCTTCGCAGGCACACTGTTGGGTTAGCCGGGCTTATCGTCGCGTCCGCAGATGGTCAGGCGTTTCGGGATCCACTGATCGAGATCGCAGCCGAAGGCGTTCCGGTCACGGTCATCGGGTTCCGCGAACACGTGAGTTGGGCGCTGTCGACGGACGGACTCGAGTTCGTCGATCTCGAGGAGATACCCGGTGTGTTCCGGGAGCCGCTGCCTCGGATCGGGCTCGATTCACTGCCAGACGACGGCGCGTGGCTCACCCCGTTCCGGCCGCTGCGCGCACTTCTCCGCTGAGAGAACAGTCCGCTCGGACCGCAAACCCAGCCCGAAACACCAAGAGCCAAACCTCAGCAAGCACTCAGGCACCACTGAAACAATCTCGGCAACTATCTCGGCGAGACTTTCCCGAAAGGAGTCGGCGTGTTCGGAGCCATCGGAACATTCGTCTTCCGGATGCGCTTTGCCGTCATCGCGGTGTTGGTCGCCATCATGGGCGGCCTCGGCCTCTACGGACTCGGCCTCGGCAACCACCTGTCGCAGAGCGGCTGGTTCGACCCGACCGCCCAGTCGTCGAAGGGTTCGGTCGTCGCCGACACCGCCTTCGGCCGCGACCATCGCTCCGACGTCATCCTCCTCATCACCCCGCCCGCAGGCACGCAGGTCGACGACAAGGAGTTCGGCACCAAGGTCGAGAAGGTCGTCGACGATCTGCTGCAGCAGCATCCCGATGTGGTGCAGCGAGCAGCTGAGGCTCCCGATTCGACCGATCAGCAGGCCTACGAGAACGCGCTGCGCAACAACCACGAGATCATCGACCCCTTCTATCTGAAGGACGACACGGTCGCGCAGAAGGCGGCACAGGACACCATCAGGTCGCGGACGTTCACCGCGGACAAGAAGCAGGCCTTCATCAGCATCGGCGTCGCGGGCAACGACGACACCTCGGTGCTCGCGAACTACCAGAAGGTCGAACCGTTCCTGCAGGGCGTCGTCGACGATCCCGGCAAGTACGGTCTCGAGGGCACCCGATTCCAGTTGGCCGGCCTCCAGCCCGTCGCAGGAGCAATGGCCAGCGGCATGGACGACGACATCCGACGCGCCGAGGTCATCGCGCTTCCGCTGGTCGCGGTGATGTTGTTCTTCATCTTCGGCGGTGTCATCGCCGCCTGTCTCCCGGTGTTCATCGGCGGTCTGACCATCGCGGGCTCGCTGGGCATCATGAACATCATCGCCCAGCTCACCGAGCTCAATATCTTCGCGCAGTCGGTGGTCACCCTGATCGGCCTCGGCATCGCGATCGACTACGGCCTGTTCATCGTCAGCAGATTCAGAGAAGAACTCGCAGAGGGTTACAGCACCAAGGCCGCGGTACGAAGAACCGTGATGACCGCGGGACAAACCGTGGTCTTCTCGGCGACCATCATCGTCGCCGCCATCGCATGTCTGCTGATGATGCCGCAGGGCTTCTTGAAGTCAGTCGCGTACGGCGCGATCTTCTCGGTGTCGTTGGCCGCGATCCTCTCGATCACGGTGCTGCCGGCCATCCTGAGCATCCTCGGACCGAAGATCGACGCCTTCGGGCTGCCGTTCCTCCGGCGCACCAAGACCAAGGCCGAGATCGAGAACGGCTTCTGGGGCCGCCTGTCGGGGTGGGTCATGCGCCACCCGGTCGCCACCGCGGTGCCGACCGTCCTGATCCTGCTCGTCCTCACCATCCCGATCGGCGGCATCAAGTTCGGCGGCATCAGCGAGGCTTATCTGCCGCCGGACAACCCGAGCCGTGTCGCGCAGGAGGACTTCGACAAGGCGTTCCCGAAGGAACGCACCGAAGAGGTCAAGCTCGTCATCTCCTACGACGTCAACGACCCCGACAGCGGCACCAAGATCCAGCAGATCGCCGACGAGGCCAACAAGATCCCCGGCTTCACCAAGCAGTTCAGTCCGTCGGCCGACGACGGAGCACTCACCGGGACCTACGGCTTCAACGGTCCGCAGGTCATCCAGATGTCGGCGGGTCTGGTCAATCGCGATACCGCCGGCGCGGCCGTCAAGGACCTGCGCGCCATCGACAAACCCGCGGGCATCCAGATGTGGGTGGCCGGAACTCCGGCACTCGTGCAGGACTCCATCGACGCCCTGCTCACCCGACTGCCCCTGATGGCGATCCTGCTCGTCCTGGTCACCGGATTACTGATGTTCCTGGCGTTCGGCTCGCTGGTGCTACCGATCAAGGCAGCACTGATGTCGGCGCTGGGTCTCGCCGCGACGCTGGGCATCTTGACGTGGATCTTCGTCGACGGTCACGGCGCGTCGATCGCCAACTTCACGCCCGGCCCGCTGTTTGCGGCGGTCCTGGTGCTGATCATCGCGATCGTGTTCGGTTTGTCCACGGACTACGAGATATTCCTGTTGTCCCGCATGGTCGAAGCGAGACAGAAGGGCGCGAGCACCACGGAAGCGGTCCGCGTCGGTACAGCACACACGGGTCGGATCATCACCGCGGCGGCTGCGATTCTCATCGTCGTGACGGGCGCTTTCGGTCTGTCCGACATCGTGATGATGAAGTACATCGCGTACGGCATGATCGCGGCCCTCATCCTCGACGCGACCATCATCCGCATGTTGCTGGTGCCGTCGACGATGAAGCTGCTCGGCGACGACTGCTGGTGGGCACCGCGCTGGATGAAGACCATGCAGCGCAAGATCGGCCTCGGCGAGACGATCCTCGACGACGAGCCCGACGCCAAGGTCGCCGGTGCGGGCGCCGGCACGCAGGGTATGCGCGCGGGCACGCTGATCTCCGAGGTACCGACGACCGCCATGCGGGCAGCTCCCCGTGCCGCCGCAACGGTCTCGGCGGGCGCGGCCACACGCTCCATGCGCGCCGGTTCGGCGCCGCGGCCAACCCCCGCGCCCCAGCCGACCCCGGCGCCGCAACCGATGCAACGTCGCGCTGCGCAGCCGGCTGCCCAACCTCCTACTGCGCAACCTGCAGCAACCCAGCCGGCAGCGCGCAGCGGGCCGTCACGGCCGCCGTCGGACCGACGCCCCGCCCTGCGCGACCAGCGTCCCGCACAGACTCTCGACGAGATCGAGCCGGTACGTACGCGCACCGCTCGCCCGCCGTCACCGCGTCGTCAGAAGTCCGATCGTCCCGACACCGGCGGGTGGATGCTCGGCGAAGGCGGCATCCGCCTGAACCAGCCGCAGTCAGGCGCCACGGGCCCGTCGCCGCTGGGTCGACGCCCCGATCTCGACAAGACCGGCAAGCGTCCGCTCGTCGCGTCACTGTCGCCGGAGCAGGCGCGGGCAACGCAGCAACGCGCACCCGAGGGTGCACAGTCGCCGATGGAGCGGGGCCTCTCCCCCGACGCGGCGCGCCGAGCACAGCCACCCGTCGCACCGGGCGAGGAACATCAGACCCGCACGACGCCGCCTCGGCGTTCGCGCCCCGACGATGGACCGAGTCGGTCCGATCGCCACGCACGCGCCGACGAGACGCCAGGCGAGAACCGGCAGATCAGCGTGCAGGAGTTGTTGCGCCGCAGCCGTTCCGGCGAGTAGCAGGTCAGCTCACTCGTCGTCGATCCCGTGCTCGATCGCGTACCGCGCGAGTTCGACACGGTTGCCGAGCTGTAGTTTGCGCAACGTCGACTGCACGTGATTCTCGACGGTCCGGTGGCTCAAGGTCAGCTTCCGGGCAATCTGCTTGGCGCTCATGCCCTTTGCGACGTAGCGCAGCACCTCGGTTTCACGCTCGGTGAGCACCGGGGTCTGTGGCGCACGGTCGGGTTCTGACGACATGCGCCGGAATTCACCGAGCACGAGACCCGCGAGTCCCGGTGTGAAGACCGCCTGGCCGGCAGCGGTCGCCCGCACCGCGTCGATCAGTTCCTCCTTCGACGCACTCTTGACCAGATAGCCACTCGCGCCGGCCTTTACGGCGTCGAGGACGTCGTCGCGCTCGTCAGACGCCGACAAGACCAACACCCGCGTCTTCGGCGACACCTCGAGGACCGCCGCGGTGGCCTCCGCCCCGTTGCCGTCGGGCAGTTGCATGTCCATGAGCACGACGTCGGGTCGCACCGCACCGGCACGACGCCCCGCCGCGCCGGACGAATCGGCGGTCGCCACGATCTCGAACCCCGCGTCGGAGAGATCGCGCGCCACCCCGTCCCGCCACATCGGGTGGTCGTCGACAACCATCACCCGCAGTCGGCTGGCATCTTGCGTATCGCTCATTTCTTCTCCCGCGTCACCGGTACCGTCAGTTCCCACTCCGTGCCTATTCCCTCGTCGGAGTCGAGTATCGCTGTGCCACCGAGCGATTCGATTCTCGCGACGATGGACTGCGCGACGCCGAGCCTGCCGGCGCGACGCGCCTCGTCGAGCCGTCCCGCCGCGATACCCACACCGTCGTCGCGGACACTCACGACCACGGTGTCGTCGAGGTCTTCGAGGAGTACGTAGGCCCGCGCCCCCGCACCCGCGTGATGTGTGACGTTGTCGAGTGCGTTGATCACCGCAGCGCTGATCTCGCGTGCCGTCGTCGCGTCGATGATCACCGGGTCCGCGGGCGCGCTCACCGCGGCGACGTCACCACCGGCAGCGCGCAGCAGCGCGGTCAGATCCGCAGTCCCACACGTCGATTCACCGCCGACGTCGACATCGGAGATCAGGCGACGCAAGGCGACCTCCTGAGTTGCCGCGAGGTCGGCGAGTTGCGCTGTCGGACCGCCTATCTCACGCCCACGTTTGGAGATGAACGAAAGTACCTGAAGCACACCGTCATGCACCTCGCGGGACAGTCTCTCGCGTTCGGTCGCAGCCGCCGCGACACGCGCAGCAGCGGCCAACTCCGCCTGCGCCCGACGGGCGTTGACCGCGGCGAGTCCCACCGCGACGCCAGACGCCATCATCACGAGGATCGTCGCGTTGCGGCCGAAGTTGAGGTCGAGCCAGCCCTTGACGAAAGCGCTTGTGCCGCCGACGACCAGACCTGCAACGAGGCCGACGATCGGCCCGCCGAGCAGTGCCGCCGAGATCACCGAGTTGGTGGCCCACAGCGTCGTCGGCCATGTCTGATTGTTCAGCGCCCATGATTCGCTGGCCACATACGATGTCGACAGCATGAGTGCGCAGGCGATCACCAATTCTGCGCCGACCCAATACCAATTGCGGCCGAAGCCAACGTAATACGCGATGCCGCAGGCCACGGTCCACGCGGTGAGCAATCCGAACAACACCCACGTCACACCCGGGTGCAGCAGATCGTCGTCGATCGCGATCCGGAAGCCGAGCGCGTAGAGGTACGACAACAGTCGCAGCACCTGCGCGCCGCGCCAGAGCGGCGTGACCGGATCACTTCTCATGACGTCTCGTCGGGGTCCTTCGCGGGCGTGGTGTCACCGGGCGCTGTGTCGTCGGTTGCCGTGTCTCCCGTGTCGTCCACGCGAGCACCATCACCGTCGAGCCCTCGCTCGACGTCGGCCTCGGCGTCGGCTTTCGAGACACCGACGCCCTCCTCGACCGCGACGCCCGCCGAGGCGGTCGCGGCATCGAGATCTCGGTTGTCCCAATGAGGTTCGTCGGGTTCGGCGTAGTGATACGAACCCTCACCACTCGAGATCGGCAGGTTGCGGTGGCCCGCGAGATATCGCACGGCGGTATTCGCGAACGCGATGATCGGTACGGCGAACAGGCCGCCGATGATCCCCGCCCCGACGATGCCCGCGGCGATTGCGAGGATCACCGCGACGGGATGCAATCGCACCGACCTGCCGAGCAGGAACGGTTGCAGCACATGGCCTTCGAGCTGCATCACGCCGACGAGGATGGCCAATACGATCACGGCGGTCAGCCAGCCCTGCGTGACCAGCGCGATCACGACGGCGAGCGAACCACTGATCAGTGCGCCGACGATCGGTATGAACGAGAACAGGAAGATCACCGTTGCCAGCGGCAGGGCCAGCGGAACGCGCAGGATCGCCAGCCCGATGCCGATACATACGGCGTCGACGAGGGCGACGATCACCGTCGCACGCACGTAGCCGACAAGGGTGCCGAAGCCCGCGACTCCCGCGGCAGCGACCCGACCTCGGGTATTGCGAGGTACGAGTCGGCAGCAGAACTCCCAGATCTGACCGCCGCCGTAGAGGAAGAAGATCGTCAGGAAGACCATCAGCAACGCGCCGGTGACCAGTTCGGTCGCCGTCGTTGCCGTGGCGACGGCACCACCGGCGAGTTTGGCCTGGTTGTGCTCCATCAGGTTGATGATGTTCGACCCGAGGTTGCGCACCTGCGATTCGTCGACGTCGAGTGGGCCGTCGACCAACCACTCCCGGGTGCGGTCGATGGTGACCGTGATCTCGGCGGTCAGTGCGGGGAATCCGTGGACAAACGCTCGGCCGACAAACGTCAGGACGGTCGCAACGACACCAAGCGCGACCAGCATCATCACGACGACGGCGAGCGAGCGCGGCAGACCCTTCCGATCGAGCCAGTCGACGCCCGGCACAAGGAATGCCGACACCAGAATCGCCAGCGCAACCGGAACGAGTACCTCGTCGAATTGCAGGAACAGACGCCCGAGGACGTAGATGGCGAGGAGGATCAGCAGGAGCCGCCAGACCCACTCGGCTGTGGCACGGACAAACGGGTGGACCTTGGATCGGTCGAGCTCGGCCAGCGACCTGCCCGACGCACCCGCTTCTGCATCTTCGGGATATCCGTCGTTCGTTCGAGCGGCATGGTCCACGGAAGTCACACTAGCTGTCGTTACCCTTGGCCGTATGACGTCGGATACACCGGCGGTCCACCGCACCGCCACGCGCTCACGCTTCTGGTGGGTTCGGTGGGTGCTGGTGGCGGTCGTGGTGGTCGTCCTGGCGGTCGAGATCGTGCTGATCTGGCCGAAACTCGAAGAGGCCGCGCACCGAATCGGTGATCTCGATTGGGTGTGGCTCGTCGCGTGCATCGTCGCCGCATTGCTCTCGATGGACAGCTTCGCGCAGGTACAGCGAGCGCTGCTGCGCTCGGCGGGTGTCCGTGTGTCCGAGTGGAAGTCGCTGTCGGTGGTGCTCGCCGCGAACTCGGTCAGCCAGACGCTGCCGGGCGGTCAGGTGCTCGCGCCTGCCTTTACCTACCGCGAGACCCGAAAGTGGGGTGCCACTCCCGTCATCGCGTCGTGGCAGGTCGTCATGTCCGGACTGCTCGCGGGTGTGGGACTCGCAGTGCTCGGCTTCGGTGGCGCACTGCTCGCGGGCGCCAAGACCAGCCCGTTCTCGGTGGTCTTCTCCGCGGTCGGATTCATCGCGGTGGCTGTCGTGCTGCAGTACCTCGCCAGCCATCCGGAGTCGTTGCAGTCGACAGGCGAACGCGTACTCGGCTGGATCAACCAGGTACGCAGCAAGCCGGCCGATCACGGGGTGGCGCGGCTGCTGGAGACACTCGAACAGCTGCGGGCCGTCCAGCTCACGCGCCGCGACACCAGCGTCGCCTTCGCGTGGAGCTTGTTCAACTGGATCGCCGACGTCGCATGTCTGATGTTCGCGTGCTGGGCGGTCGGGGCTCATCCGAGCATCTCCGGCCTGATGGTCGCCTACGCGGCGGGCAAGGCGGTCGGTACCGCCATCCCGCTGCTCCCCGGAGGCATCGGTGTGGTCGACGCCGTGCTCGTCCCGGCGCTGACCAGTGCGGGGATGCCTGCCGCCGACGCGCTGACAGCGGTGCTCGTCTACCGCATCATCAGCTATGTGTTCATCGCCTTGATCGGGTGGATCGTCGTGTTCTTCCTGTTCCGGTCGCGTATCCGAACCGACGATTCGATCGGCGAGGAGATCGATCGCGACGTCGAGTCGGGCGATTTCGACCCGGCCGCGAATCCCGGGCAGAAGGAGTTGGGGCCCGAGCCGCCCCCCTCATGAAAGCCCCACCCCGCGACCCGCAGCACGTCGTCGACGGTGGGTGGCGCTACCGTGGATACCCATGTCGAAGTCTGACGTGAGCGATCCGACCAGCAGTCGGCACTCGACGACGTTTCCGCTGGCCGCGGCAGCGCTCTGCGACGCCGTCGCCGTCGTCGTGTTCGTACTGATCGGCAGGGCGAATCACCACGACGGCTTCGCGCTGATCGGAGTGCTGCAGACCCTGTGGCCGTTCCTGGTCGCCACCGCCGCGGGCTGGTCGATTGCCTACGTCTATGCGCACGTCCGGTCGAGTGAATGGTTCGGCAGCGACTTCCGACCTGCCCGCATCATCCCGTCAGGTCTGATGATCTGGATCTGCACCGTCGCGATCGGCATGGTGCTGCGCTACCTGCTGCACCAGGGCGTCGCTCTGAGCTTCATCATCGTCGCGACCATCGCGCTCGGCCTGTTCATGCTCGGCTGGCGCGCGGTCGTCGCCTACGCGATGCGGAAGTACTTCTGAGCGACCTGTAGCGCAGCGGTCCCCGACTTCTCACCCTCGGTGTAGATCACGATGACCTTGCCGCCCTGGATGCCGACGAACCAGCCCGGACCCTGCGGTCCGTTGGTGCCGACCAGCGCTTTCAGGCCGGGCGCACGGGTCAGGTCACTGGCGTCGCCGGTCTTGGCCGTTGTCGTCATGGCCGCGAGGATCGGTGCGCTCACCGACTTGTCGATCGCGCCGAGCGAACCTCCGTCGACCTTGGTCGGCGCTCCCGAGATGACTGCGGGAGCAACCGAGCTCTGATCCCCCGCATCAGCGCGTGCCATCGACACACCGAGCGCAGCCATGTTCAGCATGGTCGCCGTCGCCGACTGTGGTCGATAGTCGATGGTCGCGACGCCTGGCTTCGGCGTCGTCGGCGTCGACGCACCGGGAACCGTGAAGGTGACGCCGAGCCCCAGCCTGTCGAGCGCCGTGTCCGACGACTCCTTGTTCGACGACTGCTTCTGCGACGTGGCCTTGTCGACGGCCGAGAAGACGGGATCGAGTGTCGCGCCGACCGGATACGCCTGGTCGACGCTGTTGCCGCGCTCGGCCGCGTAGTCGTTCTGCGCAAGCCCGAGAATCCGGCCCGACCCGGCGTCGAGCGCCATGATGGTCGCGGGTTGCCCGACCTCGACGGCCGCGTCACCGAGGGTCAACTGCACCTGCTGGTTGATCGACGTCGCCACGTCGGGACCGGGAGGCCCCTGCTCACCCGCGAGCTTGCGCGGCGCGAGACCGGGGCCGACCATCTGGACCTGCCATCCGGCCGTCGCGTCGCGGATCGCCTGCCAGTAGTTGGTCAGTGCCGGTTCCAGGGGCGACGAGAGTCGACGGTCGGCCATGACGAGCATGCCGGTCTTGTTCACCGAGACTCCGGGAACCGCAGCAGGATCGCTGGTCATCACACCCATGTCGGGATCGCGCAGGGTCACCGCGACGATCGGCTTGTCCGGTGTCGCCGCGAGCTTCGCGTTGATCACCTCGGGTGTGATCAGCGGCGCGATCGGCGCCAGCGTCCGCGAGAGGGCGCGCACCGACGCTTGCAGATCCTTGGTCTTGGCCGGGTCGAGAATGATCTCGTTGACCGGCGCCAACACCATGAACGGCTTGCCGGACACGCTGTTGACCGTCGGGGCCGGCCGCGCATCGGTCCGGATCTCACGGAGGTTGCCGCCGACGGGCAACCCCTGGGCCAGAAGAGCGGGATCCCACGTGATCTTCCAGCCGGAACTCAGGTGTCGAGCAGTACCCGACGTCGCCGACTCGAACGAGCGGTCCTTGTCCCACCGCCAGGTGGTCTTCAGATTGAACGACGCGGTGCCGTCGCTGTACTCCTCCGGCTTGTCGACGTCGACGTCGATCGATTGAGGGTTCATCGCGGTAACGGTCTGCGTCAGGGCATCCGCCGCCTGTCCGGGGGCGGTGGTGAACGACGCTGCTGCGGTGGCGTCTTTCCTGCTCAGTGCGCTGGCGAACTCGCTGACCGCCGCCGCGGCACCGGTGTCTGGACCGCTCGTGACCATTCGCCAGGTGACGAAACCACCGGCACCGACGAGGACTACGCAGGCAACAAGAGCTACCCACCGCAAGCAATACTTCATAGTCCCATTCTTCACTTTAGTCACACGAGTAACACCATCAACCTGCTTGCGGTCGGAACTCGGACTAGTCACGATCTCGTCTCGGCCCCCGTCGGTCTCACGGTCGGCCGTGCGATCGGGGGCGTCGGCCAGGGACTTCGCGGTGGCCGGGTCGATGAGCTTCTCGCCGTCGGAATCATCGTCTCGCGGACCGGAGTCGACGAGGAGGTCTGAACCCTCAGCCACGCCGGAGTCAACCTCTGCTGCAGCGCGGTGGCGGCCTGAACTCCGCGTCAGAGCCGATGCCCATAATGGGTCATGGTCTTCACGGTGCTCCGGGCCGAAGTCCGGGAGGTGACGTCGACCGATTGGTTGACCTCCCGTCACTCGTTCTCATTCGGCGATCATTACGATCCATCAAACACCCATCATGGACTTCTCATTGCATGCAATGAAGAAGTTTTACTACCCGGACATGGATTCGATGCCCACCATCATTCGGATTCCGAAATCGTCACCTGGGTGGTCTCCGGCACGTTGGTGCACACGGACTCCGCTGGTCACACCGGCGTCGTCTATCCCGGTCTCGCCCAACGAATGAGCGCCGGCTCCGGCATCGACCACACCGAACGCAACGATCCGTGGCCTGACCTGCACGAATCGGGTTCCGAACCGGTCCACTACATACAGATGTGGCTGGTACCCGACGAGTACGGCATCACGCCGTCGTACGAGCAGCGCGACATCTCCGCAGCACTCGCCGGGGGCGATCTCGTCGCCGTGGCGTCGGGCGACCCATCGGTCGATGCCGCGATCACGATCAGCAACCGCGCCGCGACGCTTTTCGCCGTCCGTATCGCACCGGGCGCCTCTGTCGGCATCCCCGACGCCCGGTTCACCCATGTCCTCGTCGTCGACGGCCGGGCCGTGCTGTCCACAACAGATCAGGCCGCCGAGATCACCCTCGCAGCAGGCGACGCTGCGCGCGGCGTCGACACCTCCGGGGCCACGCTGCGCACGGACGCGGGAGATGGACCCGCCGAGATTCTGATCTGGGCCATGGACAAAGCACTCGGAGAGCCGTAACTCAACTGAAGGTAGCCGGGCGGCGTGACAGGATGGATGCCGTGACTGCTTCGAAGACCGATTCCCTTCCCTCCGGCATCGACCTCGAGTGGGTCGACGACGCCGTCCGCGTTCAGGACGACCTGTTCGCCCACGTCAACGGCAAGTGGCTCGACACCCACGAGATCCCCGACGACCGTTCCGTCGACGGAGCGTTCCACGTGTTGCGTGACCGCGCGGAGGAGAACGTCCGCGACATCATCACCGCATGCGCCAAGGCCGATCCGCCGAGCGGCTCCGACGCCCAGAAGATCGGCGATCTCTTCGGGTCGTTCATGGACACCGACCACATCGAGGCACTCGGGATCGGTCCGATCCGCGGTGAGATCGAAGCCATCGAAGCGGTCGCGTCGACCGACGAACTCTCCGGCCGCATCGGTCGCCTACAGCGCCACGGCGTCGGCGGACTCTTCGGTTTCTACGTCGACACCGACGCCAAGCAATCCGATCGATACCTGGTGCACGTGGTGCAATCGGGTCTCGGACTGCCCGACGAGTCGTACTACCGCGACGACAACCACGCGGAAACCCGTGAGGCATACCGCGATCACGTCTCGCGAATGTTCGCGCTCGCAGGCTACGGCGACGCCGACCAGCGCGCGACCACCGTCCTCAACCTCGAGACCGCCATCGCGGGCCATCACTGGGACGTGGTTCGACGACGCGACGCCGACCTCACCTACAACCTCTTCACGCTCGGCGAGTTCGATTCGCTCGCTTCGGGTTTCAACCTCCACGAGTGGTTCGGCGGCCTCGGTACCGTCGGAGACGTCACCTTCGCGGAGGTCGTGGTCAGTCAGCCGTCGTTCATCGACGACGTCACCACCCTGTTCGCCGAGTCGCCACTCGAGCACTGGAAGACGTGGCTGACCTGGCGGCTGCTGCATTCGGCCGCGTCGTACCTGTCGTCGGAGTTCGTCGACGAGAACTTCGCTTTCTACGGCCGCACCCTCACCGGAGCCGAGACCATCCGCGACCGCTGGAAGCGCGGCGTCGGATTCGTCGAGGGCGCAATGGGATTCGCCGTCGGTAAGCTCTACGTCGAGGAGCACTTCCCACCCGAGGCCAAGGCCCGGATGGACGAGCTCATCGCCAACCTCGTTGCGGCGTACCGCCAGAACATCTCCGACCTCCCCTGGATGACGCCGTCGACCCGTGAGCGCGCGTTGGTCAAGCTCGAGAAGTTCACCCCCAAGATCGGCTACCCCGCGCAGTGGCGCGATTACAGCGCACTGTCGGTCGATCGTGGCGATCTCATCGGAAACTACGCGCGCGCAGCATCATTCGAGAACGAGCGCGAGTTCTCGAAGATCGGCTCGCCCGTCGACCGTGACGAGTGGTTCATGACGCCGCAGACGGTGAACGCCTACTACAACCCCGGCATGAACGAGATCGTTTTTCCCGCAGCGATTCTGCAGCCGCCGTTCTTCGATCCCGACGCTGACGACGCCGCCAACTACGGCGGGATCGGCGCGGTGATCGGCCACGAGATCGGACACGGATTCGACGACCAGGGCGCCAAGTACGACGGCGACGGCAATCTCGTCGACTGGTGGAGCGATGCCGACCGCACCGAATTCTCCAAGCGCACAAAGGCATTGATCGAGCAGTACGGCGAGTTCACCCCCGAGGGACTCGACGACAAGTACAAGGTCAACGGCGAGTTCACCATCGGTGAGAACATCGGCGACCTCGGCGGACTGTCGATCGCACTCGTCGCCTACCGCCTCGCCACCGAGGGCACCGAGCCCCCGGTCATCGACGAATTGACCGGCATCCAGCGTGTGTTCTACAGCTGGGCGCAGATCTGGCGCACCAAGACCCGCGACGCCGAAGCGATCCGTCGACTCTCCATCGATCCCCACTCCCCGCCCGAATTCCGTTGCAACGGTGTGGTTCGCAACATCGACGCCTTCTACGACGCGTTCGACGTCGCCGAGGGCGACGAGTTGTTCCTGCCCGATGTGGACCGTGTCCGCATCTGGTAAGTCTCCGAGTTCCGGCGGCAACTCGGCGATCAGTGGCCCACGCCTCGCGAGCGCACTTCTGCGTCCGGCGCTCGCGGGGTTGGTGTTGCTCGTCGGCTATTTCCTGCTGCCGATCAACCAGGACAACGACGCCAAGTTCATCGGCCTTGTCGTGGGGGCACTGCTGCTGACCGCGTTCTGCGGCTGGGAGATTCGACATTTCATCCGGTCGCCGTATCCGGTCGCCACAGCCGTCGAGATGATCGCAGCACTCGCGACGTTCTATATCGTCGCCTTCGCCACCACGTACTTCCTGCTCTCCGAGTACGGCACCGACAGCTTCAATCTCCGACTCACGCGAGTCGACGCGCTCTACTTCAGCCTGACGGTGTTCACGACCACCGGCTTCGGCGACATCGCGGCGGCGTCGCAACCAGCGCGCATCTTCGTGTCGATCCAGATGGCGAGCAGCTTCGCCCTGATCGGCCTCGGCATCCGCCTTGTCACGCTGCTCGTCTCGTCGAAGCGCTCGTCCGACTGAGCAGCGCAGGGACCCCTGACTCAGCCAGGCATTTCGGGCAGCGTGCCAAGATAGACGGCATGGCCACCCCGCAGCGGACCGCGTCGTCGACCTCCCGTCTCCGCTGGCTCATCCCGGCACTCGGCATTCTCGCCTGGATCGTCGTCGGCTCGTTCACCGGACCGTTCGCGGGCAAGCTCGCGTCGGTCTCGACCAACGACAACACCGCGTTCCTGCCGGCCTCGGCCGAGTCGACCCGCGTCAACGACGAACTCGCGAAGTTTCAGGACACCAGCTACATCCCCGCGATCGTTGTCGCCGAACGTTCGTCGGGATTCACCGACGCCGACGCGACCTATCTGACCGACACCATCACGCCGCTCGCCGGGACCGAGGGATTCGGGAAGGCATTCTCACCGGCGATCCGCTCCGCCGACGGCAAGGCAGCCGAACTCATCGTGCCGATCTCGACGGCGGGTGAGCCCGCCGACACCGTCGAGAAGCTCCGCGATCTCCTGGCGAATCCGCCCAACGGGCTGAGCATCTACGTCACCGGTCCTGCCGGGCAGGTCGCCGACCTCGGCGAGGCCTTCGCGGGTATCGACGGCCTACTGCTGCTCGTCGCGGGCGCGGTGGTGATCGTCATTCTCGTCATCGTCTACCGCAGTCCCATCCTCCCGTTTGTCGTCATCATCTCGGCGGTCTTCGCGCTCGGACTCGCGTCCGGTGCCATCTACTTCTTGACCAAGCAGGGCGTTTTCGAGCTCAACGGTCAGAGCCAGGGCATTCTGTTCATCCTCGTGTTCGGCGCCGCAACCGACTACGCACTCCTCCTGGTGTCTCGCTTCCGTGAGGAGCTGACTCAGACAGCAGACAAGTATCAGGCGATCAAGGTTGCGTGGCGAGCGACGATCGAGCCGGTCGCGGCGTCGGCCGGCACGGTGATCCTCGGAGTGCTGTGCCTGCTGTTCTCCGACCTCAACTCCAATCGCAGCCTCGGCCCGGTTGCCGCGATCGGCATCGTGGCCTCATTCCTGGCGTCGATGACCTTCCTGCCCGCGGTTCTCGCGCTCCTCGGCCGAACCGCATTCTGGCCCGTCCGACCCCACCTCGCCGAGTCGGGCACCGAGACCTCGACGCATCGCTTCTGGCACAGGATCGCCGAAAAGGTCGCTGCCAAGCCGCGAGCCATCTGGGCATCCACCCTGATCGTGCTGCTCATCGGTGCCGCGTTCGCCCCGATGTTCCGCTCCGACGGCATCGCCCAGACCGACTTCTTCCTCGGCACCGTCGAGTCCGTCGAGGGCGCCGACGTCCAGGCGCGCCACTTCGACGCGGGCAGCGGCTCACCGACGTGGATCATCGTCGACGCCCCGCAGGCCCCGGCGGCTCTCGACGCCGTGAAGAGCGTCGACGGCGTCGCGCAGGCACAGGTCTACACCGCGGGCCAGACACCGGTGGTCCGCGACAACCGCGTGGCCATCGAGGCGACGCTGACCGACAACGCCGACTCGCTCGCAGCGCAGGACACCGTCGTGCGGATACGCGAGCGTGTCCATCCGATCGACAACGCGAACGCTGTCGTGGGCGGAACGACGGCCACCGACCTCGACACTCGCACCACCGCCGAACACGACCGCAATCTGATCATCCCGATCGTCCTGCTCGTGGTGCTCGCGGTGTTGATCCTGCTGCTACGCAGCATCGTTGCGCCGGTCATCCTGCTCGGCACCACTGTGCTGTCGTTCGCGACGACGCTCGGCGTCGCGGCGTTGCTTTTCAACGGACCGTTCGGTTTTCCGGGCGCAGACCCCGTCGTGCCGTTGTTCGCGTTCGTGTTCCTTGTCGCGCTGGGCATCGACTACAACATCTTCCTGATGACACGCGTACGCGAGGAATCGAAGACTCATGGCACGCGCCAGGGTGTGATCCGCGGGCTGACCGCGACCGGCGGCGTGATCACCTCGGCAGGTGTCGTGCTCGCCGCGACGTTCGCGTCGCTTGCCGTGATCCCGCTGCTGTTCCTCGCCCAGGTGGCGTTCCTCGTGGCGTTCGGCGTCCTGATCGACACGCTCATCGTGCGCACGTTGCTCGTGCCCGCGCTGTCGATCGACATCGGGCGACGAATCTGGTGGCCGAGCGCGCTGTCGCGCAAGAGTGAGACCGCACAGGGCGAGACCACCCAGGGTGAGACCATCCAGAAGGGGTCACCCCGGAGCGAGAACGCACTCGCGAACGGCGACGCAAGTGACGCGTGAGTAACCTGAGAGTTCGCGCAATCCAACCGGTCTGGTTCGATCGCGGCGCTAACGTCAGCATATGAGTTCCGAACGATCGTTGATCGGCGCGCCATGACGCTCGCCGACCGCCCATCCATCGCGCGTCAGGATTTCGCGTCACTGCGTCGCGGCGGCCTCAACTGGCAATCCCTGCCGCTGCGTCTCTTCGTGAAGGGCAACGCTCGGTTCTGGGACCCCACTGCCATCGACATGTCCCGAGACGCCGCCGACTGGTACGAGCTCGACGCCGAACAACAGCGCAGCGCAACGTTTCTCGTCGCGCAGTTCGTCGCGGGCGAGGAGGCGGTGACCCAAGACATCCAGCCGTTCATGAAGGCGATGGCCGCCGAGGGACGGTTCGGCGACGAGATGTACCTGTCGCAGTTCTGCTTCGAAGAGGCCAAGCACACTGAGGTATTCCGCCTCTGGATGGACGCAATCGGCCTCACCGACGACCTGAACCCCTACGTCGCCGACAACCCCTACTACCGACAGCTCTTCTACGAAGAACTTCCCGAATCACTTCACCGCCTCGACAACGATCCATCGCCGCTCAACCAGATCCGCGCCAGCGTCACCTACAACCACGTCATCGAGGGCTCACTCGCTCTGACCGGTTACTACGCCTGGCAGCGGATCTGCACCAGGCGCGGAATCCTGCCCGGCATGCAACGAATCATCAAGTTCATCGGCGACGACGAGCGTCGCCACATGGCGTGGGGCACCTTCACGTGCCGTCGCCATGTCGCGGCCGACGACAGTCTGTGGGAGGCGGTCGGCGTTCGGATGGGCGAACTGATGCCGCTCGCGCTCGGGATGATCGAGTGGGTCAACGCGCAGTTCGACGAGCCGCCGTTCGGAATCGACAACTCCGAGTTCCTCTCGTACGCCGCCGACCGCGCGCAGCGTCGACTCAGCGCCATCGAATCGGCGCGCGGCCGCCCCGTCGAGGAGATCGACCTCGACGTCTCGCCCGAACTGCTCGAAGAGCGCTTCGGCGAGGAGGACGCCGAATCCCTGGGCACCTGAGCACCCCAACTCGTGACAAGAAACTAGAACACGTTCTAGTCTGATCGTGTGGATGTCACCTACGACGAGACCAAACGCGAACTGAGCACCGCCAACGGCGTGCTGCGCTATCACGAAGCGGGCGACCCCGACGCGCCGCCGCTGATCCTGCTTCACGGCTCCGGCCCCGGCGTGACGGGTTGGCGCAACTATCGCGGCAACCTCGGGGTCTTCGCGGAGACACACCACTGCTTCGTTCTGGAGTTCCCCGGCTTCGGCGTCAGCGACCCGTGGGAGGGCATGCCGGTGCTCACCGCAGGCAAGTCCGTGCTCGCGTTCATGGACGCGCTCGGGATCGCCGCCGCACCGATGATCGGCAACTCGATGGGTGGCGTCGTCGGAGTCAATCTCGCAATTCGCAAACCCGACCGCGTCGAGAAGCTCGTCACCATCGGTGGCGTCGGGCCAAACCTGTTCAGCCCGAGCCCAAGTGAGGGACTGCGACTACTCCAAGAGTTCGCCGACGATCCCGACCGCGACAAGCTGATCCGCTGGCTCCGCGCGATGGTCTACGACAAGGACCTCGTCACCGAGCAGCTAATCTCCGAGCGGTGGGAGGCTGCGATGAATCCCGAAGCGCTCGCCACCGGCCGCGCGATGTACGGCTCGGCATCGTTCGAGATGCAACAGCAATTCCTCGCAACCTCCGACGTCCCGCCCTACTGGGCCATGATGCACAAGATCTCCTGCCCCACACTGCTCACCTGGGGCCGCGACGACCGCGTGAGCCCACCCGACATGGCCCTCGCCCCCATGCGTCTCATCCCCGACGCCGAGCTGCACGTCTTTCCCCGCTGCGGACACTGGGTGATGATCGAGGCCAAAGAGGCATTCGAGTCGACGGTCGCCGCGTTCCTCGCGCGCTGACGCGCCTGTGTCCGCTGGTTGAGCGCGACCCACCCCGCTGGTCGAGCGCGCCCTATCCGCTGGTTGAGCGCGACCCGCCCCGCTGGTTGAGTGCGCCTATTCCGCTGGTTGAGCCGGCGCGAGCTTGCGAGCACCGAAGTCGAAACCACCCCACCCCAGCCCCAACTCCGCCCGTAAAACCCGTTGCCCCCGCCCAACCCGCTCTGGCATCGTTACCTCTCGCACGAGAGAGCAGCCGATCCCGGGGTACCGGCGATCATGTTCTGCGCGTTGGACTCTCGAGCACCATTCACGGAAATGGCAGGGCTCTCACAGCCCGAGGTTCAACTCCTCACCAGACGCCGCCCCCGGGAATACAAGGTCGACGCCGGTCCTGCGGTCGTCCGACGTCCGACTTCGGTCGGTCGACGGACGGCCCCATCGACGCGATCTCCCGCGGGCGGTGTCGCCTGCACTACGACATGCGCGACAAACGAAGGGAGGTTCGCATCATGTCTGCTTTCACCGAACTCCGCCTGGCGACCAAGCCTGCCAAGCGGTGGTTCCCCAAGATCTCCGTACCCATCGGGTACAAGGGACTCGAGTACCGCAATGGCGAACTCTCCCGCGAACTTTCGCCCGGCGAGTACCGCGCGCGCAGGGGCGCCGCATACACGTTCGTCGACATGCGTGAACGGGTCATGACCCTCGCGCCGCAGGACATCCTGACCTCCGACTCCGTGTCGCTGCGCGTCACGATGGCCGTCCGCGCGTCGGTTTTCGACGCGGTCGCATTCACCGAGCGGGCCAGCGATCCGTGGGCGGCGGTATACCTCGCCGCGCAGGTGGCGTTGCGTGAGGTCTGCGCAGCCGTGACCGTCGATGAGGTGATCACCCGAGCCGACACCGTCGACACCGGGTCGATCATCGCCGCGACCGCACGTGCTGGCCGCGCTGCGGGCATCGAGGTGCTCGACGTGGTGGTCAAGGACGTGATCCTGCCCGCCGAGATCCGCTCGGCAGCAACCGAATTGGTCACTGCCAAGGCACGCGGGCTGGCCAAGTTGGAGACCGCACGCGCAGAAACTGCTGCGCTGCGTTCATTGGCCAACGCCGGTCGCGTGCTCGACGCCCACCCCGCACTGGCGCGCTTGCGTCTGGTGCAGGATGCGCCGTACGGCACCAAGTTCGTGCTGGCGCTCAGCGACGCCGAGCCCGGCACCGACTGAGCCAGGACGATCCCAGGGAGACCCGTCAGTAGGGTGGCGGGTTTTCCTGGTTCCACTTTTCTTCGGCGCGTGTGACTTTGGCGCGTCGTTGTGTGTGGATGGTGTCGATGGAGCGGCGGGCGGGGTGGTCGGGTGGTTTGGTGGGGATGAGTTTGGGGAACAGATCGAGGCCGCCGAAGGCGTTGCCGACAAAGGTGTGCCCGGTGGGGGATACGAAAATCGCTGTCTGCAGGTCGAGTTGGTAGTCACGCCATCGACCGAACGTTTTGGTTCGGTGATGAAACCGGCACAGCGGTTTGAGGTTTGCGCGCACGGTCAACCCACCGCTGGACGGGTCGTGGTGGTCAAACGGGGTGCTGTGGTCGACGTCGGCCTGCCACACCGGGTTGGTACACCCGGGAAACGTGCAACACAGTTCCCCCGAACGGACCAGCGAGAGGAGTTTCTTGCTGGGCACGTAGCGCAAGGCGGCGCGGGCGGCCGCGGCGTGGTCGGGGTGGCGCGGATCAAGAGCGCCGACGCCGGCATCGAGGTAGTCGAATGCTGCATCTGCGGCCAACTCGCGGACGGTGTCGGCGTCGATGACTCCGACCCCA
>NZ_LZTE01000081.1:0-104828 GCF_001665925.1 Gordonia sp. 852002-50816_SCH5313054-c
GTTACCCCGCTGTTCAACCTTCCCAAGAAGGTCTCCGACCAGGCGGTCTGACCCGCCCTTCTTGTCCTCGAGCGGGGGCCCCCGGCCACGGGGGAGCCACCGCTTTTCGTTGGACGGCCGGTCCGGGACTCAGTCGTGCCAGGGGGCGATGGGATTGCCCTGCCAGCGGGTGTGCGCGGGCACGACGTCGCCACGCATGACCAACGACGCGGGGCCGACGGTCGCCGATTCGCCGAGGCCGGACGCGGGTAGCGCGACACAATGCGGTCCGAGCGTCGCGCCGTCGGCGAGGACCACGCGGTCGATGGCCATGACCCGATCGTGGAACAGGTGCGTCTGGACGACGCAGCCGCGCTCGACGGTCGCGCCCGCACCGAGCGACACGAGGTCGGCCTCAGGGAGCCAATAGGTTTCGCACCACACGCCCTTGCCGATCTGGGCGCCGAGAAGCCGGAGCCACACATTGAGGACCGGAGTTCCGGTCGCGGCGTTGGCAAACCACGGTGCCGCAACGGTTTCGACGAAGGCGTCGGAAAGCTCGTTGCGCCACACGAACGAACTCCACAGCGGATGCTCCGACACTTCGATCCGGCCGACGACGGCCCACTTCGCCGCTGCGGCAATGCAACACGCGATGGCACCGCACAGGATCAACAGCAGGCCGCTGACCAGACCGGCGATCACGTAGTTCGCCTGTTGGGCGATGTACTGCAGGCTCAGCAGCATGAAGATGCCGAGTCCGAACGAGATCATCACCGGGATCAGTCGCAGCGTCTCGATCACTGCGCGTGCCACTTTGAGGCGCGCGGGCGGATCGAACGTCCTCGACGTGTCGGTCGTCGCAGCGGTGCGTCGAAGTCGAATCGGTGGACTACCAAGCCAACTCGACCCCGACTTGGCTCGGTCGGGTGCGGCCGACAGCACGGCGACGAGACCGTTCTTCGGTACCTTGCGGCCTGGCGCTGCCATTCCGGAGTTGCCGAGGAACGAGCGTTTGCCGATCTTGACGTCGTCGATGTGCATCCAGCCGCCGCCGAGTTCGTACGACGCGACCATGGTGTCGTCGGCGAGGAACGCGCCGTCGGCGATGGTCGTGAATTTCGGCAGCACCAGGGCAGTCGAAATCTCGGTCCCCTTGCCGACTTTCGCGCCGAGAATGCGGAACCACCATGGTGTCAGCAGGCCGGCATAGAGAGGGAACAGATACGTGCGGGCGGAGTCGAGCAGTCGCTCGGTCATCCACACCTGCCACCCGACGCGCGAACGCACCGGGTGATAGCCCTTCTCGAGACCCAGTGACATCGCGCGCACGAGGATCGCGGTGATCGCGGCGAACACAGCGAGGCTGACGATGGTCGCGGCGGGTAGCAGGATCAGCGAACGGATTGCGACGTCGCGGAGCCGGTCGGCGTGCAGCGCCCATGTCCCGATGACGAGCAGCCCGACACCCAGGGAGATCAGCGGGATCGCAGCGAGAACCATCGAGGACAGTCCGTAGAGCGGAACCCAGATGCTTGCGCGACGGGGACGGTGATCGGGCCACGAATGCGTCGCCTTACCGATCTTCACCGCGGGCGATCCGGCCCAGTGCTGCCCGGCCTTGACCCGACCGAACACCGCAGATCCGGGGCTGACCTCAGCATCCTTGCCGACGACGGCGCCGGGGGCGAGCGTCGACCGCGCACCGATCGTCGCACCGCGCTTGATCACGATCTCGCCGATGTGGACGAGGTCGCCGTCGATCCACCAGCCCGCGACGTCGACCTCTGGTTCGACGGACGCGCCGTCGCCGATGGTCAGTTTTCCGGTCACAGGTGGAATCGTGTGCAGGTCGACGCCGCGCCCGACGGACGAGCCGAGCGCGCGTGCCAGATAGATCATCCACGGCGCACCCGACAGGTTGGCGGCGCCACTGGCGACGAGCAGACGCTCGGCGACCCAGAGTCGGATGTGCACGTTGCCGCCGCGAGGATAGGTGCCCGACTCGACGCCGCCGAGCAAGATGCGCGATCCGATCGCGGCAATGACCATCCGGCCGGGCGGCGTGATGAAGATGAGGAACGCGACGAGCACGACCCACCAGTTGACCTCGACGAGCCAGGGCACAGACACGTCGAGCCTGCGGGCGGCCCACGCACCGATGTTGTTGACGACGCCGAGCCACGTCGCCCATTGCAGTCCGGTCAGCGTCGACAGCGGCACCGACAGGAGTAGTTGCGCGACGCCGGTGGCGGCAGGGGTCGGTTTCACCTCACGCGGGTCGACGACCTCCGCGGCTGTCGTCTCGCCGAGGAACTCCGCGAGTGAGCCCAACCGCGGGTGGTCGTAGAGGTCGGCGACGGTGATCTCGGGGTAGCGCTCGCGCACTGCCGTCACCAACTGCGCCGCGGCGAGCGAGCCGCCGCCCTCGGCAAAGAAGTCGGTCCCGGCACTCGTGACGGTCGCGCCGAGAACATCTGTCCACCTCGCAGCCAGCCACGCTTCGGTGCTGCTGAGGTCGCTTGCGTCCTCGTCGTCGGAGTTGTCGGTACCCGGTAGCGGCCACGGGAGTGCGTCGCGGTCGACCTTGCCGGACGTCCTGGTCGGCAGTTCGTCGACGAGCGCGAGTCTCGGCACCATCGGTGCCGGAAGTTGTTCTGCGAGAAGGTTATGCGCGTTGGCGACGTCGAACTCGGGGTCGGCGGAGACGAGGTAGCCGACGAGCAAACTGTTGCCCGCGGCTGTCTTTCGGACCGCGGTCGCCGCGCCGCTCACCCCGGGCAGGTGCTGGAGTGCGTTGTCGATCTCGCCCAGTTCGATTCGTCTGCCGCCGACCTTGACCTGATCGTCGGCGCGACCTCCGAATACCAGACCCTCACGGTCGAGGCGTACCAGATCGCCGCTTCGATAGGCGCGTTCCCAGCCGAGAGTCGGCATGGGAGCGTACTTTTCAGCATCCTTGGCCGGGTCGAGATAGTGCGCGAGCCCGACTCCGCCGATGATCAGCTCACCGGTTTCTCCTTCGGCAACGGGTAGTCCATCGGCTCCGACGACGGCGAGATCCCAACCGGGTAGAGGCAATCCGATGCGGACCGGGCCGGGGCCACCCAGAAGTGCCGCACATGCGACGACTGTCGCCTCGGTGGGGCCGTAGGTGTTCCACACTTCGCGGCCATCGACGGCGAGCCGGTCGGCGAGTTCGGGCGGACACGCCTCGCCACCGAAGATCAATAGTCGGACGGCTTCGAGTGCCTCCGGCGGCCAGAGTGATGCGAGGGTCGGCACCGTCGACACGACGGTGATGTCGCGGGCGACGAGCCACGGTCCGAGGTCCATGCCGCTGCGCACCAGGGACCGAGGTGCGGGAACCAGGCATGCGCCGTGACGCCACGCGAGCCACATCTCCTCGCACGAGGCGTCGAAGGCGACAGACAGGCCTGCGAGTACCCGGTCGCCGGGGCCGAGCGGTTCGTCGCGGCAGAACATCGTCGCCTCGGCGTCGACGAATGCGGCGGCGTTGCGATGCGTGACCGCGACGCCCTTGGGGGTTCCGGTCGATCCCGACGTGAAGATGATCCACGCGTCGTCCCCAGGGGTCGGGCGGTTGGCGTCGGGTGAGGCGGCCGTGGCTGGTGATTCCGGGGCTGCTGGGTCAGGAGTGAGGGAATCGGCGGCGGGGTCGGGGGATGCGTCGGCCGTGACGTGTATCCCCGCTGCGTCTGTGACGTGAATTCCATCGGCGTCGGCGATCGCGTCGACCTTCGCTTCACCGAAGACCAGCGTCGCGCGTTCTTCCGGGTCGTCTGCGTCGACCGGAACGTAGGCGCCTCCCGCGTAGAGCACCGACAAGATAGCGGTGTAGAGGTCGCGTGAACCGGACGGCATCCGGATGCCGACTCGCGAACCACGACGCACCCCGAGTTGCTCCAACCGCGCCGCGCCGCGTCGTACCACCGCGGTGAGCTGCGCGTATGTGAGGATTTGGTCGCCGTCGTCGATGGCGGGAGCGTCGGGGTACCGCGCGGCGGAGGCGTCGAGGATGTCGCACAATGTGCGTGGCGGTGCCGCCTGAGCCGACAGTAGAAACTCGGAGGGAATGGAATTGGGCAACCCGAGAGGACGCGAATCCGTGTCAGTCACGCCGGGTACCGCCGATTCTCGAGAGTGAATGTTGACCCTGATGCGGATGCGTACGCATCACATGGTGTCGCTGACATGGCTGCTGTGGAGTGTCCTAGCTCTCTGATTCGCGCGGCTGGTGAGATCGCGCTCGGAAATCCCGGCGCCAGACTGTCGGTCTCCCGAAACGGGTGTAGCTTCACATTCATCGGTTCCGAACACACTGTAGGTAGTTGCACTGTAGATATCTCACCGTGGGAAACCTCGCGGGAGCACTCTGTGCAGGAATACTAGCCAAGGGAATTCGGCCCGTGGTTGCCGTCGACGCCGCCACACGATTCTGATCGCGCATCACTTTCTCGCGGTTGGGTTGGGGTGAGGAGAAACAGCATGCCAATTGTGCATCACCGAAAGGCGAGTGCGCTCTCGTACCCACTGTGGTTTGCGACTCGTGCACTCTTGAAACCAACGCTCGCGGTGTGGCCGTTGAACAGGCCTGGGTTGGCCGGACTCTTCTTGATCGATCGTCTGTTCGCCGGAGCGCCAGAACCGAGACACGTTGTTCGTGAGCAGATGGAGCTCGCAGGCCGACCCACAGAGGTGGTCATGCCGAGCGGACCGTCGCGGCGCGACGCCGATACCGCGATCCTCTACCTCCACGGCGGTGCATTCGTCGTCGGAGGTCTGGGAACACACCGCTCGATTGTCGCCCGACTCGCGAAGGCGTGCGCGCTGCCGGTCTTCTCGCTCGAGTACCGCCAGCTACCGAAGGCGGGCGTCGGGACATCGGTCGACGACGCCATGGCCGCCTACCGCGAACTGCTCAGCGAGCGCGGATATCGACGGCTGATCGTCGCGGGCGACTCCGCGGGCGGCTTCTTGGCGATGAAGGTCGCCGAGGGCACCTACACGGCCGGTCTGCCGACACCGGTGGCCCTCATCGGGTTCTCCCCGCTACTCGACCTCGACCTGGGCACCAACCCCGACCGCTGTAGCCGTTCCGACGCCTATCTGCCGATGAGCAAGATGGCGCGCCTCGTCCCGCTGCTCGACAGGGGGCCGATCCCGCTGCGCGGTGCTCGCCGCGCCGCCGACATCGACGCCGAGGCGTTCCCACCGACGGTGATGATCACGGCAGAGAACGAGATGCTCGAAGCCGACGTGATCGAACTGATCGAACGCCTCGACGAGGCGGGAGTCGACGCCGTCGCGCACAGCTACTCCTGGCAGGTGCACGCGTTCCCGGTCATGAACGCCCGCCACACCGAGACGCTGCACGCCGTCGAGACCACCGCCGCCTTCACCACGCAGGCGGTCCGCGACGCCAAGGCCGCCGACGAGCGCGACGCCAAGGCGGTCGGCTGAGCGGACGCCGCTGGTCGAGCCCTGCCGCTGGTCGAGACCACCTCATCGCAGGTCGAGCGGCGCCCGCTGGTCGAGCTTGTCGAGACCACCGCATCGCTGTCGAGCCCTCACCCGCTGTCGAGCCCTCACCGCTGGTCGAGCCCCCGCCGCTGGTCGAGCCTGTCGAGACCACCCCGCCGCTGGTCGAGCCGTCACCCGCTGGTCGAGCTTGTCGAGACCACCTCCCCGCGGCGTCGAACGCCCAACCTCCCGGTCGTCGACGTAAGCGCGGCGTCGAACTGCCATAGTGGAGAGGCGCGGCAGACATCCCGCGCGGCGTCGAGAAACAGGTGGTGGACAACGGTGAGTGCGACTGCGTCACATTCGACTGGGGCAAGTAAGACCAAGACGGTCGGAGAGCTCTTCGGCTTCGACAGGTTGATCGACGACCAGGAGCGGGCGATCGTCGACACCGTTCGCGACTTCGGTGCCAAACGTCTGCGCCCCCATGTCGGCGAGTGGTTCGAGGACGGCACGCTTCCCGTCCGGGACCTCGCCCGCGAGTTCGGCAAGCTCGGCCTGTTCGGCATGCACCTCGAGGGATACGGCTGCGCCGGAACGTCGGCAACCGAGTACGGACTGGCTTGCCTGGAGGTTGAGGCCGTCGACTCAGGTCTGCGCAGCTTCATGTCGGTGCAGGGATCGCTCGCGATGTTCGCGATCCGCGCCTTCGGCAGCGAAGAACAACGCGAAGAATGGCTGCCCAAGATGGCTGCGGGCGAGGCGATTGGTTGCTTCGGCCTGACCGAACCCGACTTCGGCTCGAACCCCGCGGGCATGCGGACCGTCGCGAAACGCGATGGCGACGACTGGGTCATCAACGGTTCCAAGATGTGGATCACCAACGGCAGCGTCGCCGACGTTGCGATCGTGTGGGCGCGCACCGATCTCGAAGAGGGATCGCGCGGAATCCGTGGATTCGTCGTCCCCACGGATACCCGCGGCTTCCGGTCGATGGTCGTCAAGCACAAGCTGTCGCTGCGGGCATCGATCACCGCCGAGTTGTCCTTCGAGGACATGCGGTTGCCGGCGTCGGCGATGCTACCGGGCGTGACCGGACTCAAGGGTCCGCTGAGTTGTTTGAACGAGGCGAGGTTCGGCATCGTCTTCGGTGTCGTCGGCGCCGCGCGCGACTGTCTGGAGAGCGCACTCTCCTACACCGCTGACCGCGAGGTCTTCGACAAGCCGTTGTCGGGATACCAGATCAGTCAGACCAAGATCGCCGACATGGCGCTCGAGGTGGGCAAGGCATTCCTGCTCGCCATCCAGCTGGGGCGCATCAAGGACGAGACCAAGATCGCACCCGAGCAGATCAGCCTCGGCAAACTCAACAACGTCCGTGAAGCGATTGCCGTTGCCCGCGAGTGTCGAACGCTGTTGGGCGCCAACGGGATCACACTCGAATACCCGGTGATGCGGCATGCCAACAACCTCGAATCCGTGCTCACCTACGAAGGCACAAGCGAGATGCACCAACTGATGATCGGCAAGGCGCTCACCGGACAGGATGCCTTCCGGTGACCAATCCCCAATTCCAGCGCGCCGCACAGGGTTTCTCCCGCGGCATGGTGATCTTCGGTTCCGTCGTGCTGATGGTGTGCGTCGGGCTGCTCGTCGTCAACTGGTGGAACAACCAGCAGTGGCTGTGGGTAGTACTCGGCATCGGGATCATCGTCGTGAACATCGCGATGGTCGGGCTGACGTTCCGCAAAGCCAAACTCGCCCCGCCCATTCCGGACCGCCACGACGACGAGGACTAGCCGCCGGCTGATCCACCCCGCTGGTTGAGCAGGCCGCGAGCGCAGCGAGCAGCCGTGTCGAACCACTACGCGCTCTGCCCGCTCACCCCGCTGGCAGGCCGCCCCAGCCCGCTCGCTGGCCAGCCACCCCGCTGGCAGGCCGTCCCATCCGCTGGTTGAGCAGGCCGCGAGCGTAGCGAGCAGCCGTGTCGAAACCACTACGCGCTCAACGTCTCCGGGCAGCACTCCGCCTGCTGCTCGGAGCTCCCGTCGGCGAACTGTGTGCGGTAGAGCTGCGCGTATCGTCCATTGGCCGCCAACAGTGTTCGGTGATCACCACGTTCGACGACGCGCCCTGCTTCGATCACCACGATCTGGTCGGCGGCACGGATCGTCGATAACCGGTGCGCGATAACGATCGACGTGCGCCCCTCCAGCGCTTCGGCCAACGCTTCCTGAACCGCGGCTTCTGATGTCGAGTCCAGGTGCGCGGTCGCTTCGTCGAGGATCACCACGGCGGGGTGTGCCAACAGAAGTCGCGCGATGGTCATGCGTTGACGTTCGCCGCCCGACAGTCGATACCCGCGTTCGCCGACGATCGTGTCCAGGCCGTCGGGCAGGCTCGCGACCAACTCGTCGAGCCGCGCGCGCCGCAGCGCGTCCCAGATTGCATCGTCGGATGCATCTGGTTGAGCCAGAACGAGATTCGCGCGGACGGTGTCGTGGAATAGGTGTCCGTCCTGGGTCACCAATCCGACATTCCGGTGCACCGATTCGCTGCGCAGGTCGCGCACGTCGACGCCGTTGAGGCGGACGGCGCCTTCGTCGACGTCGTACAGGCGGGTGGCAAGACTCGCGATCGTCGACTTGCCCGCGCCGGAACTCCCCACCAGCGCGACCATTGAGCCCGCCGGGACGTCGATGTCGACGTCGTGCAGCACCTGAGTCCCACCCCGACTGTCCAGTTGCGCAACCTCTTCCAGCGAGGCCAGGGAGACCTTGTCGGCCGATGGATAGCCGAAGGAGACGTGGTCGAATCGGACGCTCACACCGTCGTCGGCGTCGGGAACGTCGGTGGCGTCGGGCTTGTCGTCGATCAGGGGTGCGAGGTCGAGTACCTCGAAGACCCGCTCGAAACTGACCAGCGCACTCATGATTTCGACTCGCGCGTTCGCGAGTGCGGTGAGTGGCGCGTACATGCGGGTCAGCAAGAGTGCCAGTGCCACAACGGCTCCCGCGGAGAGGTGTTGATGTACCGCGAGCCAGCCGCCGAGTCCGTAGACGAGCGCGAGTGCCAACGCCGACACCAACGTCAGTGCGGTGATGAAGACGCCCTGCAGCATGGCGCGTCGCACACCGATGTCGCGGACCCTGTCTGCGCGCTTGGCGAATTCACGACTTTCCAACGTCGGACTGCCGAACAGCTTGACCAAGGTCGCGCCAGGTGCCGAGAAGCGTTCCGTCATCTGTGTCGACATCCGCGCGTTGTGCTCGGCTGCCTCATGGGAGAGAGCGGCCATCCGTCGAGCCATGCGTCGTGCGGGAATCACGAAGACAGGCAACAGAACCAACGCCAACAGAGTGATCTGCCAGCTGATCGCGAACATCACGCCGAGCGTCAACGCCAACGTCACGATGTTCGACACCACACCCGAGAGCGTGTCGCTGAACGCGCGTTGCGCGCCGATGACGTCGTTGTTGAGCCGGCTCACCAGCGCGCCGGTCCGGGTACGCGTGAAGAACGCGACGGGCATCTTCTGGACGTGGTCGAAGACGGAGCGTCGCAGATCCAGGATCAGCCCCTCACCGATGTGCGCCGACAACCAGCGCGTGCCGATTCCCGCTGCGGCCTCGGCGACGGCGATCAGCGCGATCAACACAGCGAGTCCGACGATCGTCCCGCCCGATCCGCCGTCGCTGATCAGATTGACCACGCGCCCGGCCAGGATCGGGGTCACGACCGTCAGCACCGCGGTGCACACCGACAGCGCGAGGAACACCCCGATACGGGCGCGGTGTGGGCGCGCGAAGGTCATGATGCGACGCAGCGTGCTTCGTCGGTCACCGCGCAGCCGCTTGCGCGACGGTGAGCTCGACGACTTGTACATCATGTCCCAGGCGACGGACTGCATACTCATGAGTTCAAGGGTAGAAGCTCAAGTAAGGTTTAAGTACAGCCGCGCGTTGCGCTCGTAGCGGACGGGCCAAGTCGGCCCATCGCAGAGCGCTGCGTGTCATACCCACAGTCGAGAATGTGAGTCATGGCCAAGATTTATCCGATCAACGACTGGGACTCGATGCTTGCGTGGGTCGCCGAATCGCTCGACGACCAACCGCCCGGCCTCGAGTTCAGCCTCGGCCCCAACGATGTCCGATTGGCAGATGATTGGGACGAGTTGGAAGCCGAGGTCGAAGAGGACGACCTCGACATCGACGACGAGGCCGACTTCGCCGCGCCGGACGCCATCTGTGTGCAGGTCTACGTCCTGAGCGATGGCATATTCCTGGTGCGGAGGTCGCGCACCGCTCTGCGGACACTGCGCTTCGTCGACCACGACGCATCAACGATGCCCATCGACATCTGGCAGGACGACGATCCGTTCGACGACTGCACCGACGGGTACCTCTACACGCGCGATCGGCTACTCGCTGCGGAGGCGTGCATCAGTTGGTTTCGTGACAACTCCGACGCGCCTGATCGGACCGACCTCGGCTGTCACTACAGCTACGCCGTCGAACTTCCCCGCGGGCGGTCCGCCGACGCGATCACCCCGTGAGCCGCGCGGGTCGAGTTGCGTGGGACGCACGGGTACAAAAATGCACCCCTGGATCCCACGCAACTGTCGGACCCTCGACGCTTCGCTAGGCTGCGGCGATGAGCGAGGTAGTCCTGACCGGCGTGCTCGTCTGCGCCGACGACGAGCAGGCGGAAATCGTCGAGCGGCACCTGCCGCGCCACGTCGAACTCACGCGTGACGAGGACGGATGTGTGTCGTTCGACGTCGAGCGCCTCGGTGCCGGTCTGGTCTGGCAGGTGCGGGAGCGCTTCCGCGACCGCACGGCGTTCGATGCTCATCAGCGGCGCGTCGCCGCGAGCGAGTGGGGTGCCGTGACTGCAGGGATTGAGCGGCGATACGAGGTCGACGACCACCGATAGTGCTGGTCCACGTAGCAGATTCGCCTCGATCGAGCGTTATGGTCCGCGTCCGGCGCGGCCCGGTCCAAGTTGCGTGGGACGCACGGGTACAAAAATGCACCCCTGGATCCCACGCAACCGTCGGCCCTGCTGCCTGAGTACGTTGGATCACATAGACGGTCGTCGGCAGTGAGGTGAAGGCATGGCACAGCAACTCAAGCTCGGATACAAGGCCTCGGCGGAGCAGTTCGCGCCGCGTGAACTGGTGGAGATCGCCGTCGCGGCCGAGGAGCACGGCATGGACTCGGTGGCCGTCAGCGACCACTTCCAACCGTGGCGGCACAACGGTGGCCACGCGCCGTTCTCGTTGTCGTGGATGGCCGCGGTCGGGGAGCGCACCAACCGCGTACAGATCGGCACGTCTGTCCTGACCCCGACCTTCCGCTACAACCCCGCGGTCATCGCGCAGGCGTTCGCGACGATGGGCTGCCTGTATCCCGACCGCATCATGCTCGGCGTCGGCACGGGCGAGGCGCTCAACGAGTACGCCACCGGATTCCAGGGCGAGTGGCCGGACTTCAAGGAGCGCTTCGCTCGTCTGCGCGAGGCCATCAAGCTCATGCGCGAGCTGTGGACCGGCGAGGAGGTGACCTTCGAGGGGGAGTACTACCACACCAAGGGCGCCTACATGTACGACCTGCCGGAGCACCAGATCCCGGTCTACGTGGCCGCGGGCGGACCGGTCGTCGCACGGTATGCGGGCCGCTCGGGCGACGGCTTCATCTGCACGTCCGGCAAGGGGCCCGAGCTCTACACCGAGAAGCTCATCCCGGCTGTCCGGGAGGGTGCGGAGAAGGTCGACCGGAACTTCGCCGAGATCGACCGCATGATCGAGATCAAGATCTCGTACGACCCCGATCCTGAACTCGCACTGGAGAATTGCCGCTTCTGGGCGCCGCTGTCGCTGACCGCCGACCAGAAGAACAGCGTCAACAGCTCGACCGAGATGGAACGCCTTGCCGACGAACTGCCCATCGAGCAGGTCGCCAAGCGGTGGATCGTCGCATCCGACCCCGACGAGGCCGTCGAGAAGGTCAAGTTCTACACCGACGCCGGCCTGAACCACCTGGTCTTCCACGCGCCCGGCCACGATCAGCAGCGCTTCCTCGACAACTTCGAGAAGGACCTCGCCCCGCGGCTGCGCAAGCTGTCCGTCGCCGACTAGAAAACCACGCGCAGAAACCTACGCGCCCTGGGCCGTTGACCTGTACCGGTACACGTCAACGGCCCAGGGCATGTACTTTTCTGCGCGCCCTGGGCCGCGCCTCACACCCCGACCAGCGCGCCGTGCGTCCGGCGCGCCTGCTCCCGCACCAGTTCGACGACGCGGTCGGCGGCGCGGTGCTCGCGGATCGTGTGGCGGCGTCGAATCGAAATCGCCCGGCGCGGAGTCGGTTCGGCGATCGGCACCACGCGGACCGAGTCCGGAACGTCGACGAGCGCCAGCGCGGGCACCACGGTGAGCCCGACCCCGGCGGCGACGAAGTTGATCGCGGTCAGGTAGTCGTGCGTCTCCACGCCGAAGCACGGGCTGAAACCCGCTGCGGTGCAGGCGCGCAGCAGCGCTGCGCGGCAGGGGCCGCGCGCGATGTCGTTGTCGATCCAGACCTCGTCGGCCAGCTCGCGCAGCAACACGTGATCCCTTGTCGCAAAAGGGGAGTCGGGTGTGACCACCACGTGGTAGGCATCCGAGACGAGTGGCATGACGTCGAAATCGTTCGACGACGAGCTGCCGATCGCGGGCGTGGGGTCGTCGATGCCGATCTCCACATCCGGTGGC
This sequence comes from Gordonia sp. 852002-50816_SCH5313054-c, assembly GCF_001665925.1. Classification (NCBI taxonomy): domain Bacteria; kingdom Bacillati; phylum Actinomycetota; class Actinomycetes; order Mycobacteriales; family Gordoniaceae; genus Gordonia; species Gordonia sp. 852002-50816_SCH5313054-c. Next base: position 12,218 of record NZ_LZTE01000081.1, read on the forward strand.
GCGACGAGGGGATCGGTGATCTCGAGGAGTCGAAGGTCGAGCCGCAGCGCGGGGAATTCGCGGCGGATCTGTGCGACGACCGTCGGCATCCACGCCGCCCCCGCGGACCCGAAGTAGGTGACACGCAGCGTGCCCGCCCGGCCATGCCGCAGATCGGCGACGAGCCCCTCGAGCCGCGCGAAGTGGTCGAAGATGCCCTCGGACTCCGCCGCCAACGTTCGACCCGCTTCGGTCGCGACGATCCCGCGACCGTCGCGCTCGACAAGCGTGAGTCCGGTCTCGCGCTGCAGCGTCGCCAGATGCTGGCTCACCGCGGACGGGGTGTAACCGAGAGCCGACGCCGCGCCACCGACGGAGCCCTCCGCGACGACAGCTCGGAACACTCTCAGACGATGTGGATCGATCATGCCCGTGAATATACAGCGGTACTCAAGAGTCGTGAAGAAATATGAACTTGTGCTGAATTATTCCCGGGCAGATCATGAAAGGCATGACGCGTCGAACCCCCGACCTTGCCGCCATCGCAGCCACGGTCACCGTGATCCTGTGGGCGTCGGCCTTCATCGCCATCCGGTCGGCGGGCGAGTCGTTCTCGCCCGGTGCGCTGGCATTCGGCCGACTGGCGACCGCCCTGGTCGCGCTCGTGCCGATCGTGGTGGTGATGCGACGCCGCAACGGGCTCGGGCGCGGCCTGCCGCCACTCCCGCGCGGCCGGGGACTGGTGCTGGTCCTCGTGTACGGCGTCGCCTGGTTCGCGCTCTACACCGTGACTCTCAACTGGGCCGAGCAGCATCTCGACGCCGGCACTGCGGCTCTCCTCGTGAACTTCGCGCCGATCCTTGTCGCGGTGTTCGCCGGACTGTTCCTCGGTGAGGGGTTCTCACGCCGACTGCTCATCGGCATCGGGGTGGCATTCGCAGGCGTCGTGCTGATCACGGCCGGCGGCTCGGGGCCGCATGCCGACTGGCTCGGTATCGCGCTCGGAGTGGCGGCCGCGGTGCTCTATGCCACGGGCGTGCTCGTGCAGAAGGTGGCGCTCAGCCACATCGACGCCCTCTCGGCGACGTTCTGGGGAGTCATGGCCGGTGTGCTCGCGACGGTGCCGTTTGCTCCCGCCGCCGTGCGGGAGGTTGCCGCGGCACCTGCCTCCGACATCGCCGCGATGATCTTCCTCGGCGTTGGTCCAACCGCCATAGCCTTCACAACCTGGGCGTATGCGTTGTCGCGTACGAGTGCAGGTGCACTGGCGGCGACGTCACTCGTCGTGCCCGCTCTGGTGATCGTGCTGTCGTGGCTGGTGCTCAGCGAGGTGCCGACGCCGCTGCGGATCGCCGGAGGTGTCCTCTGCCTCGCGGGCGTGGCGATGACGCGCGGGTTGATCCGTCTTCCGCGGCGCAGGGCGCGCGCCTCAGCCGTGAGCGTCGCGAGCGGCCCCGTCATCCAGAGCAGGCCCGTCCAGAGCATGCCCGTCGAGAGTGAGCTGGAGAAGTGCGAGGTCAAGCCATGAGCCGAACTTCGTCCCGACCTGTGGCAACAATCCGACGCGCGTGAAGCCGAGCCGCTCGTGAATGCGGATCGACCCCTCGTTGGCGGCGTCGATCGCAGCGACCATCACATGGAATCCCTCGCTGCGTGCGCGGTCGATCAGCGCACGCATCAGCGCCTGCCCGGTGCCCTTTCCGCGCTGATCTGAACGCACATACACCGAATGTTCGACGGTGTGCCGGTACCCGTCGTGCGGACGCCACGGTCCGTACGTCGCGTATCCGACGACCGACCCATCCGGCGAGTCCTCGACCGCGACCAGCACCGGAAAACCCGCGTCCTGACGCTGCGTCAACCACGCGAGCCGGTTCGCGTCGTCGACAATCTGTTCGTTCCAGATGGCGGTGGTGTTCTCGACGGCGTCGTTGTAGATGGGCGTGATGCCGGGGACGTCGCCTGCGCGCGCGTCGCGAATCTCCATGGGCGCCGAGCCTAGGGCATGAGGTCACGTGCCACCGCGTGCACTGCACCGTGCAGCGAAAGTGACCGGTACCCTGCGCCGACGTCTGCCCGATTCGCTAACTTCTCAAGCATGGAATCGGATCGTCTTGTGGATGTGGGCGTCGCGCTGGTGTCGCGTTTCGGTGCGAAGGCACTCAGCCTGACGTCTGTGGCCCGTCACGCGGGGGTGGCTCGGGCGACGGCCTACCGCATGTTCGGCGGACGTGACGCTCTCGTCGCTGCCATGCTCGACCGCGAGATCGCGCTCCTGCGAGTGAAACTACGCGAATGGTCCGACACCGCACCCGACGCCGCGGGCAAGGTGCGGGCACAGGTGCTCGGCGTGCTGCCCCACATCCGCGAGCACGAGGCGCTGCAGTATGTCCTCCGTCAGGAGCCCGAGGAGATCGTGCGCGCGCTGGTCGCGACCAACGACGACGACGGACCCGACCTGATCGAGAAGATCGTCGACGCCACGCTGCCCGACGTCGCACCGCAGGTGCAGGCCGAACTGTTCCCCGATGCGCGTGGCGCCGCCGAGTTCATGGTCCGGACCATCTACTCGCTGATGCTGATTCCCGACAGCAGCCTGACCGACGAGCAGATCGCCGACCTGATCGTTCGGGCAATCGTGACCTGACCGGGGCCACCTCACCCGCGACGCGCAGTCAAGGCACCAACTACGCTGACCACTATGTCGCCCGACGCTGTGAGCGCAACGAAGATCTATATCGTGTCCGCGGAAGCGGAGACCGGAAAATCGGCGGTGGCGCTCGGTGTGCTGTCGCTGCTGACGGCAACCGGAGGCAGGGTCGGCGTGTTCCGGCCCATCTCGCGAGCCGCACATAATGAGCGTGACTACCTCCTCGAACTCCTGCTCGAACACACCTCGGCGGACATCAGCTACGACGACGCCATCGGCGTCACGTACGACCAGGTACACGCAGACCCGAGCGGCTCCATCGCCGACATCGTCGCGCGCTTCCACGCCGTCGAATCACAGTGCGACGCCGTCGTCATCGTCGGTTCGGACTACACCGACGTCGGTAACCCGTCGGAACTCACGTACAACGCGCGCATCGCGGCCAACCTCTCGGCTCCGATCATCTTGGCGCTCAAGGCACTCGACCGAACACCCACCGAGATACGCGACCTCGCCGAGCACCTGCGCACCGAGATCGCAGCGATGCATGCGACCACTGCGGCCATAGTCGCGAACCGCTGCGATCCCGAGCACATCGACGAGATCGGTGCCGCGCTGGCCAAACTCGACGTCCCGTGCTGGTGCCTGCCAGAACTGCCCGTGCTGTTCGCGCCGACGATGGCCGAGCTCAAGAAGTCGTTGGGCGCCGAGATGTACAGCGGCGACCCCGAACTCCTCGACCGCGAAGCGCTCCGGGTCATGGTCGGCGGCATGACCGCGGAGCACATCCTCGAGCGACTCACCGAGGGCATGGTGGTGATCACCCCGGCCGACCGCTCCGACGTGCTGCTCTCGCTGGTGAATGCCAATGCCGCACAAGGCTTTCCGCGACTCACCGGAATCATCCTCAACGGCGGTCTCAAACCGCATCCGATGATCGACGCCCTCGTCAGCGGATTGAAGTCCAAGCTTCCGGTTATCACCTGTGAACAGGGCACCTACGACACCGCACGCATCGCCGCCGACACCCGCGGACGTATCGCGATTGGGTCGGCACGCAAGATCGACGCGGCGCTCGGACTCATGGAGCAGTACGTGGAGCCCGAGGAACTGATCAAGGTGCTCGACGTCAAGCCGTCGGAAGTTGTCACCCCGCAGATGTTCGAGTACGGGTTGATCACCCGTGCGCGGTCGGATCTCAAGCGCATCGTGCTTCCCGAGGGCAGCGACGACCGAATCCTACGTGCCGCAGGACAATTGCTGCGTCGCGGAGTCGTGGAGCTGATCATCCTCGGCGACCCGGAATCGGTGACCGCCCGTGCGAACGAGCTCGGGGTCGACCTCGACGGCGTCGAACTCATCGATCCGGCGAACTCCGGGCTGACAGACGAATTCGCGCGCATCTACGCAGAACTCCGCAAGCACAAGGGAATGGATTTCGAACACGCCCAGGAGCGGATGCGCGACGTCTCGTACTTCGGCACGATGCTGGTGCACACGGGACGCGCCGACGGAATGGTCTCCGGCGCAGCGCATACCACCGCGCACACGATCCGACCGGCGTTCGAGATCATCAAGACGGTCCCCGGGGTCTCGACGGTGTCGAGCGTGTTCTTCATGTGCCTACCCGACAAGGTGCTCACCTACGGCGACTGTGCCATCGTCCCCGATCCGACCGCCACAGAGCTCGCCGACATCGCGATCTCCTCGGCCGCAACGGCATCAGCGTTCGGTATCTCCCCGCGGGTCGCGATGCTCTCGTACTCGACGGGCCGCTCGGGAACCGGTGCCGACGTCGACAAGGTGCGCGTCGCAACCGATCTCGTCCAGGAACGGGCTCCAGAGCTCTCCGTCGAGGGGCCCATCCAGTACGACGCCGCGGTGGAACCGAGCGTCGCTGCGACAAAGATGCCCGACTCCGAGGTTGCCGGCCGCGCGACGGTACTGATCTTCCCCGACCTCAACACCGGTAACAACACCTACAAGGCCGTGCAGCGTAGTGCGGGTGCTGTCGCGATCGGCCCTGTGCTGCAGGGACTTCGACGCCCCATCAACGACCTCTCCCGCGGCGCGCTGGTCTCCGACATCGTCAACACCGTCGCCATCACTGCCATCCAGGCCCAGAACATCGACGCACAGGAGTCAGGCCGATGAGTACATCCACCGAGGGTGCCGTGCTGGTCCTCAACGCCGGGTCGTCGTCGTTGAAATATCAACTACTGCATCCGGATACGGCAGAGGTGATCGCCGAGGGGATAGCCGAGCGAATCGGTGAGGACGAGTCGTCGATCACCCACGAGCAGAACGGCGAGAAGTCGACGCGCACCGAGCCGCTCCACGACATCTCGGCTGCACTCGACGCGGCGTCAGAGATGTTCGCGCAGTCGGGAACCGACCTGGCGACAGCGGGATTGAGCGCCGTCGGACATCGCGTCGTACACGGAGGGCGCAGCTTCTTTCATCCGACGCTCGTCACCGACGAGGTGGTATCGGAGATCTCGCGGATCTCAACCCTCGCACCCCTGCACAACAAGGCGAACCTCGCTGGTATCGAGGTGGCACGAAAGAAGCTTCCCGACGTCCCGTCGGTCGCCGTCTTCGACACCGCGTTCTTCCACGATCTGCCCGACGAGGCCGCGACCTATGCGATCGACCGTGGTGTCGCACATCTGCATGCGGTGCGGCGCTACGGTTTTCACGGCACGAGTCATCAGTACGTCTCGGGCAAGGCAGCGGAGTTCCTCGGCCGCGACTACGCGGATCTGAACCAGATCGTGCTGCATCTGGGTAACGGTGCGTCGGCGTCGGCGATTTCACATGGCGAACCGATCGACACCAGCATGGGCATGACGCCCCTCGAGGGTCTGGTGATGGGCACCAGAAGCGGCGACATCGACCCCGGCGTACTGCTGCACCTGAGCCGCGTCGCCAAGCTCTCCAACGATCAGCTCGACACGCTGCTCAACAAGAACTCCGGACTCAAGGGTTTGTGCGGCGACAACGACTTTCGCACCATCACCTCGCGGATGGACAACGGCGACGAGAACGCCAAGCGTGCGTACAAGGTCTACATCCACCGCCTGCGCCGCTACATCGGGGCGTACATGATCGAGCTGGGCAAGGTCGACGCGATCACCTTTACCGCGGGTGTCGGCGAGAACGCCGACAACGTGCGACGCGACGCGCTGGCCGGTCTGGAGACCTACGGGATCGTCATCGACGACGATCGAAACTCCGTGCGCGGCAAGCAGTCTCGACGCATCTCGGCCGACTCGAGCGCCATCGACGTGCTCGTGGTGCCGACAAACGAAGAACTGGCCATCGCACGCCAGGCCGCAGCCGTGGCCCGCGGGGAGCAGCCCGAATAGAGCTGCTCACTCAGAACAGGGACAACTCAAAACAGGGACAGCTCAGAACAGCGACAGCTCAGAACAGCGACCAGGGCCGCACGTAGTTCGCGAGGTCGACGAGTAGGAACCGGTGGTCGCGGTTGGTGCGCGTCTGCCGTGCGAGGTAGCGCAGCGACTTCTCGGTTCCGGTGCGCAGACCCTCTTCGGTGAACGGAAACCCCAAGAGCAGTGGGGGTTCTCCCGCCTCGTCGGGATGGCCGTGCACCCAGCCGAGTGCGGTGCCGAGGACGATCAGTTTCAGGCGCTGCTTGCGGGGCTCGCTGTCGGGCATGGCCTCCATCCGCTTGGCGGCCTCGACGAGCTGATCCTTGCGCAATTGCGACGGGTCTCGTCCGTGGACGAGGGCGATGACCGCCGTCGCGCGAGCGGTGTTGAAATGGCGGCTCGTCGCGGGTACCTCGTCGAGCGGCTCGATCGCGGCGTCGTAATCACCGCGCGCGACGGCAAGGCGTGCCATGCCGAACGCTGCCGTGACGATGCTGTGGTCGGTGAGCCACAAGTCGTGATAGTTCTGCGCCGCAACGTGATACATGTCGGTGATGCGGTCCATGGAGCCCTCGGACGGTTCGTTCTCGTCCGAGAGCCAGCGCCCGATGAGCTCGGCCGTACCCGCGACCGCGAGCTTCGGGGCGACCTCGCCCGGCATCGCCTGCAGCACTGCATCGAACCAGCCGTACGCCAGTTCCGGCTCGTCGTTCATCAGCGAGCAGATTCCCATGTACCACTGCACGCGCCACGAATCGCCGTGTTGCACAGACACATCGCGGAGCAGTTCGAGCGCTGTGTCGACGTCGTCGAGTTCGAGGTGCGCCCGCGCCTCGGCGAGGTCGATCTCCAGTGACGGATGCGCCGCAGACGTCGGTTGTCCGAGCAGCGAACGGAATCCCTCCGCCCGCGCCGCGTGAATGGAATCGAGCGTCTGCCTCGGATCGCTCAGTGCCGCCGAATTGAGCAGTCCTGCAGCGGGATCGGTGGGATCGACGAGGGGGACTGGCAGTGCGCGTGCCATGTCGACGGGATCGTAGAAGGCTGCGAGGTCGGGATCGAAGAAGCCATCGACGGGGGCGAGCATCAACTCGGTGCCGAATGTCGAGCGCTGCGGCGTGAACACCGTTGACAGCGACGGCCGTGGCACACCCGTGTGCACGGCGACGGTCTCACGCAGCACGTTGAGCAACTGCGTCGTCATCTCCTCCGCAGAGGAGAAGCGGTCGTCGGGATCGGGCGCCGTCGCACGTTGCAGGAGCTTGTAGAACGACGGGTTGTCGCGGAACACGGGGGTGTCGTCGGGATCGGGGAGACCGTCGACGTACCGGCCGTCCTTCATCGGCATGTCGACGGTCAGCGCCGCCAGGGTGCGTCCGATGCTGTAGATGTCCGTGACGACCTGCGGTCCGGTCTGCACGATCTCAGGGGCCTGGAAACCCGGTGTGCCGTAGAGATGTCCGTAGCCGTTGACCGGCGAGACGGCGCCGAGGTCGATGAGCTTCACCTCGTCGCTGCCGACCATGATGTTGTCGGGTTTGACGTCGTTGTAGACCAATCCGACCGAATGCAGATACCCGACGGCGGGAAGCACCTCGAGCATGTACGCGATGGCCTGCTCGACAGTCAGCAGATGGTCGGAGCCGTCCGCGTCGCCCTCGTCGCCCTCGCCGGTGATCTGCTTGAGCGTCCGGCCGCCGATGTACTCCATCACGATGTAGCCGAACCGCTCGCCGAAGTCGGTGACGTGCTCGACGAAGTTGTAGATCTTGACGATGCCGGGGTGGTTCACCGAAGCGAGGAACTGTCGCTCGGCAAGTGCGACCTGCTGCGCCTCGGAGTCAGACGAGTTGAGCAAACCCTTGAGGACGACGGGTCGGTCGGCGACGTTGCGGTCGATCGCGAGGTAGATCCAGCCGAGTCCACCGTGGGCGATGGCCCCGGCGATCTCGTACTGGCCCGCGACGAGCGTGCCCTTCGCGAGTCCCGGAACGAACGAGTAGCGCGCGCCGCAGTGGGGACACTCTCCGGTCAGTTCGCCTGCACCGGCTCCGGACGATCGGCCGACGGGACGTCCGCAGCGCCAGCAATTGCGCTTGCCCTCGGCGATGACCGGAGAATCGAGCACAGCATCCTGCGGCTCGGTATCGGTGACCTTGGGCAGTTCGACCAGCCCCGACCCGAGTCGACGGTCGTGCACGCGTGGCCGTCGCCGCGGCACGAGTCTGCGCGTCTGCCCGACCGAGACCAGCGCTTCGTTGGGATCAAGGGCGCGCGCGGAGGTCACCGGGCCCGTCGACTCGTCGCGCATTCCCATGCTCGGCGTCGCCTGCGTCGCTGCGAAATCGGCCCGCTGGGTCCCGACGTCGAGTGCTGCCAGGTCGGCACGCTGGGTCCCGACGTCGAGGTCGGGTAGGTCGGCGCGCTGGGTTCCGACGTCGAGATCGGCAGCCCGGTCAGCGCTGCCGTTGGTGGCGTCGGTCGTGGCGTCACGCTCGACCTCCGCGGCCGGCGTTGCGCTGTGCTTGTCACTTCGTGGCATGTCGCGTCGCCTCAATCGCGGTACGTGGGTTGGGGCGGTCCGTACCCGGGTCCGAGGATGGACAGCCACTTGTCGTACATCGCCTGCCATCTGCCGGACGCGCGCATCTCGGCGATCGTGCCGTTGACGAATCGCACCATGTCGTCGTGTCCGACGGGTATGCCGACTCCGTAGTTCTCCTGACCGAGGCTCGGGCCGACGACCTGCGCCCACGGATCCTGAGTCGCCAGGCCGGCGAGAACCGCGTCGTCGGTGGTCACGGCGTCGACCTGCGACTGCTGCAGCATGACGAGGCAATCGGCCCAGGTAGTGGTGGTCACCATCTTCGCACGGGGTTCTATCTGCTGCATGCGGCCGATCGACGTGGTCCCGCGCGCGGCACACACCCTCTTGTCCGCAAGCTGCTCCGGCCCGGTGATCCCCGACCCGCGTAGCGACAGAATGCGTTGCGATGCAATGTAATACGGGGTCGAGAAGCTGATATCACGCAGGCGGTCGCACGTGATGCTCATGGTCTTGATGACGAGGTCGACCTCTTGATTGCGCAGGGCGTCCATGCGTTCGCCCGAACTCAACACCCGGAACTCGATGCGGTTGGGGTCGTTGAAGATCGCGCGGGAGATCTCATGTGCGAGGTCGACGTCGAATCCCTGGATGTCGCCGGTGATCGGATCGCGGAAACTGAACAGATTGGAGCCGATGTCGGTGCCGACGATCAGCCTGCCGCGTCGGAAAATGGCGTCCATGGTGCTTCCCGGCGGCATCTGAGCGGGCTCGGGTTGTTGCGCAGCCGGTCGCAGGCTCTGCGTGGCGTCACACGACGACGAGTTGGGCGGCGCCTCCTTGGCGACATCGAACTGTGCCCCGAGTGGTTCGGGTACCTGCGCCGTGGCACTCGGCCCTGGCGACTCGGGTGCGGGAAAACTGACGCACCCGGCGAGCACCACGGTGGCGAGCGCGATCGTGACGAACGCGATCGCGGTCCTCACCGAGGTTCTGTGTTGAGCGGGGGCGTTCAGTTGAGTCGGGATATTCAGAGTCGGGATATTCATCGGTACTCCCGGATACGCGGGATCATCCCGAGGATCAGCGCGACGGTCGCGAAGATCGACAGCGCGAGGATGCCGTTACCGGTGAAGCCGAGTACTCGCTGTGCGGTGTTGATGTCGTCGCGGAACGACGACCGCGTGGTCGTGATCGCGTTCACCAGGGCAGAGTCGACGGCGTTGTAGCTGGTCTCCGAGCTCTGCGGCGACGAACCGACCGTCATGATCCTTGCCTGGGTGAAGTCTCCGGAGGTCATCGAGTCACGCACCTGCGCGTCGGTCTTCTTCCATTGGTCGAGCGCGGCGCGCAGTGACGTGATCTGGTCGCCGCTCAGCGATCCCGACGACCCGTCGGAATCGTCGAGGCTGTCCAACACCATCCCGATCCGGGTGGTCGCCTGCTCGAACGTGTCCTGTAGCCCGGCCTGATCGCCGCGTCGAAGCAGCGACAGCGTCTCCGCCGAGCGTGCCTGCTGGGTGAGGATGCGGGCCTCGGTCAGTTCACGCAACGGCGTCGCGCCGTCGTCCTTGGCCGAACTGGTTGCCGCCACCGACAGCAATCCCGACGTGAGCAACCAGATCAGTCCGCCGATGATCGCGACCATTGCCGCCACGATCCCGACGTTGAAGCGGCGTCGGGTCCGTCGAGCGAGGTAGCGCGACGTTCCGATCAGGAGGAGCGCCAGGATCAGCAGCGCGGCGTAGACCCCCCACGGCGGAGTCGTCAGTGCGCTCTGGGGATCGGCTATGGCGAGCGCGCGCCGCTCGTACACTCGCTGGGCCGCGGGCAGAATCCGGTCCTGCATCAGCGCCGACGCCTGACCGAGGTACGCCGATCCGACAGGATTGCCCAGCCGGTTGTTGGTACGCGCGGTCTCGACCAGCCCGCTGTAGACGGGGATGGTCGTCGTGAGTACCTCGAGGTCGGAGTTGAGTGCCCTGGTCTGCGCGGTCGCATCCGCGCCCGGACCGCTATCGCTGCCCGCGGTCACCAGCAGAGACGACGACGCCGTTGCCAGGGCATCGGAGTATCGCTGACGTAGTTGTGGGTTCTCCGGCCCGCCGGAGATGAACGCAGAGTTGGCCGCGGCGTCGGCGATCGAGAGCGAGCTGTAGAGAACCTGCGCTGCTTCCGAGAGCGGCTCGGAGCGGTCGATCATCGTCTGCAACTGATGAGTTCGGTTGTTCAGCGTCGTCGACGCGTACCAGCCGGTTCCGAGCGCGGTGACCGCGACGACGAAGCACAGGAGGATCAGCTTCCCCGGCGTCGTCTTGGAATAGTGCCGCAACGACGAGAACGGTGATTGCGCCGCCGCACGTGCCGACGCGACCAATTCACGACGATCACTGAGTACCTCACGAAGCGGAGGCGACGTCGTTGCCGGGCGTACGGTCCGCCCTGCGCGGGTCAGCACAGCCCGCACGGGGGATGCATCGCCGGTCACCGTCTCACTCCCCTCTGCATCTGTCTGTAGCGGGTGTTACCTGCTCTCTCTGGGTATGTCGCACGCCACGTCGAGTCCGTTTCCACCCTAGTCCGAGACGCCGGGGCTGCGGGGGTATGACGGGTGCGAGTCTGAGGTGACGGCGAGGGAGTGTCACCGCGATCGGAGTTCACCTAAGTTGGAGGTACGGGGCTTTCGGAGAGTATTTCCAGATCATTTCCATGGCGTGGGGACGAGCAGGAGGCGCGGTGCGCGGCGACGGTGACGGTTGGGTTCTCGACGACGGTGCGAGGTACTGGGGGCTGCACGGCGCGGCAGGGCTGCTGCTGCGGGCACCGCTTCCCGACGGTGAGGTCGGGATACTTCTCCAACACCGCGCGGCGTGGTCGCATCAGGGTGGCACCTGGGGTCTGCCCGGCGGTGCACGCGACTCGCACGAGACCGCAGTAGACACCGCGATCCGCGAAGCAGGCGAGGAAGCGGGCATCGCACCCGGCGACGTGTCGGTCGTGGCAGCGTTGGTCACGCACCGAACCATCGGTGGATGGACCTACACGACGGTCATCGCCGACGCGCAGCGTCCGGTCATCACCACCGCCAACGGCGAATCGGCCGAACTGCGTTGGGTTCCCGAGGCGCATGTGGCGACGCTGCCGCTGCATCCCGCCTTCGGCAGCGCGTGGCCACAACTTCGTGAGCGCCTCGCGTCGCTGGACTCGACGACCTGAGTCAGACGACCTGAGCCAAGGGCCCCGAGTAAAGCTCAGGCGTGCAGGTCGCTGCCCTCGAGCAGTCGGTTGGCCCCAGCGATCAGCGCGTTGATGTTCGCGTCGGCGGTGGTATCGCCGTCGCCGGTCGCCCAGCACTGCCGACGATCGTGTTCGCACAGCAGGAACGAGACGTTTCGCTCGTCGAGCCGACGCTGGTGCAGTCGGACGATCTGCACCGAGACTCCCAGGTCGTGAAGAATCGAGGTCATCGCGCCAACCGGCCCGGCCGCCGTCGCGGTCATCGACATGATGCGGTCGTCGTAGGCGATGGTTGCCCGGCATTCGACCATGTCGCCGGGTGCTGGGGCGACGCTCCACGACCCGAGGCGGATCGCACCGTTGGTTGTGTACTCGTCGACGAACTGCTGCCAAGTCATTCCAGCTGCCTCCTGACGGATTCCGTTGGGGAGTGCGTGGCCGGTCCGCTGCCAGAGTGGATCTGCGCCATTGCTGTCACAGCATGGCTGGGGAAAGTGAAGGTTGTGCATCGTTGAAGGTCTTTTCGGTCAAAGAGTCGATGACCGACGAGCGCACGACGACCCCGCAGCGGGGGGTCGGTCGAATCTAGACCCCGCTGCGGCGGGGTACGAGGAGGCTCGGTGCGCACAACATGGTGACGTTCACCTTATCGCTGCCCACCCCACATGACGCAAGCGGGTTTTGCCTGGGCTCAGCGCCCAGGTGCGTCAGGCGAGCCCGGCGCGCAATCGCGACGCCGCTTCGGACGGATCGGACACCGCCGTGATCGCACGCACGACGACGATCCGCCGCGCACCCGCCTCGGTGACCTCCGGGAGTCGTTCGGCGTCGACGCCGCCGATCGCAAACCACGGCTTGCGGCGGCGCGGGTTCGCGGCGGATTCGCTCGCCGCGACCGCACGCACGAGGTCGAGACCGGGCGCCGGACGCCCCGGCTTGGTCGGCGTCGGCCAGCACGGACCCACACAGAAATAGTCGACGTCGGAGTCTGCTTCGGCGGCTGCGGCCTGATCGACATCGTGGGTCGACTTGCCGATGAGCACATCCTTGCCGACGATCCGACGCGCCGCGGCAGGTGGAAGATCGTCCTGGCCGACGTGCAGGACGTCTGCGCCCGCCAGTGTCGCGATGTCGGCGCGGTCGTTGACGGACAGCAATGCATTGCGTGACTGGGTGATGTCGCGCAGCACCGCAAGGATCTCCAACTCCTCGCGGGCCTCGAGCGCTCCGAAGCGCTTCTCGCCCGCAGATCCCTTGTCGCGCAACTGAACAATGTCAACGCCGCCTGCGAGTGCGGCGTCGACGAACTCGGCAAGGTCGCCGTGCTCGCGCCGGGCGTCGGTGCACAAATAGAGGGTCGCGGACTCCAGTCGCTTGGTGCGTGCGTGGTGGGCGGTCACGATCGCCAGCGTAGCCATGCGCCCTGCGGCGCGGTTGGGTCGCCGCCCGATAAACGGGTCGCAGTAAGGTGGACTCGAAAGACACGGGAGTCCGCGGATCGGCGGGCTGAGAGTGCGGGACGCCTCCCGCTGACCGTCGTACCTGATCCGGGTCATGCCGGCGAAGGAAGGATCTCGAGAAGTTGACGGCTGTAATCGACACCCCCGACCTCGCTGTCGTCGGCGGCGGAGTCATCGGACTGACCAGTGCACTTGCCGCGGCAGACGCGGGCATGCGCGTGGTGGTTCACGACGCCGGACCACAGGAGCGCGCCTCGCACGTCGCAGGCGGCATGCTCGGTTCGCTCGGCGAGGGATTGCCGGGTGAAGAAGCGCTGCTCGCCGCGACGTCGGCGTCGGTTGCGCAGTGGCCGACGCTGCTGGCGCGCCTCGGCGACGGGTCCCAAAAGGGCTCCGGTGCAGGAGACACCGGCGAGACGATCGCGACGGCTGCCGACTCGCTGTTCGTCGCGACGACCGCCACCGATCTCGAACACCTCACGCGCCTGGCCGACAAGGTGTGGGCGCCTGCGCTCGGTGCCGGGCGTGAGATCCGAGCGATCGGCCCCGCGGACATCCGCGAGTTGGAGGGCGCGCTGACCTCGAGACTGCGCGGCGGGTTTCTCGCGATGGGCGAGGGTGCAGTCGACAACCGCTTGCTGCTCGCCCGGCTGCGCGGTGCGTTGCGGGATGCCGGCGCGCACCTGCGGAACGACACGATCACCGATCTCGATGCTGTGGCGGGTCGACAGGTACTTCTCGCCGCGGGGGCCGGCGTGCCGCAGCTCTGGTCCGGTGCGCGCATTCATCGTGCGAAGGGCGAGATCCTGCGGCTGACTCGCACACGCTGGTCGGTACCGCCGCCGAGTCACGTCGTGCGTGCCAGGGTCGACGGCCGCATGGTGTATCTGGTTCCGCGGGCGGACGGAATCGTCGTCGGCGCAACACAATACGAATCCGACGAGCCGGGCGCAGAGGTTTCGGGCGTTCGCGACCTGCTCGACGACGCGCTCACGGTGATGCCCGGACTCGCGAGCTACACACTCGCCGAGGTCGGTGTGGGGTACCGGCCGTGCTCGGCAGACGGACTACCGCTGATCCGTCGTATCGACGAGCGGGTGGTCGTTGCGGCGGGCCATGGCCGCAACGGGATCGTCCTCGCGCCGTACACCGCACAGCGAGTTCTGGAAATACTGCAGCACAACGATGTTCAGCAAGAAGTCGGTCGCGAAGACGACGTGTACGGATACGAGGAGGCACGGTGAGCTTCACTGTGAACGGAGAGCGTCACGAGTGGGACGCACAGCCGACCGTCGACGCGCTTGTCCGACGTCTCGGATTGCCCGACCGCGGCGTCGCGGTCGCCGTCGACGGGGCCGTCGTGCCGCGTGGACGATGGGACACGGTTGTTCCGTCCGACGCCGTCGTCGAGGTCGTCACGGCTGTGCAGGGTGGTTGAGATGGGCTCAGCGGAAACCGAAACGCCGACACAGGATCGGGGCGGACTGCGAATTGCCGACCGCCACTTCGGTTCCCGACTCATCATGGGCACCGGCGGCGCGGCGAACCTCGCGGTGCTCGAGCGCGCGCTGGTCGCCTCGGGTACCGAACTGACCACCGTGGCGATGCGTCGGATCGATGCGGGATCGACGACCGGGGTGCTGGATCTGTTGCGGCGCTTGAAGATCGACGTGTTACCCAATACCGCGGGGAGCCATACCGCCGCGGAGGCGGTGTTGACGGCGCAACTCGCGCGTGAGGCCGTCGAGACGTCGTGGGTGAAACTCGAAGTGGTCGCCGACGACCGCACGCTGCTGCCCGACCCCATCGAACTCGTCGACGCCGCACGACGACTCGTCGACGACGGCTTCACGGTGCTCGTCTACACCAACGACGACCCGGTTCTCGCGGCACGACTCGCCGACCTCGGCGTCGCAGCGGTGATGCCGCTCGGGTCGCCGATAGGAACCGGTCTCGGGATCTCCAATCCGCACAACATCGAGATGATCGTCGAATCGGCGCAGGTGCCGATCATTCTCGACGCGGGCATCGGGACCGCGAGCGACGCCGCGCGAGCAATGGAACTCGGTTGCGACGGGGTGCTGCTCGCGTCGGCCGTGACCCGCGCCGACGACCCGGAACGCATGGCGAATGCGATGCGCCACGCGGTGATCGCAGGCCGCCTCGCCGCCGGGGCCGGCCGCATCCCGACGCGCTTCTGGGCGCAGGCGTCGTCGCCAGGGCGGGTGGTCCTTCCCGCTGATTGAGCCGCCGCGAGCGGAGCGAGCAGCCCTTTCCCGCTGATTGAGCCGGCCGCGAGCGAAGCGAGCAGCCGAGTCGAAATCACCAGCGCGCAGAACTCGATTGCTATGGTCGAATCAATGCTTGCCGCGGCCGATCTGACCAAGACCTTCGGGGGCGTGACCGCCGTCGACCACCTGAGTTTCACCGTCGCGCCGGGGCGCGTGACCGGATTCCTCGGGCCCAACGGGGCGGGGAAATCCACGACTATGCGCATGATCCTCGGCCTCGACCGGCCGACGTCGGGAACAGCGACCGTCGGGGGCCGCCTCTATCGCGAACTCGACCATCCACTGCGTCAGGTGGGCGCCCTGCTCGACGCCAAGTGGGTGCACCCCAACCGGAGCGCGCGCAATCATCTGCGGTGGATGGCCGCGACCAACGACATCCCGGTCGGCAGAGTCGACGAAGTGCTCGAGATGGTCGGCCTGACGTCCGTCGCAGACCAACGGGCAGGCGGATTCTCGCTCGGTATGTCGCAGCGACTCGGGCTCGCGGGCGCACTGCTCGGCGATCCGCACACTCTCGTCTTCGACGAACCGGTCAACGGACTCGACCCGGAAGGCATCGTCTGGGTCCGCAACTTCATGCGGGCGCTGGCAGCAGAGGGCAGGACGGTGTTCGTGTCGAGCCATCTGCTCACCGAGATGTCGTTGACGGCCGACCACGTGGTCGTCATCGGGCGGGGCAGGCTGATCGCCGACTGCTCGATCTCGGAGTTCACCGCGCGGGCGCGCCCGGTGGCCCGGGTACGTACGCCGCAACCGGCGGAACTCCACCGGGCGCTCGAGGCCGCTGGGCTGGCGGTGACCCCGGTCGCCGGACAGGACGGCCGCGTGTATCTCACCGTCCCAGACGCCACCACCGACCAGGTCGGCGATGTCGCGGCGGCCGCGGGAATCGGGTTACACGAGTTGGTGTCCGACACCCCGTCGCTCGAAGAGGTCTTCATGGCAGCCACAGCCGAGTCGATCGACTACCGGGGAGGGCAGCACTGATGGGCGTGGTCCGGTCCGAACGGATCAAGCTGACCAGTACCCGTGCGCCGTGGTGGTGCATTGCGGCGGTCGTCGTACTCGGTCTCGGTATCGCGGGACTGATCGCGCTCGTGACTCGCGGTGCAGGGGCGATCGCCGACCAACCCGATGGTGCCGGGACCGACGGATCGGTCGACCAGAGCAGCGCGGCGTCGGTCTATCTGATCGGGGTGAATTTCTTCGGAGTCGTCATCTTGATGATCATGGCGGTACTCGGCGTGACCACCGAGTTCCGCTTCGGCACCATCCGTACGTCGTTCCTGGCGACCCCTCGTCGCCAGAATGTGTTGTGCGCGAAGGCATTGGTGTACATCGCGTTGACGTTTGTCGTCGTCGTGCCGTTGTCGTTGTGCAGTGTTCTGCTCGTGAAGGCGGTGAACGGTTCGGCTGGTCTCGACCTCGGCAGCGAACACGTGATCAGGCAGATCTGGGGTACCGCGGTCTGGGCGGCACTGTGCGTCGTCGTCGGGATCGGTGTCGGTGCCATTGTGCGACAGACCGCTGGTGCGGTCTCGGTGGTTCTGGTGTGGATGCTGGTCCTCGAGAACGTTGCCGCGGCGCTTCCGGTCGTCGGACGTCGAATCGGGCCATTTCTCCCGTTCCGCAACGGCTCTCGGTTCCTCGACGGCGACTTTCCCGGCGATGGCTACCACTGGAATTCGTGGGTCTCGCTGGTCTACTTCGGGATCTTCGCCGCGATCGTCTTCGCTGTCGGTGTGCTCCTGGTGAATCGACGCGACGCCGGGTAGCCGGACCCCGGAGCCAGACGTGTTGAGTAGTCCGTTCAGAGGACGGCCCTTTCTCGTGGGAGTCGGAGAGCTGCGGGTCGAGGATTAGACTCGAAACCCATGCAGGGCACGTGGCCACTGATCGAGCGGGAGCAGGAATTCCGCACGATCCAGTCTGCGCTGAATCCGGGCGGTTCGGTGTGCGGGGTGGTGCTGACAGGCGATTCGGGCGTCGGTAAGACGACGTTGGCGCGGCTGGTCACATCGGGTACCGAGACGGGGGTTCGCTGGGTCGCGGGTACCGAGTCGGCTCGATCGATACCGCTCGGAGTATTCGCGCATCTCGTCGGTCCCGCGGTGTCGAGCGACCCGGTGACCTATCTGTCAGCGGCGCGTGAAAGCCTTCTGGCACAGGGCGATACGATCATCGGCGTCGACGACGCGCATCTCCTCGACGAGTTGTCGGCGACGTTGCTCCATCAGCTCGCAATTGATCGAGCGGTGCAGATCGTCGCAACCGTGCGCAGCGGTGAGGCCGTGCCCGACGCCGTCACCTCGCTCTGGAAAGACAACCACCTCATCCGAATCACGTTGTCGCCGTTCACCAAAGAGCAAAGCGTCGACCTCATCGAGTCCGTCCTCGGCGGCCAACTCGAAGAGCATTCAGCAGACCGGATGTGGGAAGCCTCCGGCGGCAACGCCCTGTTTCTGCGACATCTCGTCGAGGGCGCACGGGCAGCGCGCACCCTGCGGCAGGTCAACGGTGTGTGGCAGCTCCGCGGACGCGCTGCGATCACCTCCGAGCTCGCCTCGCTTCTCGCCGGCCGCGTCGAACAACTGCAGCCCGATGTCCTTGCCGCTCTGAAGTACCTGAGCCTGTGCGAACCTCTCGACATCGATGTGCTGTCGGATCTCACCAGCGAGGAGGCCGTCGAACAAGCCGAGATCGACGGCCTCGTCCGCATTGCCCGAGATGGCCGCAGCCTCAACGTCTCCTTTCACCATCCCCTGTTCGGAGAGGTCATCCGGCACGGTCTCGGGCTCGCGTCGTCGCGTCGACTCCGCGGTGCGCTCGTCAGGGCACTCGACTCGCGTCCGAAAGACACTCCCGCGGCGCGAATTCGACTCGCCGACCTGGCACTTGAAAGCGACGTCGGCGCCATCGACCCGTCGCTGCTCGGTTCGGCGGCCCGCGACGCACTCAACCTTGCGCAGGTTCCGATGGGTGAGCGGTTCGCGCGCGCGGCAATTGCCGACGGGGGTGGCCCGGATGAGGCGGAGCTGCTGGCCCGCGCGTTGATGTGGCAGGCCCGGCCGGATCAGGCGGAGCAGCTACTCGCGCAGTACCGGCTCGCCGATCTCGACGAGGTCAGAGCCACCCGCATCGGCGTCCTGCGCGTCGGAAACATGTTCTGGGCCATGGGCGATTCGAAACGCGCCGACGAGTTGCTCGATGAAGTGCGTGCGTGCGTCACCGAACCCTTGCTCACGCCGATCGTCGACGCGATCGGGTCGGCGTGTGCACTCTTCGAGAACGATCTCGCACGCGCGGTCGAGCTTTCCGACGATGTGCTCGCGGCGTCGTCTCCGCTGCCCTGGGCAGTCGAGTGGGCGGCGTTCGGCGGCATGCTCGCCCGCGCGCTACAGGGACATGGCGACGACGTCGCGCCCCTTGCCGCCCAGGCACGTGACGCCGAGGCGAAAACCGATGGGATGCTGCGCTTTCCGGCAGGCATCGGCGAGGTACTGTCACTCACGCTCACCGGCCATCTCGACGAGGCGCAGGTCGCGGCACAGCGGTACGCCACCTTCGCCGACACCGCGCAGTACCTCGGTTGGGCGATGGCGGGAGAACTCGTTGCCGCTGTCGACCTCGCGCGCGGTAGGTGCACCGCCGTCACACGACGCATCGAACAGACCCTCGCGACGCTCGACACCGACGAATACTCGGCAACCTGGAACTTCCCGGCCTACCTGTTCCTCATCGAGTCGCTGTCGGCAATGGGATTGGCGGACGACGCCGACGTCGCGCTCGCCCGAGCACGCGAGCACTACGGCAGGCAGGTCGCAGTGTTCGGGCCGATGCTCGGTGTTGCTGCCGCCTGGCAGGCCGCGTCCACGGGGATGATCACCACCGCGATCGCCCTCGCGAATGACGCGGCGCAGCAGGCGCGTGAGGCAGGGCAGTTCGCCGTCGAAGCCGAATCACTGCACACCGCTGCACGTTTCGGCGATACAACGGTGGCGGACAGGCTCGCCGAACTCAGCGGCGTCGTCGACGGGCCGCTCGTTGGCCTCTATGCACGCCACGCGCGGGCCAGCGCCGACGGTGACGGCGTCGAACTGGATCTGTGTGCCGCCGATTTCGAGAAGCTGGGCTACCTGCTCTCGGCGGCCGACTCGGCCGCGCAGGCAAGTGTGCTGCACGACAACGCTTCACACCGTTCGGCGACGGTCGCGTCGGCGGCGATGGCCGACCGCATCTCGGCGTCGTGCGGCGGTCTGCGGACACCCGCTTTGGTGCGTGCGGCACAACCGTTGCCGCTCACCACGCGCGAACGCGAGATCGCCAACCTGGTGGCCGCAGGACTCTCGAACAAGCAGATCGCCGAGCGCCTCGTGGTCTCCGTGCGCACAGTCGAGGGGCACATTTACCGTGCCTGCGTGAAGCTCGACGTGACCGACCGCGCCGACATCGCGGCGATCCTCACGCAACAACGGGCCGTCAGTCCTTAACCTGTTGGACGTGGGCAACACACGGCCCGGCGCCGAGAGCGACCGCACGCGGTGGGGAAGCGGCCTGCGACAACTGACGACCGCCGAATGGCAGGTCATCCGTGGTCGCGACCCCGACCTCGACGCCGTCGAGATAACGGAGTTCTCCGGTCCACTTCTCGCCGGTGGACTCGTCATCGCGATCGTCGGAGTCCTGCCGCTCGTCGGGACACGTTTGTCAGAGAACGCCGACAGCTTGTTCGGACCGCTGATCGGCTCCTTCGCGCTCGCAGCCGTGTGCACTACGACGGTTGCGTGGCTGTTGAGCGCGCTGATCTCCGGACTCGTCGTGCTGGTCGTCTACGACGTCAGTCCGAAGGTGGCGAGCGCAGCGACCGAGGGTGCGCTGCGCGGCTCATTCGGCCGGATCGAGGGTGCGGCCAGCTCGGTGACGCTGGTCGCGTTGATTTCGGGATTGATCTCGTTGGCGATCGGATTGCCGAATATGGCGTCGAGCGACGACGAATCCTCGGTGATAGAGGAGCTGCTCTCCGCGCAGGTCGCGTGTCTGCTCCTGGTGCTGATGTTGGGCTTCGCCGCCGAGTCGATCAGGACATCTGCGGAGATCCTGGGCTCCCAGGTCAAAGTCATCGGGTGGCTCGGGTCATTGGTGATCGTGCTGATCTCGTTCTATCTCGCATCGAGCGCCGGTCCGTTCGCGCCGGTCAAGCTCACGCGCAACATCCTCGAGGCGTGGCTGCCCGCCGACATCGACGGCGTGCCACGAGCACAGGTGATCTCTGACGTCATGCCCAACAACAGCTACCTGTGGTCGATGCTGATCATCGCGCCGTTCGTGATCATCATGTGGTTCGCCACCGCGTGGCGACTCGGCGCCATCCGCAACCTCCGCGCCGCCGTCCGAGCCGCTGCGGGTCAAGGAGAAGGTCAAGGAGACGACGGACTAGAGGTCGAGAGCACCGATCAGCACGAGTAGCGGCGGGAGGGCTGCCGGTCGTCGAGGTCGGCGTCGGTGAAGTCGATGTCCGACCTCGACGACGAGTCGACAACACCGTGGTCCTCGGCGCGGCTGTGCTCCTCACCAACGCTGCGACTCTCATTACCGCTGCGACTCTCATTACCGCTGCGACTCGCATTACTGCTGCGGCCCTCGTCGTCGTCATCGTCGTCGAAGTCGGCGGGCGCGAATCCGAAGGAGTCGATCTCGTCGGAAGCGGTCATATCGGAGCGCAGCTCCCCGCTCTCGAATTGCCCGCTCTCGAATTCGCTGTCGTCGTAGTCGTCGAACTCATCGTCTTCACGTCCGCGACGCCACCCGCCCTTCATCGGGGGTGCCTCACCGAAGTGGTCGGGATCTCCGGAGCCGTACCAGGCGACCAGTACGGCGCCGACCACGGCTCCGAGGAAGCCGACCAGAGCGAGCCATCCGAGGCCCGGCTTGGCTTGATCGCCGAGGAACATGACGCCGATGAGGCTCGGACCTGCCGTTTCGCCGACAACGAGCACCGCGGTGACGCCGTTGACAGCGCCGAGCTGCAGCGCGACGGTCTGCACGAAGAATCCGACGGCACCCGCGATCGCGATGGTCCATGCCGCGGGATCGAGGAGCAGTCGGACGGGGTCGAACGGGTGGATGCCGTCGAGGATGCGCACCGCGATGGCGATGACACCGAACAGCAGGCCTGCGGCAGCACCGCCCGCGATCGCTCCGTGTCGGCCGAGTCGGTACACCGACAGCAACGCCAGCCCGCTCAAGACGATGGTGGCGAAGAACAGCAGCCAGTGGAATGAGTGGTCGCCGGAATCACCTGTCTGATGCGACGACGACATGCCGAGAAGGCACAGCGAGAACACCACGAGCCAGATGGCGATCCAGTCGCGTGTATGCAGCGCGATGTTGAGCATGATGGTGCCGAGCAGTGCGGTGATCACCAGGTTGGCCGAGACGATCGTCTGCGACAAGAACAGCGGCAGGTAGCGCGCCGCGACAGCGCCGCCGGCGAATCCGACGGTCACCAGCACCGTTCCCAGGATGAACGCCGGGTCGACGAAGGTCGATGCCGTCGAGCGGAGCGTGGGGCCCCCGGCGGCATTGGTGGTCTCGATGCCCTCATCACGGTCGATCTGCGCGGCACGACGAGCCCCGAGGGCGCGCAGCACCGTCGACATCCCGTAAGCCACCGCGGCGAGGCTCGCCGCGATGACGCCTATGAGGAACATGCGACCCGCCTCTCTGCTATTCGTCGTCTATTCGTGTTATCCACCCGGTCCACCGGAGTCGGCCCCGGTGGACGGGAGCCGAGGAATCGTCCGGCCCGAGTGGTCGTGTAGTGAAGACTCCCCCTACAACCACAACTCATCGGTCAACGGTCGGCAAGCGAGTTATTATTCCACTCTCAGTATTCACCGAGGTACTGACAATCCCGTCGCCGCCCGTCTCAGGCCGTCCCCGCCCGCCTCGGGCGGACGCGGACCACTGACTAGACTCGCGATGTGGCGACATCCCCGAAGAAGCACGTACTGATCACCTTCGGCCGCTCTTTCCTCACGCTGAACCTGGCGAGGCTGATGTCGGCGGCAGGTCATCGGGTGACCGTCGTCGACAGCATCCCGATCGGTGTCAGCCGCTTCTCCAACTCGGTCGACGCATTTCACAAGGTGCCTCCACCGAAGTTCGAACCGCGCGACTACTGCCGCGAACTCGCGCGCATCGTCGTCGACGAAAAAGTCGACATGGTCATTCCCATCCACGAGGAAACCGACATCCTGTCGATGATGGTCGGACTGTTCCCCGCGGAGTGCGAGGTGTTTTTGTCCGATTTCGACACCGAGAACAAGCTGCACAACAAGTACGACTTCCAGCGCGAATTGGTCTCACTGGGCATTCCCACGCTGAAATTCGCCGTCGTCGAAGGACCCGACGACGCCGCAGCGCTCGACTTCGACGTCCCGTTCGCGCTCAAGCAGTGTTATTCGCGCGGGTCGCAGAAAGTACACAAGATCACTCCCGGCGAGAACCTCGACTGGGTCGAATACGATCCGACGAATCCGTGGCTTGCCCAGGAGTGGTTGGAAGGCAAGCGGTACTGCACCTACTCGGTCTGCCGCGACGGCAAGGTCAACGCACACGCGACCTACCCCGTCAGCTACGCGATCGGCGGCAGCTCATGCCTGTCGTTCAGTTCGATCGAACATCAACCGATCCTCGACTGGATCACCGAATTTGTTGCGGCGCAGAGGTTTACCGGCCAGGCCGGTTTCGACTTCATCGAGGGCGCCGACGGCAGCCTCTACTGCATCGAGTGCAACCCCCGATCGACGAGCGGGATCATGATGTTCCGCCCCCACAACGACGTACCCGCGGCGTTCTTCGGCCACAACGACGACCTCATCGTTCCCGACTCCGACGTCGACCGCATGATCGGACTCGGCATGCTGCTCTACGGCTGGACGAAGGCATCACGCCAGGGACGGTCGATGCGCCAGTTCTGGAAGGACTTCCGCTCGTACGAGGACGTGATCTTCGAGCGCGGCGACATAAAGCCCGGGGTCATGCTGCCGGTCGCCTACGCGTCGATTCTGCGCGACTGCCGTCGCTACCACGTCGGCCTGGCCGAGGGCTTCATGCACGACCACGAATGGGACGGCCACCCGATCTGAGCCACTGAGCTACTGTGTCGGGCCGCGAAAGCCCTCACACGGCGTCGACGTCGACCTTGTCGCCGCCGACGTAGACTTCAGCGATCGCCGGTTCGCGCATGCCCATCAGGAGCGCGAAAAGTGTTTGGTCGCGCGCTCTTTGCGGGTCGTCGTCGCGAACTCCGTTGCGCAGCATCCGTTCCATCGGCGGCCATCGCTGCGGGTCGATCACCAGGAAGTCGGCTTCCTTGCCGACGTCGAAGTTGCCGAAGCGTGATTCGGCGTCGAGAGCTCGTGCGCCCGCGAGGGTTCCGCTGAACAGCATCTGGGCCGGATGCATGGCGACGCTCGCCTCGCCCGGTTCGGAGATGTGCACCTTGTAGGCGTCACCGGCAACCTTCGAGATCAGCCACTCGTCGCCACCCCCGCAGTCGCTGCCCAGCGCGATGGTCACACCCGCGTCGACAGTGCGGTTCCACGGCATGGTGCCCGAGCCGAGGAACAACTGGGACGTCGGGCAGTGTGCGATCGACGTGCCGGTCTCCGCCATCCGGGCCAGTTCGGCGTCGGTGCAGTGGACGCAGTGGGCAAGAATGGTGCGTCTGCCGAGCAGGCTTTCGCCGCCGACGGCCGAACCCGGCAGAAACTTGCCGTCGTAGGTGTCGAGATAGCACTCCACGTCGAAGAGTTGCTTGACCAGGTCGACCTCGCCGGTGCCGGGCCGGTTGTTCTCGTTGAGGTGTGTGTGGACGTAGACGCCGCGGTCGCGCACCTGCGCGTAGAGCTCACCGAGCGCCGCGAGGGTCTGCGTTGTCACCGACAGTGTGAAGCGGGGCACGATCGCGGTGAGCAATCGAGCGGTGTCGGGGTTTCCGGTGTCGGCCGCGTGCCACCGATCGATCTCGGCGGTCGTCAGAGCGATCGCGTCGGCCTCCGAGGTCATCAGCGGGGCAGCCGAATCCGGACCCTGGGTCTGGATGCCGCGACCGCTGACGATGCGCAGCCCCGCGCGCTGTGTCGCCTCGAATAGTTCGTCCTGTGCCACGGGGAAGGCCGAACCGAACACCATCGCGGCTGTGGTGCCCGCGGCGATTCTGGCGCGGGTGAAGTCGCGCGCGATCGTGCGGGCGAACACCGGGTCGGCCAGTCGCGACTCCGCGGGAAAGATGCAGTTGTTCAGCCATTCCAGCAGCTGGCCGCCGCCGTACGCGTTGAGCTCGTAGGTCTGCGGAAAGTGCACATGGGCGTCGACGAAGCCCGGCAGCAGGAAGGCATCGCCATGGTCGACGACGACATCGCCGGGCCGCGCGGGCAGTTCGTCGAAGGGGCCGCAGAAGTCGATCAGCCCATCGGCCGTGATGGCCAGCGCACCGTCTCCGATGTCGACGAGCGCTGAGTCGGCGTCCGAGACCGTCGGCGAGCCTGCGATGTGCATGATGCGTCCCCGATGGATACGACGCTGTGCTGAGGTGCCAGGATTCGCTGCGGTGCCGGGGCTTGTCACGTCGGGGGCATTCACGCGCACAACCCAACCACAGGTTCGACGGTTCGGCCTGTCGGGACCGGCATCACTTCACGTCGAATGCGGGACTCGTCCCGACGAACGACGACAGCGCGCCGTTGGTGTGCTTGACGTCGCCGAAGTACCGGATGCGGTGACGCCCCGAGACTCCCGGGCCGGTCGTCCAACTGATGGTCACGCTCGACGCCGTCGAACTGCCCGACGGCCGCTTCCAGGCGAGCTCGGTGCCCCAGGTGTTGTCGTCGGCGGCCGCGACCCAGCGACCCGACTCATACCGTTCGACGACGAAGTAGCCATCCTTGGCTGCGCTGCTTCCCGGCCGCACCCTGTGCACCTTGTTCGAGGGGTGCGCGCCGCAGAACTCGACCGACACGGTGTCACCGGACCGATACGAGGTCTTCGGTCCACGCACGACGTCGCCGAAGCGTCGACCGCTGATGGGGGTGTCGGCGGGTACCGGGGTCAGCAGATCGGGTTGGGGGCCGCGCTGATCCGGTGGCTTGGGGCCGCGTGACGATGATTTCCCGGCTGCCATTTCGCGTGCGAGCTTGTCGAACTCCTGCATGTACGCGCACAGTGTGTATCGCCCGAAGAGAGTTTCGCCGCCCTCGTACTGCTGCGACAGGTACTCCTCGGGAGTGGTGACGTACTGGCTGTAGCCGTTCGAGTATCCTTGTAGCAGAACGTTTTCCAGTGGCAATGAGAATGCGGCTGCCACGATCCGACGCACGCGCAGTCCCGCGGTGATGGTGAACTCGGCCGGTGCTGCCGCGAGTACAAGATCGCCGATGCGGATCAGTTGGATCGGCAGAACCTGCTGAATCCACGGGTGCGGCGGCATGTAGCCGAGGGGGAACAGCGGTAGCTTCGGCGCCTGGACCTGCTGAACCCATTCCGGCGGAGTGACTTTCGACGTCGCTCCGAGTGCTGCCGCGAAGGGGAGTACGGTGCCCTCCTTGAGGAACGAGAGCTGGCTGCGTGTGTTGTCCTCGGTGCTCGTCGCCGCGGCGGCCGCACCCATGATCGCGGGACTCGTGCGCGCGGGACGGCCATCTGGCGTGTATGCGCCGTCGATCGCGATGTCGGAGAGGTTCAGGAACCGGTACGCATAAGACAGTCCGCCGGACAGCGAACGCGCAGAGGCGAATGCCCGCTGGCCGGCTTTGAACTGCCGCTGACCGATGATCGTGCAGTTGGCGCGGTGATCTTCGGTGGGTCCGGACGGATGTAGTTTGCGCACAGCGAGATTCGGTGTCATGTCGCCGGCGTTGGTCTGCGGGAACGATGCGACGACGTCGGGGTTGTTCTGCTCGGCGAGGTACGACGCGTAGCCCTTGTTGTCGATCGAGATCAATGTGTTGGCGTCGGTCAGCGACGTTCCGTGTGTGGCGAACCAGGTGATCTCGCCGATCACGTTGCCGCCCTGTCGAAGTCGCAGCGAGGTGACCTGTGGATCGATGTGCTCGGGGAAGTGTCGACGATCGGGGGTTGGATTGTTGACGAACGCCTGCAGTGACCGGTTGGCGCTGGCGTCGTGCAACTCGGAATGCCCGAGTTCGAGGGTTCCCGGCGCCAGTGAGTGGTGGGCCGCCACGATTGCGTCGACGAGGCCGGCCACCTCTGCGCGATACGAGTTCTCCCGATGTCCGAGTGCTGCAAGGACATACGCGTAGTCCCAGGCCGTTCCGCCGCACGAGTTGTGATTGTGGGTGGCGTTGAGATTGACGTTCTCTTCGGTGTAGAGGTTGCCGAATCGCTGGCGCAATTCGTTCATCACGCCGACGTGGTGGGACTCGAACAGGCAGGCAAGATCGGCGTTGACGAATACGATTCGCTTACCCGACGCGACGTCGGCGATGATGTAGGCGCGCGCCCACACGCGTTGCAACAGACCGGTGGCCACCTGGCTCAGGTCGGAGTATCCCATCATTCCCTGGCCCGCGATGGCGCCGGTGAGATCACCCTTGCCCGCCCCCACCAGGTAGCCCGACGACGGTGCGGCCGTTGCAGTTCCGGCTCCGAGTGCGCCTGTCATGGCGATCCCGACCACGCCCGCTCCGACGGCTCCCGCGGAGGCACCGAGGAACCCCCGTCGGGTCACTCCGTTCGGAGCTGCGTCGTCGTGTGACGTGTGATGCGGTGTTCCGCGGGATGCGTTGGTGCTCATCTCAACCCCCTGGTGAAATGTGGACATTCGAATGCATGGATGAATGGGATGCGTTGTGGGTCAGTGAAATATGTTTCGGGTGAACGGGTATGACGGCAGGTCTCTTCGGCTCAACGCACGCTGCGCACCAGTAGAACCGACACGCCGCCGAGGATTCCGAAAATCGCTGAGGCGACGAACAATCCGGTGAAACCGCCGGTTGCTTCGACGATCGCGGCGCCGACCAGAGGTCCGAGTGCCTGCGGGACGGCCATCGCGATGTTCATGATTCCCAGGTCCTGGCCGTTGTGCTCGGCGTCGGGGAGGACCTGGGTCGCCAGTGCCTGGTCGACACCGAGGAAGGCGCCGAAGCCGGCGCCGAGCAGCGCTGCCGCGACCATCGTCATGGGGAGGTTGGCGACCACAGCGATGCAGACCGCCGCCGCGCCCTGCGAGACACCTGCGGCGAGGACGAATGGCTTTCGTCTCCCGACGACGTCGCTCAGCTTGCCCGACACCAGTGCACTGATGACGACGAACACCATGTAGACCGCTGTCACCAGCAAGATGTCATTGTCGGCGTCGGTGGAGTGGATGCCGAACTTCAGGAAGAAGAAGAGCAGCGAAGTACCAAGGGCGTTACCAAGATTCACCAACACGCGGCCGAGTAGTGTCCATCCGAAATCGGGATGCTCACGCGGCGAGATCCACAACTCGGATACGACGGCCCGGACACTGATCCGACCCTTGTCGTGTCGCGGGTTGGGCGGATCGTTCAGGTACAGCACGAACGGTGCGACACAGGCGATCAGCAAGACCGCGAAGAGTGCGTACGACGGGAGAAATCCGAGGCCGAACGCCGACACCAGTGCGATACCGATGATCACGCCGATCGCTTGCGGGGCCGACACCCAACTCGATACGACGCCGCGTTGGAAAACCGGAACCTGATCGCTGATCAAAGCGGTCAGCGCCGCCGACACGGCACTGAAGCCTGTCAGCGTGGCACACCACCCGATGGTGATCGCAATGATGTTGTCGGAGAAACCAAGTGCGATGAGTCCCGCCGCGAACAACGCCGTACCGCCGACGATCCATGGTCGACGCCGTCCGTATCGGCTCGTCGTGCGATCCGACAGCGAACCGGTGAGGGGAAATGCCACGAGCGCGAACACCGCAGAGATTCCCGATACCACGCCGAACGTGAGAACGCTTTGCTTCCAATTGCTTTCGTCGACATTGGTGCCGATATCCAGCCAGTCGTTGATCTGGTTGGGAAGGGTGAGCTGGAACGGTGCGAGTTGCGCGAGCCAGATGCCGAGCCACGAGAGTCCGAAGAGGCCGATCCACTTCGACGAAACGCGTTGCCACGGCGTCGTCGAACTGTGGTGGGCGTCGTGGTCGAGGGTCACCGTGCGTCGGTTTCCGGCGACGTCGGTGTTGTTGCCGGTGCCGGGGTCGGTGATGATGTCGGGTCCGCCGTCGGAGCGGCGAGTGTGACGATTGCGGTCGCGAGTACGTCGATGTTTCGACGCGCAGCCTCGGTGTCCCGGTCGGTCAACCACGACAGCGTGAGACCGTCTATCGCAGAGGTCACCAGGTGTGCGACCTGCGTCAGCGGTAGCTCCCACGTGATCGACATGCGTTCGGCCAGATAACTCAGCGCGTCGGCGACAGCGCTGCGGTAGGTCTGCCACTGCTTGTTCACGGCCGCGCGGTCGTGGCGGATCGCGTGTGTTGCCACCTCAAGGAGTGCGAGCTCACGCGCTGGGTCTTCCTCGAGCATGCGCAGGTAGCCGAGCATGGCCTCGCTGAGCACCTCGTGGAGGCTCGCGTCGTCGGCGACCATGTCGGCAGACAACACCGCGGTGAGGCGTTCCTGCTCGGTGATGTGTGTGATGACCTCGGTGATCAGCGCATCGCGGGACGAGAAGATGTAGAAGAGCGCGCCCTGAGGCATCCCTGCCTCGCCGACGATCGCCCTGGTCGTCGCAGCGGCCAGCCCATCTCGTGCGATGACGCGGACTGCGGCATCGACCAGCGCTTGCCGCCGGTCCTCGAAAGTCATTCGACGCAACGAATCCCCCTGGTCATCTGTCGTGGCGAGTTGACCATACGATCAACTGTCGACAAATGTGCGGGATTCGCTCGAAATCCGCAACAGGAGCGCGGCGATTTAACCGCGCCGCAATCGGCGCCGCCGTCAGGCGGGTTCGAGTTCGCCGATGGCGATCAGGGTGCCGTCGTGCAGCATGCGCACGATCTCGTCGGCGACGTCCTCGGGGTAGGTGTAGCCGTCGATGGGTTGCGGATTTGCAGGCGGTGGAGTTGGGGATTCATCTACCGCGGCTGCTGGCGTCAGCTCGGCTCGCCACCGCTCGAGCTTGTCGTCGATGATCGCGTCGAGATCGTGAATGTTGTTGGTGCGCAGCGCAGTAGGCTTCCCGGGGAATGCCGGGTCCGGGTTGGAGCGCCAACCGTATCTCCCGCGGTCGGTGCCGTCGGGGATCTTCTCTGTGGTGAACTGCCCGGGACCGTCGCCGACCGCGCGGTTGTGGGGTCCGCAGGCCGGTGCGAGCTCGTCGATGTCGGTGCGTCCGCCCTTCGCCCAATCCTGTTCGGCGTGGTGGATTTCGCAGTGGCTGAAGGGGCGGGGGCAGTCGGGCATTGAGCATCCACCGTAGTTCGCGAACAGCATGAACCGCTGAGACTCGTTCGCGAGGCGGTTGGCCGTGCCGAAGTAGAGGGGCGCACCGGTGTGCTCGGAGAACACCGCCAGGTGCATGACCGATTGTGCGGCCAAACGGATCAGGTCGGGCATCGGGATGTCGGCGCCGGTGGTGGTCTGTCCGAATCCCGCGTACTCGCGGAGCTGAGTGTCGGAGATGCGTACGACGAGGTGTGGCGGAAGTCCGCGATGGCTGGCGCCGAGCAGCCCGCCGTCGAGGACCGCCCTGAGAATCGCGGAGAGCGCGTCGTGGTTGCGTTGCGACTGGGTGCGAGTGTCGCGGGCCGCTGCCTCCTTGAGCGCGTCCACATCGGCGAACTCGTTGCTGCCGGTGGGCGAGGCCTCGTCGTCGGGATTGTTCATTCCGGGTGCTGCCCACGCTGCGAGTGCTGTATCGAGCATCGCGCGGGTCGTGGGATCGAGGGTGCCGAGGATTCGTGACATCGACTGTGTGTCTTGATTGTCGACGGTGAGTCGGCGCTGACGCTTGCGGTCGTTGTCGTCGGTGATCGTGCCGTCCGGGTCGAGGTAGGCGAGCAGACGATTACCGGCGGCGAGAATCTGGCGTGGCGCTAGCTTCTGTGCGAACTCGGCGACTTCGGCTTCGGCGCGGGTCAGTTGCTCCGCATCGATGCCCTCCGGAATCTTGTTCAGCACGGTGAGTGCTGCGGTGAGGTGATCGGCACCGAGCGTGCCGCTGCGCAGTGCGTCGGCGAGCAGCGGGTAGAGCGGGGGCATCGTGTCGCCGGTGATCGTGAAGGTCTCGTTGAGTGCCAGGATCTGCCGCCTGCGCTTGGTTGCGTCGTGCAGGCGCAACGCGCCCATCATGAAGTCCGACAACGAGTGTGTGCCGACAGCGCGATACGCCGCACGATTGGACACATCCATGATTCGACTGTTGCCGATCGAGATCATCCTGCGCGCCGCACGCTCGTGTTCGATCGCCATGGCCGCCACCTCGGCTTCCGTTGCACCGCTGGTGTCGACGTCGTCGATCTGATCGAGCAATGCGTGCAATTGCTCATACAGCGCAACGGGATTCGGCGCAGCAGCCTCGCCGGCCAGGTGTCCCTCGTGGATGTCTGAACTCTCGGTCCCCATGCCCGCCCCCGCCTCCGGTGTCGAACTGACGTTCTATTTCCAACGTACCCGTCAAATCGGACATGTCAAGGAGAATCTTTCCGCCTGTTGGGTACTGCCCGGGCCGGCCCCGTAGACTTCATTCTTGACTCGACGCCTTCCCGACCGCGAGGGTGGAGCACATGGTCACAGTCGACGACACCGCAGCTGCCCGCGCCAGGCTGGCGTACGAAACACTCGAACCGTTCCACGTCCTCGCCTACTTCAACCCGAGACTCGCTGAGGCACAGAGTGATCTGAGCCTCGACCCGCACGCCTTCTACGTAGGAGCGCGAGGGGCTCCACTCGGCGATTGCGCCGCCCCGGTCGTCGTCTCGTCGTTCTACAACTTCGCGCCCGAACTCATCACCAACGCGTGGGAGTCCGCGCGCAAGGTCGGTCTCGACAAGGTTGCCGCGCGTCGAGAGCAGATGCTCGACGCCCAGTTCCGCGAAATACTGGGCGAGCGGGTCGTCGAACCTGAACTGGCTTCTCTCGCAGAGCGTTACCAAGAGATCGCATCGAGTCTCCCGATGGGAGGTAGGCCATTGGCCTCGGCGTGGGCGGCGCTGACACCGCCGGATTCTCCGCACCTCGCGCTCTGGCACGCGCTGTCCGTACTGCGAGAGTGGCGGGGAGACAACCACATTGCGGTCCTCGTCCAGAACGGTCTCGACGGAATCGACGCGGCAACCTTCCACGAAGCAACGCTGCCGGACCCGACAATTCGACGTCGAGCATTGGGTCGACGACTCGCTCAGTTGACCCGCGGATGGTCGGACGAGGCGTGGGAGGCTTCGGTTGCCAGGCTCGTCGAGCGCGGGCTTGCCACCAGAATCGACGACGATGAGCACGAGTTGACTGCTGCCGGTCTCGATCTCTACCGCGCGATCGAAGCCGAGACGGATGCCATCACCGGATCGGCATGGGCGAGTGAGGATGTCGACGAGCTACTCGAGCGTTCCCGGCCGTTCGTGAAGGCCGTGATCGACGCGGGCGTGCTTCCCGGAACAAAGAAGAAGTAGCACCCCGCAGGCGCTCGAACCTGTCTCGTGAGCGTCCTATCGGTCGTGGGGTTCGAGGGCGTCGAACAGTATTCGCATGCACTCGCTGATCGACAGCTCGGTGTGGGTGAGCCAATGCTCATGTGCCGCAATCGAAGCGGCAACCGCCGCATGGCCGGCAGCACGCGCGTAGGCGCTCTCGTCGCTCTTGTCGGTGCGCGTGGCGACGAACCGTGTGACAGTGACGCGCCACCGTCGGAAGACCTGGTTGGCCTGCGCCTGCACCGCGGGCTCGTACAGAATCAACCGGGCGCGGTGTCTGGCCCAGTCGTCTTCTGCGCGTCCGTGGTCGAGTGTGGCGATGTACGCCGCGGTGACGGCGGCCCACGGTGATATGTCGGGCGAAGCGTCGTCGAGTAGTTGCTCGAACAGGGCGTGTTCATTCTCCGACTCCACCCAGATCACGTCGGCTTTGGTGGGGAAGTAGCGAAAGAAGGTTCGACGGCTGACGCCGACGGTCGCGGCGATCTCCTCCACGCTCGTCTGGTCGAAGCCGTTCTCGATGAACAGACGTTGTGCCTGGGCCGCGAGTTCGTGCGGGCTGGTCATGGCGGGGCGACCGCCGCGATCGACGGGTGAATCGACGGGGTCGAGCGCGTGCCGTTCGTCGGAACCCATGACCACCATCATGGCGCATGGGCGTCGTTCGGCCTTGTCGGCGGCGCTCGCTTGCCGATTTCGGCGAAATCGAACCGGTTTTGTCACCCTGTGTCATATCCTCCCCAATGAGAGGCAGATCACATCGTCGAACGGTGTGGATGAAGGAGGAAGAAATGAGAACACGAGCCGCTGTCCTGCGTGAGGCGCCGGGTGAATGGTCGGTCGAGGAGCTCGAACTCGACGAACCGAAAGAAGGCGAACTGCTCGTCGAAATGGTCGCAACGGGCTTGTGCCACAGCGACGATCACATTTCGCACGGCGATATCACCGCTGGGCACCTACCCGTCGTCGGCGGGCACGAGGGTTCGGGAATCGTTCGCAAGGTGGGTCCGAGCGTCACGGGATTCGAGGTGGGGGACCACGTTCTCACGTCGTTCATCCCCTCGTGCGGCCGATGCCGCTGGTGCGCGGCCGGCATGCAGAACCTCTGTGACAACGGTGCGCTGATCATGATCGGGCACCAGATGGACGGCACCTACCGGATGCACTCCGACGACGGCCACGACGTCGCGACGATGGGCCTTCTCGGAACGTTCTCCGAGTGGCAGGTCTACGACCAGATGTCGCTGGTCAAGATCGACAAGGACGTGCCGCTTGAGGTCGCGTGCCTGGTTGCCTGTGGCGTGCAGACCGGATTCGGTTCTGCGGCAACGGCAGGAAACGTGCAGCGCGGCGACACGGTGGTGATCGCTGGTGTAGGCGGCGTCGGGATGAACGCCGTACAGGGTGCGCGCGAGAGCGGTGCGTCGCACATCATCGCGGTCGATCCGGTGGCCGACAAGCAGAAGTGGGCAACGGATTTCGGCGCCACCGACGCCTTCGGCTCGATCGACGAGGCGATGCCGCGTGTGGCCGAGTTGACCAACGGCCAGGGTGCGGATGTGGTCGTCCTGACCGCCAGCATCGTGACCAACGAGTTGATCGGTCAGGGCCTTGCCGCCACACGCAAGGCCGGAACCGTCGTCGTGACCGGCATCAGTTCGGAGAGCGAGGAAGGTTCGGTCCCCGGACTGAACGCGAACAATCTCGCGATGATGCAGAAGCGGATTCAGGGTGCGCTCTACGGCATGAAGTCACCGCGTGAGGCAATGCCCAACCTGCTCAACATGTATCGCGCGGGAAACCTCAAACTCGACGAGTTGATCACGCGCACGTACACGCTCGACCAGATCAACAGCGCATACGACGACATGCGCGAGGGCCGCAACATCCGTGGCGTGATCCGATTCTCCTGACATGATCCCGTCGGCGCCGCATCGGGCGGCGCCGACGGACAGGCTCACGCGAATCGTCTGTGCGGCAGAGTCTCTGGCTTAGATGTCACTGAATCTTGCATGTCACTGAATCTTGGCCAGTGCGGGTCGACCTTCTTGATCGCCCACGGCACGGAGTAGATCGACGGGCTGCTGAAGGCTGCCGCGTTGTTGTTGTCCAGGTACACAGTGCTGCCGCGCTGTACTGCGGGTAGCGACGTGAAGCCCGGAACCTTCTCGAAGACCTCGGGTCCTCCCGTCAGTGGCCAGAGAATCAGCAGGTCCGAGCGGAGCACGTCGATTCGCTCAGGGGAAACGAGAGTGCGATCGCCGTTGGGGGACAACGACTTCACCGCTGGGTCGAGGACCAGACCCATCTGATCCATCAGCTTCGACGCCGCATCACTGTCGGAGGTGGTCACGCCGAGCTGATTCTCCTGAGTGAACTGTGCGAACGAGAATGTCTTGCCCTGGGCCTTCGGATACGTCGACTTGACTTGCGCCAGTTGATCATTGACCTCTGCGACAGCATCGGCGGCTTGCGTGCGCTTGTCAAAGATCTCGCCTGCCGTGGTGGTCACGTCCTCCCAGCTGTCCACCTGGGTGCCCTGCTCGAGCACGGGGATCGTGGGCGCGATCTGCTGCAGGCGTTCCCACGACGCCTTGTCGGGAAGGAAGCCGGCCAGGATCACGTCCGGCTTGTACTTCGCGAGGGTCGCGATATCGGGGG
Organism: Gordonia sp. 852002-50816_SCH5313054-c; assembly: GCF_001665925.1. Lineage (NCBI taxonomy): Bacteria > Bacillati > Actinomycetota > Actinomycetes > Mycobacteriales > Gordoniaceae > Gordonia > Gordonia sp. 852002-50816_SCH5313054-c. Next base: position 47,126 of record NZ_LZTE01000081.1, read on the forward strand.
TCGCGGTGTAGGGCACGACGGTCGACGAATGCTCGGGCGTCCACTCGAACCGGTTGTTCTCGCCCGAGTAGCCCTCCAGGACGAACTCTGCGGTGATCGGAACGTCGAGCTTGATCAGAGAGTCTGCCCAGGTCCAGTTCAACGTGACAGGACGCTTGGGCGTGCTGGGGATCTCGGTGGTGCCGTACTGGTGTGTGATCGTCACCGGCCCGGCCGACGACGACGATGACGAATCGGAATCGGAATCGGCGCTCGAACAGGCTCCAACTACCAGTGACACTGCCGCGAGCACCACCGCGAGATGGCCGAACTTGAATCTCATTAGGCAAACCTAACTGATGTCCGGTTTGTGCGATAGGCCTGACGCGAGCGGTTGTGCCCAAACGCCCCCGCCGACCGGCGGCGCGGAGTAGACGTTGGGCATGGACGATCTCGAGCAAGTGAAGGCGCTCAAGTACCGCTACCTGCGGGCACTCGACACCAAGGACTGGGATGTGTTCGCCGCGACGCTCACCGAGGACGTCACCGGCGATTACGGAGAGAAGCTGTCCTTCGGTGACAGAGATGAACTCGTCGGGTACATGCGCAGCTCCGTCGGACCGGGTGTCATCACCGAGCATCGCGTCGACCATCCCGAGATCATCGTCGACGGCGATTCCGCTACCGGTCGGTGGTATCTACAGGATCGCGTCATCGTGCCGGAGTTCTCCTTCATGATGATCGGAGCGGCGTTCTACGCGGATACTTACCGCCGAACCGACGACGGCTGGCGCATCTGCGCGACGGGCTACGACCGGACGTACGAGGCGACCGTCGATCTGAAGGACGTACCGAGCTTCTCCGTCACGGTTGGCCGGGCGATCACTCTCGCCACTTCCTCGTGAGTCCGGGGGGGCCGGTTATGTCGTACCTGTTCGCAGATCGAGCCGATGCCGGGCAACTATTGGCCGAGCGCATCAGGGCCACCGGAGGTCTCTTGCCGGGTTCGTCTGCAGAACAACCACTTCCGCTGATCGTCGGCCTCGCACGAGGTGGTGTGCCTGTCGCTCGTGAGGTCGCCGAGGCTTTCGACGCTCCGCTCGACGTGCTGGTTGTGCGCAAGCTCGGCGCTCCCGGTCAGCCGGAGTACGCGATGGGTGCTATTGCGGCGGGGCAGGTGTTCGTGGCCGACGACGTGCCGCGGCGACTAGGGGTGTCGGATCGGCAATTGCATGAGATCGTGATGCGCGAAGACGCGCTGCGTATCGAGCGAGAAACGAAATATCGCCAAGAGCGGCAACCGTATTCGTTTGACGGAAGATTCGTCGTCCTGGTCGATGACGGTATCGCGACGGGTGCCACGATGGCAGTGGCGGCGCGCGCCGTTCGTGCGGCGGGCGCCGCTGGGATCATGATCGCCGTGCCGACCGCTCCGCGCGATGCCCTGCGTAGATTCGCAGACGATCCCGACATCGACCGGGTGGTGGCCGTCGACGTTCCAGAACCCTTTAGTGCCGTTGGGTTTTCGTACCGCGATTTCGGTCAGGTCCCCGATGATGACGTGGTGAGTTGTCTACGTGATCGATGATGCGGGGCTGCAGCTAGGGGTGCTCCAGGGTCAGGCGGCTGGCCGGGTCCGCACCTGCGCGATGAAGACGGCGAGGCCGATTGCCTCGAGAAGCACCGCTCCCCACAGCGCCGGGCCGATCGTCTGCGCAACGCCTGCACCGCACAGTGCGCCAACGAGGAAAGCGAGCACCACGATAGCGGTGGCGACAGCGGCGCGGACCTGCGCCGACGACCTTCCGCGTACGAGGTCTGCTGCCGCGGCGACGAACCGCATCAGGTTGCCCGTTGTCGCGATACTCACGAACGAGATTCCGCCCGCGGTGCGGAACAGTTCGAGCCGTACCCCGCCCACGAACGACAAGGGGATCACGAACAGTGCGGCAGGAGCGCTCGACGGCAGACATGCCAGCACGGTGAAGACGACGAGTTGGAAGACGAGCACCGAGCCGAGAGCGCGCGCCGGGAGCGTCGGGACCAGTGTGCGAAGCACCTGGGCGGCAACGAGACCCGCAAGGTAGGCCAGCAACGGCCAGGCGAACTTTGCCCATTCGTCACCCTTGACCAACCCGACCGCCAAGAACACGACGTTGCCGGTCTGTGCGAATCCGAACACCTGGTGTCGCAGATAGAGGAACGCGTCGACGTACCCGCCGACGACGGTCATCAGCACGGCACTGATGAGTCCGACTTCGCCCCGAGTCGGCGGAAGGAACGCCCGTGTTGCTGCCATCGCCGAAACCTTCCAAATGTCTTGCGTACTCGTGGCGGGTCACCGAAACCTCGCACAGGGACGTGTGTGGTGACCGTGTGTGGTGACACAGTAGCCGCGCTGGCCCTTATCGGTGTTGGCGGTGAACGTCATTGTGTGAATCGGCACCGCCAGACAGTGGCGGGAGAAGTCGCGTATGACGCTCGGCGAGCGGACTCGCGACTTATCCTGTAGGTGGCTCGACAGAGAGTGGACACCATGACCGTCACACCGACCCGACCAGCGCCTGTGGAACTCACCCACCACAATCATCTCGCCGGGATCTTTGCGCCACAGCGAACCGAGGTCGACGTCGCCGACCTGCCGGTGACAGGCGAACTGCCCGAGTCGCTGACCGGCAGCTACCTGCGCAATGGACCCAACCCGCGGTTCGATCCGATCGGGTCCTACGTCTACCCCCTCGACGGCGATGCCATGGTGCACCGCGTCAGCATCGAGAACGGGCGGGCGTCGTACATGAATCGCTTCGTCCGGACACCCATGGTGGTAGCGGAAGAGGCTGCCGGACATACGATCTGGTCGGGTATCACCGACGGGTACACGCCACCGGCGGACGAAGTGGGAGACAAGCTTGCCGGGACCGTCCGTGAGCTCCCGGACATCAACATCGTCTCGCATGCCGGCAAGCTGATGGCGATGGCCGAGGCCGATCAGCCGTATCTGCTCAACGCCAAAGACCTTGCGACACTGGGACGCACCGACTGCTCCGGCGCAATGCGGGTCGGTAGCACCGCACATCCGAAGCTGGACCCGTCGAACGGCGAGCTCGTGTTGTTCAACTACACGCTCGAGGCTCCATACCTCACGTGGTCGGTCATCAACGCCGATGGCACCACGAAGGTGGAGCCGACGCCCGTCGACGGTCTCACCGACGCGGTGATGATTCATGACATGGCCCTCACGAGCACTTACATCGTATTGTTCCTGTGCCCCTTGATCTTTGACCTGGAAGCGGCGATGACCGGTGGCTCGTTGCTGTCGTGGCGTCCGGATGATGGCACTCGCATCGCGCTGATTCCCCGCGACGGTGGTGCGGTGCGGTGGATCACGACCGACCCGTTCTGGGTGTGGCACTTCGCCAACGCCTTCGACAACCCCGACGGCTCGGTGACCGTCGACTACGTCGAGTGGAGCTATCCCGGCGGTTTCGCGACGGAGCCGAACCCGTCGTCGTCGACCTTGAACAGGGTCGTGGTGTCCCCGGACGGACGACTCTCGCGCACAGCGCTCAGTCGAAAAGACACCAATATGGAGTTCCCACGTGTCGATGACCGACTGCTGACCCACGATCATCGCCGCGTCGCCACCGTGGCCAAGGGACCAGGTGACGTCGGCGATCAGGACAGCCTGTGGTTCCACGACCTGTCCGCGGATACCGAAACCTGCTGGACCCCCGGCGTTGCCATCGGCGAGCCGATCTTCATCCCCGGCGCCGAGGGCGATTTCTGGGGCGCGATCGGCACCGACCCAGCGGACATGAGCTCGCGGTTCTATCTGCTTTCGGCCGACGATCCGGCGTCCGGTCCGATCGCAACCATCGACCTGCCGCAGCGCGTACCGGCGGGCCTGCATGGGGCGTGGCTGGCTGGGTGAGCATCGTGCCGGTCGGCGGGCAAAGTGCGATCTGCCGCATATCCGCGACCACTGCGACCTTGGACCCCGATTAGCTGTCCCCGGTATCGGAGGCGGCGATGAAATAGCAGAATCAGCGGCATGAGTGGTCCGTCGACCGACAGCCCCCGCAGCGGAGCATCGTCGGACATCGTCACGCACGCCTGGGCGGCGACGACCAGCGATGTCACGAGCGCGCTCGAGACCGGCCCGGGTGGCCTGACCTCGGCGGAAGCCGCGACCCGACTCATGAAAGACGGTCCGAACGCTCTGCACACCGTGCATGTCCGGCCGCTGCACATCCTGGTCAACCAGTTCCGCAGCGCCCTGATGGTGCTACTGATCGCGACGGCCGTCCTCGCCTTTGCGCTCGGCGACCGCAACGACGCTGTGGTGATCGGCATCATCCTCGCGGCGAGCGTTCTCGGTGGATTCGTCAACGAATACCGGGCCGCGAAGGCCACCGAAGCGCTGCACGACCGGGTGCACCACAGCACAACCGTGATCCGTGACGGCACCGCGCAGACAATAGACGTCACCGGACTCGTGGTCGGTGACGTCGTCCGTCTGGTGCTCGGGCAACTCGTGCCCGCCGACATCCGGCTGACCGAGGTCACCGATCTGGATTGCAACGAGGGCGTGCTCACCGGCGAATCCACGGCCGCCGCCAAACAGATCGACCCACTGCCCGCCGATACGCCATTGGCCGACCGCACCAATTGCGCATACATGGGGACGGTGGTGCAGTCGGGCACCGCTACCGGGATCGTCGTCGCGACCGGAGCACACGCGGAATTCGGTGCCGTCGCAGCAGGTCTCGGTGACGATCCTCCGCAGACCGCGTTCCAGAAGGGCCTGTCCCGGTTCTCGGTGCTGCTGCTGCAGGTGGCGATCGTCCTGACGGTGTTCATCATCGCTGCGAACCTCATCCTGGGCCGGCCACTCGTCGAGTCGTTGCTCTTCGCCCTCGCGATCGCGGTCGGAATCACCCCGCAACTGCTGCCCGCCGTCGTCACCACCGCCCTTGCCGCCGGCTCCCGACGACTTGCCGCGGCAAAGGTGCTGGTCAAACGTCTGGTGGCGATCGAGGACCTCGGCGACATCGACATCCTGCTGACCGACAAGACAGGCACCCTCACCGAGGGACAGATATCGCTGATCGGCGCACAGGCACCCGACGGCCGACCCGACGACGACGTGCTGCTCACCGGACTGCTGGCCACCGACGCCGCCGACACGCAGTCGTCGAGCGGCAACGAACTCGATACGGCGCTATGGCGCGGCGCCGGGCCGGTCGAGGACCGGGTGGCTGCCTACCACCGGATCGCCACACGGCCATTCGATCACGTCAGGCAGATGGCGTCGGCGATCTCCGCAGGACCCGACGGCCGGCACACCCTGGCCGTCAAGGGCGCGCCGGAGCGAATCCTCGAGCGCTGCACTGGAACCGGGCCGGAGGCCGAGGAGACGCTCGACCGGCTGTTCGCGCAGGGCTCGCGAGTGGTGGCGCTGGCCACTCGGGAGATGCCCGCCACTCAGACCACGATCGGCGACGACGACGAGCGCGAGTTGACCCTTGTCGGTTTCCTCGTGTTCCTGGACCAGCCGAAACAATCGGCGGCACAATCACTCCGCGATCTCGACAACCTGCACATCACGGTCAAGGTGGCCACCGGTGACAACGTGGTGGTGGCCGACAAAGTCGTCGCCGACCTCGGTATGACGTCGGGTGGCAGCATCACCGGGACCGAACTCGACCGCCTCGACGACGAGGAGTTCACCCGGGCGGCCCGGGAGCGCACAGTATTCGCTCGGGTCACACCGGAACAGAAGGCACGGATCGTCAGCGCGCTGCAGACGCACGGACAGTCCGTCGCCTTCCTCGGCGACGGGGTCAACGACGCCCTCGCCCTGCACCGCGCCGACGTCGGCATCTCGGTCGACAGCGCCACCGACGTCGCGAAGGATTCCGCGGATGTGGTTCTGCTGGAGAAGGACCTCGGGGTGCTCGCGCGGGGTGTTGCCGAGGGACGACGCACCTTCGCCAACACGATCAAGTACGTGCAAATGAGCGCGTCGAGCAACTTCGGCAACATGTTCAGCGCGGCGGGTGCCTCCGCGGTGCTGCCGTTCCTGCCGATGCTGCCCAGCCAGATCCTGCTGAACAATCTGCTCTACGACTCGAGCCAGCTCGCGATCCCGAGCGACCGGGTCGACGCCGAAGCCCTGCGGTCGCCGTCGCACTGGGATATCGCCGCGATCCGGCGGTTCATGGTGTTCTTCGGTCCGATCAGTTCGCTGTTCGACTTTCTGACCTTTGCCGCGCTGATCAAGATCTTCCATGCTCAGGCCACCGAGTTCCACACCGCATGGTTCGTGGAATCGTTGGCGACTCAGATACTGATCGTGTTCGCGATCCGCACTCGTCGTATCCCTTTCTTCCGCAGCCGACCGTCGGCGCTGTTGATCGCGGCGGTCGGAATAGTGCTGGTGATCGGGGTGGTGCTGCCGTTCACTCCGTTGGCCGGGCCACTTGGCTTCGTCGCGCTGCCAGTGTCGTTCTACGTGTTTCTGCTCGTGATGGTGATCGGTTATCTGGTCGTCGTGGAACTCGCGAAACACGTGTATTACTCGACCGCGACGTTCCGGCCACAGCTACCGCCGCGCTGGCGTGGGCTTCAGCACCGCCTGGAACGCCGTTCCTCACGCTTCACCGCTGTGGCGTGACCGAGAGTGGGTGTGACCGGGAGTGGCACCTCGAAAGCACCTGCGAAAGAATGCCATTCGGCGCGGCCCCCGGTTCCCGCAACATAGAATCCGAGAGCAAAAACAGGACCTCGGAGTGGATGTGCACAACTCACAATCTTCGATAATCAGATCACTCCGGGTGTACGACCCGGGCCACACCTGGCTGATCTATGCCACGTCGACGACGATCGCGACGGCGTTGGGGATTCTGGTTGCCCACTTCGTCATCGTGGCCACCCACGGACCCGACATTCTGCTGGTGACAGGCGGAATCATCGGCATGGTCGCGTTCGGAGCGACCGGTGACGTCACGGCGAAAGCCCGCTGGCTGACGTCGGTGACCGTCGTTGTCCCGGGACTGGCCGCAGCGGCGCTGGGTGTCGTGCTGACGCATCATTCTCCTGCCGAGATCGTCGTGTCGATACCAATGGCCGGATTCTGTATCTGGGTACGACGATTCGGTTGGCGCGGCCTGGCGGTGGGCGGTGTGACTTTCTTTGCCTACCTGATGGCGATCTTGGCCATGCGAGAGCCCGGGGCGAACCTGCGGCAGATTCTTCTGGTCGTCGGAGGCGCACTCCTCTGCGGTGTGCTGCTGCGGACGGTGATGCTGATCGAGTTCCCGGCACGCCGACTCAGGTTGCACCTGCGGCAGTTTCGGGCGTCGTGCGCCGAAGCGCTCGAGCGGTCCCAACGACCCGGAACCGACGCCGAGATCCTGGTGCCGGTGAATCACCTGCCCGACCTCACCCTTGCCATGGCCGGGTGGCTACAACAGTTCGACGTCGCGTCGCTCGGAGTGGACCCGAACACACTGCGCCGCAGAATGTTCGACGCGCAGAGTGCAACCGAGCTGGCATGCGAACAGTTGCAGTCTCTGACGAAATCGGGTGTCGATCCACATTCGGATCCCACGCTCTCCGGGGTCCTTGATGCGCTGATGACCGTCGTTCGCGGCAAGCCGTCGAGCCACGACGTCGCGGCCGCGGAACTCGCGGCACGCTCGGCGATCACCACGGTCGACCCGTCGACTCCACATGGCCTGGCAACGCTTTTCGTCTCCCGTGCGCTGCTCGCCCAACTCGACCTCGACGACGCCGCGCGCGGCGATGCCGACGTCGATAACCCCAGCCCGCCCGAACCCGTCGTGTCTGATGCCGATGTGTCTGGTGCCGATGTCTCCACTACCGATGGGGCCGCCACCGACGACCACGTCACCAATAACACTGCGGCCGTGGTGCGTTGGTGGGACAACCTGCGGCCAACCTCGCGGATGGCGATTCAGGTGATGGTGGCGACCGCCATCGCAGCGGGTGTGGGACAGGCGATCGCGGCGGGGCGCTGGTACTGGGCGGTGATGACGACGTTCATTGTCTTCATGACCGCCGCCACCCGTGCCGACGTGCTGACCAAATCGTCGTGGCGCGTTGTCGGGACTCTGGTGGGAGTGGCGTTCGGTGCGGTGGTGGCAATCCTGCTCGTCGGGCACCCGCTCCCGCTGTCCATCCTCTTCTTGGTCTGTGTCTTCTTCGGCTACTACTACCAGGGCGCCAACAATGGCATGCCCACCATCTTTTTCACGATCCAGTTCGCGGTTATCTACGCCCTCCTGGGCTTCCACAACTGGACGCTCGCCTTTGTTCGACTCGACGAAACCATCGCGGGTGCGATCGTCGGCGTGGTGTGCGCTTACATCGTCACGTCGCAGCGATCCGACGGTGCTGTGGCCGCCAGCGTCGACAAATACTTTGCGGCACTTGATCATCTGATCGTGTCGTGCGGTGAGGCGCAGACGGCCGCGCATCAGTCGAAGCCCGTCGTCGACGCGGCGATAGCACTCGACAACGCGCATCAGGGGGTTCGGTCGACCCTGTCGAACATGGCGGCGGCGATGCTCGTCGGTCTCGGTGCACGTCGCCGCGCTCGTTCACTACAACTCGGCCGCCTCACTCGAAGTGCACACGTGCTGGCGCAGACTTCGAGTGCACTGTCTGCCGACCCATCGCTGGTGTACACCGGGCACGACGCCGAGGTGGTGAGAGCTGCCGTCACTCGACTGCGAGCCGACGCCGAGGACCTCCATCAGATCTTTCTGGAACAGCCCGTGGCACACGCCGAACGAGGTGAATCGTTGGCGCAGTTGCTCACTGGCGTCGACGCCCGACCGGATACCGCCCGCGGCGCAGGTGTCGCTGCGTCCGTGCGCCTGGACCATCTCCTCCGCACGCTTCCGGATACCGTCGCCGCTCCCGTCGCGTCTACCGCCCCGAGCCGACAATGACACCCACACACCGATGACTTCTGCGGCCCCACACGGTCTATCCATGCGTCAGACACAACCGACGAAGGGACGCAGTCCATGAGCATCGCCCATCTACTCGCCGTCGTTCCCGTCAGCGACATCGATCGCGCAGGCGACTGGTACACGCGGCTTTTCGGGACGACTTTCACCAACAACCCCATGCCCTCGCTAGTCGAATGGCAGGTGGTCGACGGCGGTTGGGTGCAGGTCCACCTCGACGCCGTTCGAGCGGGCAGCGCGCTGCTCAACTTTGCGGTCGACGACCTCGAAGCACATCGGGTCGAACTGGCCGACCGCGGCCTGGCCACCGGCGACGTTGTCGAGGCAAACAAGGGTGTGCGACTGTCGGAGATCTCCGACCCTGACGGCAACACCATCCGGCTCATCGGCGGCTTCCGCGTCGACTACTGACGCACGTGCGTGCCGAGCCGGGTGGCGAGGTCGCAGAGCAGGATTGCGAGCGGACAACGCTTGTCAGGCATACAACACGGGTGCGCTATTGCATGTAGTCGCACGGACGGCGCGTTAGCGCGTGTGCAAAGGTGCCGCTACCCGTAAAGGCATCACATCGATACGCGGTGTGACCAGCGATTATATCGGTGAACCGGTACAGAGCCGATGACGGGAATCGAACCCGCGTATTCAGCTTGGGAAGTATTTTCGGCGTTCGAACGTGATTTCACATCGCCGCAGGCAGACGCCCTGGTGGATTGCGAATCACCGCAGCTCAGACTGCATTTCTCGGCCGGTTCCGGAACGGTTCTCAACGCTTCCGATACGGCGTCGGAGGGTTCAGAAACGCTGTCGGACGCGGCCCCTGCGCGGCCCCGAATGGACTGATGTGGTGTTGCGCAGGAGCGACTACGACGGTGCCAGATGAGATGCTGGTCGGCATGTCCGTGAAGGTGCCGGTATACCAAGACATGCTTTGGCCGACGTTGCAGGCCGTGATTGCGCTGGGAGGATCGGCGTCCATCGAAGAATTGGACGCGGCGGTCATCGAGCGTGAGGCTTACCCGCGTGAGATGCAGGATGTACTACACGGCGATGGACCCACCACCGAGGTCAAGTACCGGCTTGCGTGGGCGCGGACGTACCTCAAGGGGATGGGCCTGCTCACGAACAGCAAACGTGCCGTGTGGAGCGTGACGGAACTCGGGAGGGCCACACCAGAGAGGAGTATCGAGCCCCTGCGCGCGGAGTACATCCAAAAGGTGCGGGACAACCGCACAAAGAAGCAGCAAACGGTCACGACGCCAGCGCAGGGTCGCGAAGCTACGCCCGCAGATGACCACGACAACGATGGTGGCGAGTGGCAGGAACAGCTGCTGGACGTGCTACTCGAAATGACTCCGGCAGGCTTCGAGAACTTGGCGAAGCGACTGCTTCGGGAGGAAGGCTTCTCAAGCGTCGTCGTGACGGGCAAGAGCGGCGACGGTGGTATCGACGGGATGGGCGTGCTCCAACTGTCGCTGCTCAGCTTCCCCGTCTACTTCCAGTGCAAGCGGTACAAGGGAAGCGTCGGCTCGTCGGCGGTCCGCGACTTCCGAGGCGCCATGGCAGGGCGCGGTGAGAAGGGATTGCTCATCACGACCGGTACATTCACCAAAGACGCTCAGGATGAGTCCAAGCGGGATGGTGCCCCGCCCATCGACCTTATCGACGGCGACCGCCTATGCCAGTTGCTGAAGGCGAACGCTCTGGGCGTCGAGACGCGCGAGAGAATAGTTGAGGATGTCATCGTTGACCCCGACTTCTTCGGGGCACTCGAACCTCGCTAGGCCATTGAGGACGAACATTGCAAGTTGCTGCGACACAGGTACGTGCCGTGGCTAAACCTGTTGTGCTTCAACGCAGTTTCTTACCGCCGATCAGGTAGGGTAGGGCGTAGTCCGGTCGTCGGAGGCGACGCGGCAACCCCCAAAGTTTGTGCCAAAGTGTTGCGCAGGGCGCACACAGCGGCGTTCGTCATGAGCCTGGTGGAGTGACGCCGGGAAACGTTATGTAACGCCAGGACAGCGACGTACAGGCCAGGGTGTAACGCCAGGGCGGCGACGTAAGCGCCGTGAACTCCGTTGGCTGGTGGCAGGGGTGGGAGGTGGCAGGGGTGGGAGCACATAACCCTTTCATGCCACCCAACCAGGGAGAACCATCATGACCACTCATTCAGGCGCACCCCGCACCGCCAAAACAGGCACCTACGAACCCCCCGCAGCTTCGCCTGGCGCCGATTTATGGTGCGGAACCGCGCATCGGTCGCGGCATCAGCAGCCAAGGCGACGTGCTCGGTTCATGGGGCATTCGAAGGTCACGATGACGCTGACGGTGTACGCGCACCTATTCGAAGACGACCACGCCGACGCGATGTCAGCGCTCGCTGCGATAGGCACGGCGACGACCGGGGGAACGTGTTGCGGCTGCAGGGTTAGTCTTCTCGTGGCTTAAACAGATCACGTCCGACCTGAATGAACTGGGTCAACCTGCGCTCGGTACTAACTCCGGTAGCGAACTTTCGTGTCATTTCGGGCCGCATCCAGAATTCCTTCACTACAGCCTCGACATCATCGCGAAATGGCATGTCGCGCCGGACATAGTATCCCATCCCGATTGCAAAGACTTCGAAGGAAGTGTTGAGAAACTGTCCGCTGAAAATCTGGCGATCAGGAATCCATCGCCGGAATGCATCTTCGCCGAGTTTCTCATTTATTGTCTGAAACACCGTTGAAAATACATTCTCGATCTCGTCTCTATTTAGTAATGGGTCTGACGCAAGAGCTAGAGACTGGTCATCCAGAAATTGAGAAAAATTGCGCAGGTCATTTTGGCGCAGGGGGGATCTGTTATGTAGGACCAAGAACCTAAGAACTAGTTCGATGTCGTACTGTTCTTTTAGTAAGCGTTCGGATGGCTGCACCGTATTAACAAAATCGGTGTTCTTTGCTAGCTTTTCTGTCCATTTCAAGAAGTCTGGATCGACGGCCACGAGCATTGCGCTCCTTAGCTCTTGAGGCGTCAGCATTGAACCGTAGCTGTTCAGCCGCTGAAAGAGATCGTACTTGGCGTCCGGTGAGGACTCCCTCTTGATAATCTGGACGTCGATGCGCGAGGACTTGATATCGAAGACCTGGGTGCTCGGCAGCTCCCGGCATTCTTCACCATCCTCGCGTGGATGATTCTGGAAGGGTGGCCAGACCCGGCCTTCCAGGTCTGGAAGATATTTTGTTCCTCGCAGGCGCAGTGGGTCCAGAGGCGAGCCGTCTTCCTTATTCAACAAACCCTGCAACTGCAAGAGTGTGCTCATCCTCTGCAAACCGTCGACAATTTCCCAACCCTTCTCCGTGGTGGCCACAAAAATTGATGGGATCGGTATGCCAAGGAGCATGCTTTCAATCAGCTTGGACTTCTGATCATCATCCCAGCGGAAGAACCTCTGAAACTCAGGTCGAATTATAAGCTCTTTATTCTCAAACATTGATGTCAACTCCCGAACGGACATTGCGAGTCTTTCCGAGGAAATCTCTCGTCTTCGGCTCTCAATCTGCTCAGCAAGATTATTGGGCGTATCTTTGGTTGGCTCCGACACGGCTATTGCCACCCTTCGAGTTCTGTAAGTTCTGCGGACAGACTCGATAAGTCGGGGAAGACCATTGACTCAGTGAATCCGATGAATTTGAGTTCGGTCCGAAGGGTCTCATGCTCTCCGGTGTATTCGTACTTCCTAAGGAGTCCTGCCCACTTGTCCTCAGTGTCTGCGATCGCTTCCATACTATCTTGAAGCTCGCCAGCCATCGTGAACGTGCCCCGTTGCGCAACGATGCGCGGACTATTGTGAACCCCGTATATGGCGACAGGATGCTTGGCTCGCCAACCTAGGTGGTTCTCTGACGTGACAGGCTGCCAGCGTTCACCGATTTCGTCTGCGATTGTCAAGATGTTGATCCCAGTTTCTTGGAGTTGCGGTACTTGTTGATTCCAACCAACGGGGTCGAGGGTCCAGATTGTGGGGCGAGGCAGAGACGGAGCGTTCTGCACGTCCGACAGGGGGCCGGGGGCCAAACTGGCGAAGTAGGCGGCAACCAAAAGGTTCTCAGACCAATCAAGGAGTCGAGTGGGCACGCCATGGTGCTGCATAGAGAAGAGATGCTCCCACGGCCCCTGCGGGTAGCCTGCAGCCCAGAATGGAAGGCTTCTTTCCCTGAATCGGGCAAGGAGCCGAGACTCGCGACGATAGATTTCCTTGTCGGTACGTGGGCCATCTCGCATCAGTTTCGGCACCAGATGGTACTCGTGGCTGCTGTGCCCCCTGAACCAGAGGCTCTTGCCGTCAGCCCGCTCAGCGAGCACGAGCTCTATTAGCTGATTGACGGATTGGAATTGAACCACCTCGACTACCACGGCTGGTTAGTTTATGGTCCCGGCCTGTCGGCGTGGTCTTCGACACGCGGCCCATACGCGGCCCCAAATGCGTCCGAACACCACCGAAGCCCCAATCAAATCGCTCTGAGCAGGGCTTTTGTCGGAGCCGATGACGGGAATCGAACCCGCGTATTCAGCTTGGGAAGCTGATGTTTTGTAGTATGGGAGGATGAGCCCACCCGCCCTGACCTCACCAAAAGCACTGGTAGACTGATGTTTTGGCACTACATGTGACGCAGGGCGGTCGCACGGCATACGCTGCCGTAAACGTAAGTCTTAAACGTAAGTCTTAAACGTAAGTAGGTTCAGACGTGAAAACTCAGCCACGACGGCGGCGCGGTGAAGGCTCCATCTACCAACGCAAAGACGGCATGTGGATCGCGCAGGTCTACCTCCCCGCGACCGGCAAGCCCTACCAACGAGCACGCGCCAAGCAATCCGACGCCATCGCCGAACTCAGGAAAATGCAACGCGACGCCGACAAAGGCATCGACCTCAGCGCGAAAACCACCACCGTGTCCACATGGATGACACAGTGGCTCGACGACATCGCCTCCCGCAGAGTGAAACCCAACGTCCTCGCCAACTATCGCAGCATCAACCGCCGACACATCGAACCGCACATCGGGAAACGGCGCCTCTCATCCATCGACGCCGCAGCAATCCGCAAACTGCTGCGCACCGTCGAAACCAACGTGTCATCCCGCACCGCGCAGATCACCTACAACGTCCTCAATCCAGCCTTCGCCGACGCGGCGAAACATGGCCTCCTCGAATGGAATCCCGTTGCGCGCGTGGACCGACCGGGCGCACTGTCTGCTCGACGAGATCCCCTCACCTCTGCGCAGGCGAAAGCGATCCTGAGACACCTCCTCAACCAAGGCGACCCCTCAGAGCTCGCCCGCTGGTCCACTCGACTGTTCACCGGCTTCCGCCAAGCCCAATGCCTCGGATTGACATGGGAGCGCGTCGACTTCGACCACATGGTGCTGGACATGGCCTACCAGGTGCAGCGCCTCCCACTCAAGAAGGGCGTCAGTCATCCACGCGCACAAGACGTGTACCCGCGTGCCGACTTCGATGTGCGCCGCGACCTCGACTTCACACCCTTGTGGAAGGGGTGGTGCCTTGTCGACCCGAAAACCGAGTCGTCCCGCAAGATCGTCCCCATGGTTCCGCCACTCGCCGCAGCCTTGCAGGCGTGGCGGGATGCGAGCGACGACACAACCGGTCTGGTGTGGTCACGCGACGGGGGGAAACCCATTGCGTCACGTGACGATCTGGCCGACTGGAAAGCACTCTGTGTCGCCGCAGGAATCGCCCCCACCATCAAGGATGCCCCGGTGCAGCACGTCGGACGCAACACCGTCGCGACACTCCTACTGGAGGCCGGAGTCGAAGAGTCGGTACGTATGGCGATCCTCGGACACTCCACCGTCGCCGCCCACCGCAGATACGCCTACGCCAACACCGACATCACCCGCGCCGCCCTCGAGCAAATGGCTACCTTGCTGCAACTCTCAGACGCCGCAACCGATTGACGGTGAGCGGTGCGTACGCCAACGCTTCCTCGGTGTCGCAAAGCCGATTGACTCGCTGCCAGAACCGGGTTACTGACATGTTGAACTCGGATCTGATCGCATCGGCCATGGCGCCGCTGTGATTCCACCGTTGGCCGGCCATGTCGAGTAGGCGGCGATCCTCGCCAGTCATGCGCGCTCCTCAAGTTGCTTCCCCACCCACACCTTCTCCTCCTCAGTCATGGACTGGACGAACACCACCAGCATCGGCACGTCCACCCACAGCTCGGCTGCGGTCTCGCGTGCGTCGCGTGACCACAGCAGCGCGTCGACCAACGCTTCGAGTTGGATGAGCCGTCGTGCCGCGATGCGCTCGACTGTCAACTCCTCGCGAGCTCGCAGCACGCGGTCAGTGGGGAACACGCGGCGCTCATCGTGAACGAGCTCGTGGGCGAGTGTGGAGCGGCGTTGAGCCTGATCGTCGCCAGTGTTGATCGTGACCCGATCACCGCGCAGACAGCCGCGGCGACCATCGGCCAACCGCTCGAAGGTGATGTTCAAATGCTCGCGGTCACGCGCGTCTCGCCAGGGGTGGTACATACCGGACAAGCTAGGGGAAGGCTCTGACAAAAACGGGCGTGACCAGGAATTACACAGATGTAAGTTGCGTGCGGAGGTTCATCTCCATCGCCTGTTCTGAGATAATCTTCTCCCACCCAGGCGTACTACCTCCGGCTACGTGAACCGCAGTACGCGCGGCCGCGAATGCGCTGGTGACGGCATCTTCGGCGCGCTCCGCATTAATCGACATCGACATCTCGATTGTTCGCGCTGCAAGGTTGAGCGAAGCGTCAGCATCCATGCCGTCCATGTCAGCGAGGCAATCGGCCACATCCTCGAAGATGGTTTCCAGGTCGGTGTCCGAGAAGTCTTCGAACTCTAGCCGGAACTCAATGTGAAACCAGTTCATCGCGCCTCCCAACAGTCTTGCCGCTCGAACCACTTGCCCGCGTTCTTCCCGTAGTTGGGATCTGATGGGGTGAGGTGGATACTCCGCTGGTGTTGACCACACGGACAATACGCCCGGTAGTACTTCTTGTTCTTGATTATGCGCCATCCAGCTCTTTCTGCCTGCGTGAGGATGCTCTCAAGGTCTTGACGTGGGTGTTTCGGTCGATCACTCACGCCCCGTCCTCCGGCCCGTCGGGGTCGGGCGCTTCACCCTGCTGGTCCATGTCGCGGCGGGTCTGCTCACTCTCAGAGATGCCACCAGTGTCACGAGCGGCGAGGTCATGGTCGGCCTGGCGCTGGTCGCGGCCGTCAGCCGCCTGGGTCTTCTCACTTTCAGCCGCTTCGCCCGGTGTTCGCGGTTGCGGGGTAGCTTCCACTGCATTGCCACTCTCCCTTGCGTCCAGGAGCGCTCGGACCATCGCGCGGATAACGCGGCGCTCACTACCGGTGAGCCTCCCCGCTTCATCGGGGAGGGTGAACGGCTCGACAGGTTCCTCGCCCCGAAGTCGATAGACCTCGGTGGGATCGATACCTAAGCCATCGGCGAGCTCCTTGATGGCCTCATGTGATGTTCGATCTCCTCGCAGGATGCGACGGACCTTGGTGTGGTCCATGTTGATCCGCGTGGCGAGTGGCCTATACCCAAACTCGACGCCTATCTTGTCGAACAGGGGCCGCCATTGCTCTGGCGGTAGTTTCGGGTCGCCCACAGTGCCCACCTTGCATGTCGAGTTGAGTGTTCGAATAGTGATTCGCTAGACGGTCCGTCTAGGAACTACTCGCATGTAATTCGAGGTCAAGCTACTTACCAGCATATTTTCTCAGACTCGTAGTTGACACCATCGTCTAGTGGTGTAGCGTGGTGCGTACACCAAACAACGACAGGAGGGCTCGACCAAATGGGCTTCACGTCACGCGACATGTACGCGGAGGTTGTCGATAGCGACCTATTGCGTCGGGCGCTGCGGCGGTCCGGGCTCTCGTACCAGGAACTAGCCGATGAGGCGACCAGTGAGTTGCGACGCATTGCGCGTAGCGAACGCCGGAAACGTCGCGACGATGGAGTTCCCGATGGTGTGTCGAAGTCGCTCGTCGAGCGACTCGTCAATCAGCGGACCAAGACCACGCATGAACTGCGGGCCATCGCCATTGAAAGGTCTCTCGGCGTGACCGATGGCGATCTCTTCGCGCCGCGAATGTTGCATGGTGCACACGCCGTACCCCGATCCGCATAGCCACGCAAAAATGCCCGCCCGGTGCGCGAACACCGAACGGGCCTGAACGAGAAAGAAGGTCTCGTGAGTACCAAGAATACCGAACTGGTTCCGATTGCGGTACCAGGCACCGACCGCCAGATCATGGCAACCGTCATCGACGGGCGCCCTTCCGTGTCTATCCGGCACGCCTGTGAATCCATCGGCCTTGAACCTGCCCGACAGATTCAGAAGCTCAACAGCAGGTCATGGGCAACCGTGTACATGACGCCCACGGTTGCGGCGGACGGCAAGACGCGCGAGCTCGCCATGATCGATCGCCGCACCTTCACGATGTGGCTCGCGACGATCGACACCAACCGTGTCTCCAAAGAGGCACGCCCGATCGTCGAGGCGTTCCAGGCCGAAGCTGCGGATGCGCTCGACGCCTACTTCCACGAGGGCGGCGCGATCAACCCGTCCGCGACCGAGGATCAGCTCGACCGGATCACTCGGCAGGCTCAAGCTCAGGCGTCGGTCATCCAAGCCCTCAGAGGCATCGTCGACCCGAAGCACCTTGAGGCGAAGGGCCGGATTGTGCTCGCCCGCGCGTTGGGGGAGAAGCCGGAACTCGACCCCACAACCATTCCGCTGTATGTGTCCGACTTCCTCAAGTCGAAGGGTCTCGCGTCAGACATGGTGGCAGCGAAGGCATCCGGATTCGGGAAGCGGCTGAAGGGTCTGTACGTCGCCGAGCACGGAGACGCCCCGGGTAAGGCGTTCCAAGAGTTGCCGAACGGAACTACCCGTGAGGTGTTCGCGTACACGGAGGCTGATCGTCCCTTGTTCGATCAGGTGTGGGCACGTCACTACGCGACAGAGGTGGCGGCATGAAACTCTCACCCCGCTTGTTGAGCGCCCTCATGGGCATCGGTGTTGGTGTCGCTCTCGTCACTGGTTGCGACCCCGAATCCTCTGTCGCTAAGCCGACTCCGGTTGCGGCGACCCAGGCTCCTGCGACCGTTGCCGTCCCTGCTCGGTCTTTGACCGAGAAACAGGACCGCACCTACTTCGCGTGCGCCGCGCCTGTTTACGGCTTGCATGTCTCCTATGACGCGGCGGAGGCTACCGCGCCGGATGAGTTGGCACAGGTGGTGAAGTCCGGGCGCGAACTGTACAGCGCGTACACGGATGTGCCGTTGTCGGTGGATGAGGCAATAGAGGCTGCTGATCTCTCCGACGATGAGGCCGCAACCCTGCGTTGCGCTGTCCAGGCTTTCGGTGATGCGGCATGAGGTTGGTGGAGGTGTTGCGGGGTCGGTCGGCTTGATTCTCGGATTGGTGGCCCATGGATGGTTTCCGTTGTGCGGGTTCGATTCCCGTGATGGGCACGCTCGGCGTGGCAAGGCAAGGCATGGCGAGGCGGGGCACGGCAAGGCAAGGGATAGGTGGCTCGGAATGGTTGTAGCACTGTTCGATTCGGTGCCCGAGCACGGCCAGGCGCGGCAGGGCTGGGCTTGGCGCGGCTCGGCTGGGCTTGGCGCGGCACGGCCCGGCAAGGCAAGGCAAGGGATAGGGGCCGGGAATGGTTGCAGGAGCGTTCGATTCGTTCCCCCGGCGCGGCTAGGCGGGGCGCGGCGGGGCGGGGCTCGGCAAGGCAAGGCTCGGCAGGGCAGGGCAAGGGATAGAGGTAGTCCGGATGGTCGTATCAGCGGTTCGACTCCGCTGACGGACACGCGCGCATGACAACGAAACACACACTCACGCACGGAGACTCGTATGAAATCATTCACCATCACACTCACCGGCAACACACCGTTGCTCATGCACAACTCACGCCTGTCCGATCCGCTCGACCCGGCAACCAAGGCATTAAAGAAGATCAGCGGCAAGCGATCCAAGACCGACGACGACCACGAAGCAATGGGCGAAGCCGAGTTCATGGGCGGCCTCTACCTCGACCCCGACGTCGGCCCATACATTCCCGACCTCAACATCGCGGCAACACTCCTCGGCGGTGCCAAGCTCAACAAGCTGGGCACCAAGGTCACTCGCGGAATGCTCATCACCACCCCCATCAATCCGGTCTCCTACGACGGCCCGCGTGACCCCGCTGAAATGTGGAAGTCGGGGCGGTTCTCCCATCGCGCATCCGTAGGCGTCGGACAGTCCCGCGTCATGCGGACCCGACCCGTCTTCTACGACTGGGCTGTGCAGGCAGACGGATTGATCGACGAATCACAACTCGACTTCGACCAGCTCATCCAGATCGCAAGCAACGCCGGCGACTTCATCGGCATCGGAGACTGGCGCCCCCGTTTCGGGCGCTTCACCGCAAAAGTTGAGGAGGCATGATGCGCAACCCATTTCAGCCCATCGGGGACAAGTCCCGTCGAGCCATTCTCGTTGACCTCGTGGCGGACATCCCCGAAGACACGATTCTTCCGTACGCCGACATCGCATCCGCCCTCGACGTTGACGAGGACGACCGCGAGATATGCCAGGGTGCGGTGAATGCCGCTAAGCGCGGCATCGAAGCCACGCACAGCAAAGCCCTTGTTGCGGTGCCGAACATAGGCTACCGGGTGGTCAAGGCATCCGAGCATTTAGAACTTGCGCAACACCACCAGAAACGCAGCCGTCGACAGCTTGTCCGCGCGAAATCGAAAGTCGCACACGTTGATATGTCGAAGCTCACCAAAGGTGAACGCGCAGCAGTCGGACTCGCAGTCACATCGCTCGGATTGCAGATGGACTACATGCGCCGAAACGACTTACGTACGTCGCGCCTCGAAGATGCCGTCGCAGTCGTTGCTCAAACCACCGAGAGATCGGAACAGGAGATCGCAGAACTGCGGGAGCGGTTGTCCCGACTTGAGCAGATCGGAGGCGACGCGGCATGAGGCACATCGTGTGGTGGCTCGACGGAAACCTCTGGCGCTCAGTCAAATGCGCCAACCGCTCCATCGCGCTCCTCGTCGCTGCCGAGTACACGTACGCCGGCTTCTACATCCAGATCAGAAAGGCGGCAAGCGCATGAACTACTACGGCTGCGAAGTTTTAGGGGTCGAAGCTGACCACGGCGACACCGCAGACATTGTGATCCACCTACCTGAATCCATTGGGCCGGAGCTCTTCATGGGCATCCCGATTGTCGACATCGAGGGCTGGCCCACCTTCACCGACCACTCCCGCGCGGGTTGCTGTGCGGGAGAGCGCGACCGGGCACCTCTCACGCCCACGGCGGTCGCGCACCCCGACCCGGTAGAGGAAGCCGGGTCGGGGACCAACCTCAAGGAGGACAGATGACCGTCGAACCACTACCGATGATTCTCTACGACCTCGAGAACGCGGTCCAGGCGTGCAGTGGCGTCTCCAAGGACACGCTTCGGCGTGAATGGAGGGAACGGAAACTCACTTTTGTGCGGGTACGTGGCTCGAAGAAGCAGTACATCACTGCTGACGAATTGCGGCGTTGGGCAAACGATTTGGAGAAAGCCTGATGTCGAATCTGTTGCATGTTTTGTTCGCGCCTGTGGGTGCTGAGGAAACAACATTGTGCGCGGTCCTGTGGATGATGCTTGTCGCGATCGTCGCCTCGTACTCGCCACGCCTGTTCACGCAGGATGCCCACGACGATGTGAATGTCGACAACCAGGTGAATGTGCTTCCTGCGCGGGGTGATTCGGATGAGTGACATTCGTGGCGTCACCCTCGGCCAGCCCCTCACTGACGCCCAGCTTTCGCACGTCACCGCAATCCGCGATCACTGGATACGCGTCGGCCTCTCAACCGAGCGCTGCGACCGACTGAAGGCCGAGCATCTCGTGAAGTCCGCATACCGCGTTGCGGGACTGGATGAGCCGCCGATCGTGGTGTGGATGGACTCGCCGCTGGGTGGGGTACTCGCATCCGCCATGATCCGTAATCTGTCAGAGAAGGGCCAGCTCGAGAACCAGCTTTGGGGCCAGCTCGGGGGCCAGCTCCGGGGCCAGCTTTGGGACCAGCTTTGGGGCCAGCTCCGGGACCAGCTTTGGGGCCAGCTCCGGGGCCAGCTCCGGGGCCAGCTCGGGGGCCAGCTCGGGGGCCAGCTCCGGGACCAGCTTTGGGGCCAGCTCGGGGACCAGCTTTGGGGCCAGCTCCGGGGAGCGGAACTCGTTGCCGAAGCGCCCGATCCGGGCAATGACCCGCACACCATCCGGCTGTACGAGCTGCCCGCGGTCCTCGAAGAGGCTTACAGCGAGCCCGCGCGAATCGCGTTGGTTACTAACGGCTCTGTCGAGCGAGACGGCACTCGTCACCGCTACGGGATTGTCGTCCGCAAATCCTTCTCCGATCCGATTGCCGCAATGGCAGACACCTACGGCGTCCCCGCTCACGTGTACAAGCAGCTCCAAGTCAGGCGCTGACAACCATCCGAAAGGAAATCGCAATGACCGCAGTAACTCTCGCTGAAATGATCGCCCTCACCGGCAAGGAGGTCCTCGACTATCTGGACCGTGATGCCGCTATCCCCGTGGTGGATACCGCTGCCGCGCAGGGTGATGTGCTTCTCGTCCGCGTCAACCGCGCGCCCGCCACCACAGAGATGCCAAGGATGGTGGTAGCGGTTGCGTCGGAGGCGTCGTCCAACACTCACACCCTGCATCCGCACGGTCCGGCGTTCTGGGATGCTCACACGTCGCGTCGGGACGACGACGTGATGCTCGGCGTGGTGACAGTACCGGAGGGGTCGGAAGTCTTCGTCTCACACCAGGAGCATGGTGGCCTGATCATGCCGGCAGGCACGTACGAGGTGCGTCGCCAGGCGGAGTTGGGCCGGATGGTGCAGGACTAATGACGTGTAATCGTTGGGCCGACGACGACGGCCTGGACTGCTATCTAGAATGCCGAGACCACCAGGTGCGCACCGAGTTTGATTGCGCCGCTGATCGGTTGATGAGCATTCCTCCGTCAAAGCCATTGCCGTCGTCGCGGTCTGTGTGGCTGGCGATCTTCGGGGGATGCATTGTCGTTGACGCGCTTGTTGTCCTCGGTGTCGTGTCGATCGTCGAGTGGTTGGGGGCGCGATGAGTGTCATCGAGTTCCCTGCCCACCAACACAGTGTCGAGTGGCACATCCTCGACGCCGAAAACGAATTGCATGACCTCGCGCACTGTCTCGGCTTTCAAGCATGGGTTGGTCATCCGCGGGGTGAGTGGGAAGTGCAGGTCATGTCGGGCCGTCATGTCGCGGTCCGTCTACCAGGTACGTCGCGGCTTGTGGTTGTGGAGTCAGCTATCGCATGGATGGAGGCAAAACAATGAGCCGCAAACGTGCTGATCGTTGCGCAAGAGGACACTCCCTTGTCGACGCCTACGAGACGATGAAGCGAGATGGCGCAGTGAATCGGCAGTGCCGTACCTGTCGTGCCGAGCGTGCCCGCATCACCAAATGTCGTCGCGGCCACGACCTCACCGACGAGAGCAATGTGCGTTGGGATGGTGCACGCCGACGCTGCATCACCTGCGCGAACACAACGAAACGTGCCCGAAAGACGCATTGCGCCAACGGGCATGAGTTCCGGCCGGAAACGACATCGGTCAGTGCTAGGGGGTGGAGGACATGCCTGCTGTGTCGTCGCGAGGAGTATGCGCGCCGGGGTACACCGAAGCCGCCTCGTAATCCGGTAGTCGTGTTGCAGGCACCGCCACGTGATGAGAACGCGTTGCCGATCTGCCAGGGCGATGAGCGGTTCACGAGTGATGACCGTGAGGTGTTGATGCAGGCCGCGAAGGCGTGCCGGTCGTGCCCGCTGATCGCTGAGTGTGCTGAACGTGCACTGATTGGCCGCTATTCGTGGGGCGTGTTCGCGGGAAACATTTTGTCAGGCCGCATGTCTCGTCGTCAGCGTTTGGCGTTCGAGGAGATGCGCGCATGACCGCTTATGACGACGGCTACGACGGTCACCCATCCAGCCGCGACTACGACGACAAAGACCACAAGGACTGGATTGACGGCGACTACGACCGCTGGACCAGGGACCACGAAGACGATGCGTAGTCCCTGGTACTTCCCGCCCCGCGAAACCCGCGCCCTCGACGAGTACGAGCAACTCGCCCGCGACGGCGTACCCGAATGCGACATCTGCGGCGTGTGGGGACACCACACCACCAGATGCCCTGAACGGCACAGCCTCAGAACGGTTTCCACGCATGAACCCGACCCCTGGAAGGACACAGCATGAGCGTTTCACCACACGACGAACTGGCGGTACTCACCGCCTACCAGAAGGCCGTAGGTGCCCGCATCAGCGACCTACGCAAGACGCTCGACGACACCACAACTGGACTCAAGCCGGACACGAAACTGCCTGTGTGGGCAGGCGGAATCAAGGTGGGGCGGGTCACCCGCTCACAGGGTGGCGAAACGAAAGCATCCATCATCGACCGCGCCCAACTGAACGCGTTCATCCTCGCGGAAGGCAACGCAACCCTCGACTTGGTGGAGGTGGTGAACACGCCCGAGTGGGCTGTCGCTGAGGCGATCACCCGCGCCGAGAACGGTGAAGCGATCCCCGGTATCAGCATCACCACCACTGCACCCGTGTTGAAGGTGTACGTCGAACCTGACGCCATCCACATCGCGGAGCAGGCGTTGTCGAGACTTCCCGCATTGGGGGCAGGCGATGAATGACATCACTGTATTTGAGGCGTGGTCTAACGTGATGGGCCAGGTGCAGGGCATCCGAAAGGGTGAGCGGAACCAGGCACAGAACTTCAACTTCCGTGGCATCGATGCTGTGCTCAATGCTGTTGGACCGGCACTGCGGGAACATCAGGTGACGGTCGTGCCCACCGCCGAAATGATCGATGTGGAGCGGTATCAGACCGCTAAGGGCGGGCAGATGCAGGGCGTGATTGTGCGCATGACGTACACCGTGTTCGGGCCTGCGGGTGACAGTTTCGCTGGTTCCGCGTACGGGCAGGCAGCAGACGCAGGCGATAAGGCGGTCAGCAAGGCCGAGAGCGTCGCCTATCGGACGTTCCTCCTGCAAGCATTGACGGTCCCCACCGATGAGCCCGACCCCGACTCCCAAGTGCACGAGCGGGTCTCACCGCTGCACGCGGCGAAGATGAATCTCGCAGCCGCCGTCGAGGCGAACGGCATGGACATTGGGAAGTTCGCAACCTGGGCCATGTCCGTGAAGGGGCCGGGGTTGAACATCTCCGAATGCGTTGATGTGGCGAAGATCAACGCCCTCACCGAACGGGTCTCATCGGAAGGCGCAGCGATCCTGGGCGGTTCGGATGAGTGAGCCACTGAACCCTGTCGATGTAGAGAACAGCATCTCCGAGATCGCGAACCGTATCGCGAAAGGAGTTGCGGTCGTGTCGAATGCGTACGCCGCATATCTCGACGCCGACCGCATGTATGACCGGGCGTTCGCGCAAGCCTACATGGCGCACCAGGGGCCAGCGCACGAGAAGAAGTATGCCGCCGAGATTGAGACGGGAGAACTGCGGTCAACACGGGATGAGAAGGATGCAGCATTCCGGTACGCGGATCGGCAGTCGAAAGCTCTGATGGAGCAGCTTCGCGCAATGCAATCGGTCAACAAATCTGTGATGTCGATGTACAGCGTTGCGGGGAGGTCGTGATGTGTCCTGTGTGTGCGTGCGGCTTGGGTACCGGGCAGATGGTGCGCATGGATTGGGCGAACCGTACTGGCGTGCTGGTCGATTGCCCGAACTGTGTGGCGTACAGGCAGTCTCAGGAAGTGTTGGAGGCGTTGTGAGAGCCACAGGGTTTTCGAAGGTTGTGCGCGATCTGGTGGCTGAACGGTCGGGTGGTGTGTGTGAATTGCTGATCCCGGTGGTGTGTACGGGTATGGCGCAGGTGATGCATCATCGTCGGCCTCGCGGGATTGGTGGGACGCGGCGGGTGGACACGAATGAGCCGTCGTCTGCTTTGCATATTTGCGATGCGTGTCATCGGCATCTTGAGGTGTCGGAGCGGGGTGTGGCGCGCCGGAATGGGTGGTTGGTGTCGCAGCACGCGTCTCCGGTGAATGTCCCTGTGTTGTATCGCAGCCGGGTGTGGCTGCTGCTGACTAACGAGGGCGGGTTCGCCCCTTTTCTGGAAGGAACGGCATGACCATCACGATACCACCTATGAATTGGAGAACCGATGAGTGACAGCATGATCCCAGAGTTTTTGCCCACCCTTTCATCCGGAGCGCATAACCCCGGATCAGGTGAAGCCTGCGTGATGGAGTATGTGTCTTTGCTTGCGGGTGAGGCCTGGTCGGATTCGCCTGCCTGTACTCATCCCGCGTTGGCTGCGATGGCACGGCGTGTGAATGATCGACTGCCTGATTGTGAGCGGCATCGTTTGGTGCCATTGATTGGCCGGTTGTTTGGTACCGGCGGTACTGCCACCTCGGGGCCTGAAAGGCACGTGTTGTCTGTGCGTTTGGCGGTGTGGGCTGCACGGGAGGTTCTGGCTTTTACGGGTGAGGATCGTGTGGTGTGTGAGGCCGCGATTGTAGCTGCTGAGGGCTGGTGTGAGGGGACGGTTTCGGCGGAGGAATGTGGCGTCGCCGCCTACGCCGCCTACACCGCCGCCAACGCCGCCGACGCCGCCGACGCCGCTGCCGCCTACTCCGCCGCCAACGCCGCCGACTCCGCCTACGCCGCCTGCGCCGCAGCAGCCTGCGCCGCCGCCAACGCCGCCAACGCCGCCGACTCCGCCTACGCCGCCTGCGCCGACGACAACGCCGCCGCCGCCGCCGCCAACGCCGCCGACTCCGCCTACGCCGCCAACGCCGGCGCTGATCTTGTCGATTTGCTCTCCAGACTCATCGACGAATACGACAGGCTTACCGGGCGCACGGAACATCGGCACGTGTCAGATGGGGAATTGCGGGCACTGGCTGAGGCGATCCGATGAGTGACATTGTGGAGCGGGCGGAACGGCTACTGGCCGGGATCACGCCGGGTCCGTGGTGGTGGACGAATGAACTCCGGCAGCGGCTCATTGCTGGCGGCTCGGAAGATGACCTCTCCGATGCGCGCGAGATAGTCCGCTGTGCCGCGCTACTTCACCCGGACAAGGCTGACGCCGAGTTCATTGCTGCTGCACCGCAACTCGTAGCGGACCTCCTGGCCGAGGTGAAGCGGTTGGAAGGCGACCTGCAAATGGTGGCCGATTTCGCTGGTGCCGCAACCGATGTCAGGGACATCGTGCGCCAGTTGCGGGCGCAGCGATGCGTCGTCGCATCCCTGAGTGCCGAGGTGAAGCGGCTCCGCGACGTTATGGATGAGCTGACCGACGTCTTGTACGTGCCTACCGACGAGATCGTTGACGCCGTACGACGACGGCTGACTCCCCGCGTCATCGAGACGCAAGCCGAGGTGAACGCTCTTCCTGCCGGGGCCGTGGTCCGCGAAAACGGTCCTTACCCAGAGGCTTTCGTATATGAGAAGTACCTCGATGAAACCGAGTGTGACTACAGATGGTTGTATCCGGGTGATAGTGACCCGCAGATCGAGCCACCACTCCCCGTGACGGTCCTCTACGCCCCCGAGGGTGGTGACCTGTGACCGCACGAGATGAGTTGCAGCGGTGGGTGGAAGGCGGCTCTTGGGCCGATCAGGGATACGAATCTGAATTGATACCTGTCGACCTCGCACGCCGGGTGCTGGCCGAGATGGACAGCGGGCGCGATGAACTCGAAGCCACACGAGGCTACGCAGGCAAGATGGCGCGCAAAGCCGAGGCGGCTCAGTTCGACATCGAGGACGCCGACCAACGACGTGACGATTGGAAGTCCCGCTGGCAGGAGGCGGTCCGTCACGCCGACGAAGCATTCGCCGAGCGTGACGCCGCGCAAGCCATCCTCGCCGAAGTGCGGGAGCTACGCGACGAATACCGCGCCTACCTCGACAGCGGCCAAAACCAGGACGACCCGACAGGCATCGGACCCCTCCTCTCCGTGAAGGGCGTCGTCCACGCCCTCACCGCAATCCTCGACAGGAGCACACCATGACCGAACCGAAGAAGTACCGCAAGAAGCCCATAGAGATTGAGGCGATGCAGTGGGACGGCAAGTTCCACTCAGCCGAGCCCATTGCTCGGTGGCTGAACGGGCGTGCGGTTGTGTGGCCAGTCCCGCGAGGCTACGAGCACCACCGGCGTCGAGGGACGGAGCAGGACAGGTCGCGCGGAGACGTCCTCGACACAGCACCCGCATTCCTATCCGTCTATGGCCTCGGCGGTAGCTCTGTACGTGTGGACGCCGGGAGCTGGTTCATCGTTGATAACGACAACGTGAGCGTGCTTACTCGCGAAGAGTTCGCCGCGACGTACGAGGCGGTGGAGTCATGACCGACCACGACACCACCATCCGCGAAGCACGGGAGTACCGGGATGCCCTCACTTCCGGAGACGTCATCACGGTCCAGATCAAGTCCACTGCAAAGCCTCTCGTCCCCGTTGACCCCGACAAGCTGAGCGGAATGCTCGAAGCCCTCCTGGCCGTGATCGAGCAGCAGCAGGCCACCATTGAGCGGTTCGAGGCCAGCAATCGCTACGGCGATCAGATGATCTTCGCGCAATCCGATGTGATCGGCGAACTCAACAATGACGTGAGTGACCTCCGCGCCACCATCGACCGGCAGGCCGAGACATTGCGGCGGGTGCGGGAGCGCGCAAACGACTACGCAGACGCAGGTCTTGCCCGCATCCTCGACGCCGGGGGTGAGGGGTGAGCGAACTCCGAGACCTCGAAGACACGGCGAGTGTGAGCGATGATCCGCGACTACGGCTGGTCCACCCTCACCTACCGACACTGCCGCCACTGCGGCACATCCGACAACGGGAGACCGATGTGAGACCACGCCTACTCGACCTGTTCTGCGGCGCAGGCGGTGCAGCAATGGGCTACCACCGAGCAGGATTCGACGTCATCGGCGTCGACAACAACCCACAACCCAACTACCCGTTCGAGTTCCACGAAGCAGACGCGCTCGACTATCTGGTCGGTAATGGATTGCACTACAACGCAATCCATGCATCGCCACCCTGCCAAGCATCCTGCACCCTCACGAAAGGCACCAACGCCGGCCGCGAGTACACCCAGCTCATCCCACACACCCGCGCCCTATTGGCCTACTACCGTGTGCCAACCATCATCGAGAACGTGCAGGGCTCCGACCTTCGCCGCGACCTCACCCTGTGTGGGGAGATGTTCTCGCTCGGCGTGATTCGGCATAGGTACTTCGAGGTATCGAACTTCACCGCGGTGCAGCCGCACCACAAATCCCACCGCGGGCGCGTCCGGGGGTGGCGGCACGGCAAGTACCACGACGGGCCTTACGTCGCGGTGTACGGAGACGGCGGCGGCAAAGGCTCCATTGATGAGTGGCAGGCCGCAATGGGAATCGACTGGACCGACAACCGAGAAGAAATCGCCGAAGCCATTCCACCCGCCTACACCGAGTTCATCGGCCGGCAGATCATGGCGAGTATTCAGCAGGCCGCGTCATGACCATCGCCGGCGTCCTCCACGACAGCACCTACGCACTCGCACGTCGCGAATACCAGGCTGGGCAACTCGCCTGGGAAGGTATGTGTCTCAGCGACATCGCGGATCGCCTCGGCTGTAGCGCGAAAGCTGTCCGACAACACCTCGACAACATGGACATGATCCCCGACCGCGGCCCGTACCCACAGTGCGGCACCGCCGCGGGCTACAGCATGCACCGCCGCCAAGGAACGCTCGTGTGCCGCGCATGCAACGACGCGGCGAATCAGCAGAAACGGAGAACGGCGTGACGAGCGACTACGGGCAGTTCTTGGCAGCGAAGGTCGATTTCGACAGCCGCACCGGGTTCGAGATCGACCTTGACGACGTGCACCCCGCACTATTCGACCACCAACGTCGGATAGTCCAATGGGCGGTACGCGGCGGACGACGCGCGATCTTCGCCGCGTTCGGACTCGGCAAGTCAATCATGCAACTGGAGATCCTCCGACAGATCCTCAAGCGCGAAGGCGGTATGGCACTCATCGTCTGCCCGCTGGGCGTGCGCACCGAGTTCGCCCACGACGCAAGGAGGCTCGGCGTCCAGACACGGTTCATTCGGCGCAATTCAGAAGTTGACGGCCAGGGCATCTACGTCACCAACTACGAGAGTATTCGGGATGGGAAACTGGACCCGTCGCAGTTCGTGGCGGTGAGCCTCGATGAGGCCGCGATCCTGCGCTCATACGGGTCGAAGACATACCAGACGTTCCTCCCACTGTTCTCCGATGTGCAGTATCGTTTTGTCGCCACGGCCACACCATCACCGAACCGGTACAAGGAACTGATCCATTACGCCGGGTATCTCGGCATCATGGACACAGGATCGGCTCTCACGCGATTCTTCAAGCGCGACAGCACAAAAGCCAACAACCTCACCCTGCATCCCCACCACGAAAAGACGTTCTGGCTGTGGCTCAACTCGTGGTCGGTGTTCCTACAATCCCCGGCCGACATTGGGTGCGACGCCACTGGATACGACCTGCCCGAGCTGGACGTGGTATGGGCCGAGGTCGACGCCGATCACACCTCAGTGAAGTTCGATCGCGACGGCGCGGCACCCCTGTTCAAGGGCGCCGCACTGTCAATGGTCGACGCAGCCAAAGAGAAGCGCGACACCATAGAGCAGAGAGTGGCGAAACTGTGCGGGATGGTCTCACAGCATGACGCGGTGACCGGCGGGGACCAGGTGATCATCTGGTGCGATCTCAACGCCGAGCAGGACGCGATCGAGAAGGCGATGCGTCGCCTGGGGTTTAGCTACTCCTCGATCCACGGGTCACTCGATCCCGACGAGTCCGAACGCCGCCTCGAAGAGTGGCGCGCCCGAAAGACGAAGGTACTCATCGGAAAACCCGTGATGCTCGGCGTCGGAGTGAACCTCCAGCAGTGCAACACCGCATTCTATGTGGGCATCACCCACAAGTTCCACGACTTCATTCAGAGCGTGCACCGAGTGCAGCGGTTCGGCCAGACACGCCGCTGCCGTATCACGATCATCTACGCCGACTCCGAACGCGAAGTGAAGTCCACCCTGCTCACGAAGTGGCATCTACATAAGGAGTTGACCGACAACATGACACGAGTCATCACCGAACACGGCCTATCGAACACGTCGATCGCCGACGCGCTGAAGCGGTCCATCGGCGTCACCAGATCGGAAGCATCCGGTGAAGGATGGCTACTGGCTAATAATGACTGCATACCCGAAACCGCTGCAATGGAAGAGAACTCAGTCGATCTGATCGTCACATCAATTCCGTTCGGCAATCACTACAGCTATTCCAACACCGTCGAAGACCTCGGCTACACCGACAACAATGATCACTTCTGGGCGCAGATGGATTACCTCACCCCAAACCTGCTGAAGATCCTCACCCCCGGACGCATCTACGCCTGCCACGTCAAGGATCGAATCCTGTTCGGAGCGGTCACCGGCGCCGGAATCCCCACTGTCGCACCATTCCACGCCGAGGCGATCCACCACGGCCAGAAGCACGGATTCGACTACATGGGGATGATCACTGTCGTCACCGACGTCGTGCGAGAGAACAACCAGACATATCGGCTGGGCTGGTCCGAGCAGTGCAAGGACGGCTCGAAGATGGGTGTCGGATCACCGGAATACGTCCTACTGTTCCACAAGCCGCAAACGAATCGGGAGAAGGGTTACGCCGACCTCCCGATCGCGAAAGACAAAAGCATCTACACCCGCGCGAGATGGCAGGTTGACGCGCACGCCTTCTGGCGATCCAGTGGGGACCGGAATCTCACCACTGAGGAGTTGTCGGACCTTGGTCCGGAGCAGTTGTCGAAGCTGTTCACTGAGCAGACCATGCGCCAGGTGTACGACTACGAGTCGCACGTGAAGATCGGCGAGGAACTCGACGGCCGTGGCGCTCTGCCTGCCACGTTCATGAGCCTGGCTCCGGCGAGCTGGCGGGATGATGTGTGGCATGACGTGAACCGGATGCTCACGTTGAACGGTGAGCAGTCGAAACGCAACGTGGAGCAACACATTTGCCCGCTCCAATATGACATCGTCGACCGACTTATCGAGCGATTCTCCAACCCTGGAGAGTTGGTATTCGACCCATTCTGTGGCTTGGGAACTGTCCCCATGCGCGCACTCAGGGCCGGTCGCCGGGGCCGTGGCGTCGAGCTAAACGCGGGGTACTGGCTCGACTCGGTGAAGTACCTCGAAGCCGAGGAACGCCGCAATGACATGCCGACACTGTTCGATCTCACCGAGGCCTCATGATGAGCGACCTCGCCAAAGTAGTGGGCCGCATCGAACCCGAATGTACCTGTTCTTGCCATGACTTCCAGGACGGCTGCTGGTGTGGGTACTGCTGCCATCTCGACGACCACACACTCACGGACGGTGATGCCTCGTGACGTGGACCGGACCCCGCTGCCCCCACTGTGAGCGCGCCATGAACGCATGGGGGCGCGTGTGCTGCGACTGCGCGAGGGGGGCGAAAACCATTGCGGCGCAAACAGAAAACAGCAGGACAGAGGGTAGGATGGAGACGACCCCGGCGAGTGCTGGACACACTCAACCGGGGTCTGACCAAACCGTTCTGCCTAGAACAGAAGGGAGTGGCTATGCCTGATCGTAGCCCTCGAACAATCGTTCAGATCATGGATGAGTACGCCTCACTGAGATCACTGTCCAGAGAATACGGTGATGAGCTCTTCGGATGTGCTGATCTGCTGGCTGAGGTGCTGGTTCTCGCCTGCGAGCCGCCTGCGGATCTGGCTGCGGCGATCATCGAGCTCATCGTCCCGGCTGCTGACGAACCGTCTGATGGGTGACGGGGGATTCGTGCGACTTCCATACGAGCTCATCGACAGCGGTCGCCTTACGCAGAACGAGTTGACGGTCTACATCGCCTTGCTGCGGCATAGAGACCATCACTCAGGCCGTTGCTGGCCGTCACACTCGACCGTTGCCAAGGAGGCGAGGGTGGCGAAGTCGACAGCGAAATTGGCGATCAAGAGCCTCGTCGAGAAGGGCGTTGTTCGTGTTGTTTTCTCTGAGCCACGGAAGCCGAACGTGTACGAAGTGTGCCTGTTTTCGAGGTTCCCGAGTGGCCCGGAGGGTGGGTCGGGAGACGACCTAGGTGGGTCGGGAGACGACCTAGGTGGGTCGGGAGACGACCTAGGGCTAGGCCGAGAGACGACCCACCCTAGGTCGGGAGACGACCCCGAACAAGAACCAACAACAAGAACCAATGAACTAGCTCCACCGAACTCGAACCACGAAGAAGCTCTAAGGCTCGACGCGTCGAGCGAGAACGCAGGATTCACATTCACGACCGAACCCGAAAAGCCTGCGACAGGAAAACAGATCACCATCCTCAAAGACCTGTACATCCACATGACTTCCGAAACGCCACCATCAGCGATGGCGAATCAGTGGACGGAGTTCAACAGACGCCAGGCAGACGAGCGGATCACAGCATGGCTCAAAGCGATGCCACGAGGAGACAGCTACGCAGGACCGGCATACGGCGACGCCGCATACAACGCGCTATCCACCAACGGACAGGACGCTGCAGATCGCGGGATGATGCCCGACAACATTGCGAGACTCTTCAAAGGCGGTGCCGCATGAGTCACACGATCACCCTGCCGATCCCGCGCCCACTGCTGACGACGAACCAGGCACGGTCGCGGCATTGGCGAATCGCCTACCGCGCCAAGAACGAAACCGAACTGCTCGTCCGCAACGCCCTCGCACTCGCACCCATTGCGCCACGGACAATCCCGCAAACCGTTTCGGTCACCTGGTTCGCGCCCGACGCCCGACGCCGAGACAGCGACGCCCTGGACTTCACGAAGAAGGCCGTGCTCGATGCGTTGGTGAAATCCGGCGTCCTCGAGGACGACTCCCACAAGTTCGTGACGAGTTCCACCACAGCAGTCGTCATCGACAGAGACGATCCGCGCATCGAGATCACGATTGCCGATACCGATTCCCGCTCCACGGAGAGTCCACCAGCGAACTAAAACCCTGTGCCCCGTATCCGAGTGACCCCCACACCCCGAAAGGCCGTCAAATGCCCACAGAGACGCCAAAGCGCGAAAACCCGCCAATCACGACCGGATGCTGCGACGCGCAATGGTCCGGACTCGCCGCCGCACACTGCGCCGCCTGCCACCACACATTCACCAGCGCAGGCGGATTCGACCGACACCGACGCGGCGGAAACTGCCTCAACCCCGCCGACATCGGAATGGTGACAGCGGACCGGAAATGGCCGGGATGGTCGATGCCCGGTTCATGGAATGGCCCCGACGAGGCCGCGTCATGACGACCACGCACACGCCGCAGCAAACACTCCACGACTTCATCACCACGAGCATCCACCGTTGGATGCACGGCCAACCCCGGCACCGCGATCTGGGTCAGCATGTGGCGCTCGACTTGTGTGACCACTATCGGATTGAGCCGCGATTCAAGAGCAGGAGCAACCACGCATGAGTACACCCCTCACTGACGCCCTCCACGACGGCACCCTGACCGACTCGGATCGTTGGGAGCGGGTACGGGCATTCGTCGACCTCGCTCCGATCACACTCGAATTCGAGGAGATGCCATGAGTGATCCCTACCTCACGCGGGCTGAGATCGACCACCTCGCAAACGAGCTCGCCAAGTTGCCGGGCATCGAAGCGGAACTCGCGGTGGCAGTCACAGGCGTGAGACGTGGTGCTCCTGTTCGCAGAGCCGTGCCGAGATCGAAGCCGCCCTACTCGATCGAGATGCAATCGCTCATCGACGACCTGCGTGACACTCTTGTCGCCGTGGTGCGTGACCTGTGTGAGCAACGTGGCCTGGACTACGACGGCGGGCAAAGTATCTCAGGCATCGGCAAGTGGCTGCACGCGAATCGATTTGGTCTGCAACTCATCGAGTCGGGCGTCGAATCATTCAACGATCTGTGCACCATCATCACTCGGTGTGAGCGTTCACTGTCGTGGAGCGAGCAGGAGTATCGAATCCCCAAGGATCGTGAGGACGAGATGGTCGCCCGAGCCAATCGCTTCGAGGTGGATGCTGCAGCAGTAGAGCGAATGGCACACAAGCTGGGTGATCAGGCCAAAGGACTGAACCGAGACAGGGTGGACTACCTGCGCCGACATGAATACCTCGAGGGTCACCGCAACGTGGACGAGAAGACTGGTGAGCCAGTGGGCAAGTGGTGGTACTACCTCGGCGATGTGCTGTCTGCACATAAGAAGGCGAGAGAGAAACGCGCTCGACTGCCGAAGGTTGACAAGGCTCAGCAACTATCGTGATACGCTACCGCTTGAGCGACCATCATCCCCGGACACCAGCAGGTGCCGGGGATGTTTCGTATCCACACTTCCCCTCAT
The DNA here is from genome assembly GCF_001665925.1 of Gordonia sp. 852002-50816_SCH5313054-c. Lineage (NCBI taxonomy): Bacteria > Bacillati > Actinomycetota > Actinomycetes > Mycobacteriales > Gordoniaceae > Gordonia > Gordonia sp. 852002-50816_SCH5313054-c. The sequence continues at coordinate 81,695 of NZ_LZTE01000081.1, forward strand.
ACGCCTCAAGGCACGCAGGGGAATCGGAGGGGCGCGCACTCCGAGCAGCCACACTCGCCAGGCAACGCTGCACAACACCGCGCACAACTTCGGAGGTAGAGCGATGCAACTCCTCGCATGGGCACTCATCACACCCATCTACCTCACAGCCCGCACCATCACAAGCATCACCAAGCGCCTCGAAGTAGCAGCCATACGAGAAGCAGCATGGGCGAATGCAGTAGCAGCAGAGGAAACCTCGGCACATGGCAAGAGCCACTAAGACCACCGCACGCGGACTCGGCTGGCAACACCAACGCACACGCGCCCAACTCCTCACACAACACACAGACGGAACACCCTGCTGGTGGTGCGGACGCCCAATGTTCAAACAACCCGAACGCAACTGGGACACCACACCACTCGAAGCCGACCACACCCTCTCCCGCTCCCAAGGCGGAACACGAGCCGACCGACTACTGCATTCAGTTTGCAATAGGCAGAGGCAAGACGGATCTAGGGACCACTTGCGGCCCGCGGTAACCGGGAGCTCATCAGCTATACCCCCGACATTGGGGTCGCTCGGTCATCGAGCCATGGATTGGCCCTGACCTACCCACAAAGAAGAACCCCCGAACCTGAGGAGAACCCATGCACCGGAAAATCACAGTCATCACCAAGCCGCGCGTGACCCGCACCCCACCCCCCTCAAATATCTGAACCCCCCTGTAGTTGCTGACTCCGAGGTGGTCAGGTTTTTCTCTCCCCCGGTGGAAATGCCCTAGGAAGAGGTGGAGGTTATGGCGTTTGACCGGGACTTATTGCGACCTGGGGGGTTGCAGGCGCGGGGTTCGGCGTTATGGGACGCGCTTACGTCGAATTCGGAATCGGTGGAGCGATGTGTGCTCGCGGGAGAGGCGGCGAGGCTAGCTGATCGGCTCGACAGGCTCGATGAGTTGCTGAGTGGCGATATTGATACCTGGGTTCGGTTGACGCACAGGCTGATGACCGAGGACTACGAACTGAAGATCGATTCGGCTGCGTCGGAGGCACGCCAGACTGCGGCGTCACTTCGGCAGATTCTGTCGCAACTCGCGGAGGGTGCGGCACCAGCGGTGGGAGGTTCGATTGCCGACGAGCTCGAAGCCCGCAGGGCTGCTCGGCAAGCAGACTCCTCGGGTTGAGTGGATCACTCCACGCGCCGCGGACTTCTCGGCGGGGCTGGATGCGCTGGATCTAGCCGATGTGGCTGGCAGGGATTCCCTTAAGTGGCAGCAGTACGCCGTCCGTAAGGGGATGGCGAAGCAACCTTCGGGGTCCTGGGCGGCGTTTGAGGTCGGCGTCGAGGTATCTCGGCAGAACGGGAAGAACGGCTGCATCGAGGTTGTCGAGCTTGGCTGGATGATCACCGAGCCGGGTGTCAGCATTTTGCATACAGCGCACGAGTTCCAGACGGCAATGGAGTCGATGGACAAGCTCGAGGCGCTAATCCGTTCGCATCCGTTACTGGAGAACGAGATTCTCCAGGTTCGGCACGGCAACGGCAAAGAGATGATCAAACTGCGGAACGGTTCGATCATCAGGTTCCGCACTCGAACCAAATCGGGCGGTCGTGGCTTCTCGGTGGATCGACTAGTCATCGATGAGGCCATGATCTGGTCGCCTGCGTCCCAGGCGGCGATCATGCCATTGCTGACGACGGCGAAGAACCCGCAAATCTGGTATCTCGGGTCGGCGGCTGATGCAGATGTCCACGAGTACTGCGGAAAGTGGGCGTCGCTGCGAGCTCGGGCGCTTGCTGGTGATGACCCGGCGCTCATTTGGATGGAGTGGTCGGCACCTGACCCACCGGATGATCCTGTTGCGCGGGCGGAATGGCGCCAGAATCGAGAGAACTGGGCATACGCGAACCCATCTCTCGGGCTCCTCATCTCCGAGCAGTACATCGAGGATGAATGTGCAGCATTCCGTAAGGACATCGAGAAGTGGGAGATCGAGCGGCTGTCGGCGGGGAAGTGGCCGCGCGAGGGCCTTAACCATAGTCCGGTCATCGATCCGGAGGCGTGGAATGCGATGACGAATCAGTTTCCGGCGCTGGTGGGTTCGATCGGCCTGGCTCTCGATCGTAGTCCTGATGGGTCGGTGTGGGTGCTGGCTGCGGCTCAGCACACTGCTGATTCTCGTGTGCATGTGGAGATCGGTTACTGCCGGTCGGCGACGTTGCGTGGTGCTGCCGCGTATGTGTCGAAGGTTGTTGCGGCGTGGGACCCGTGCGTGTTGGTGATTGATCGGAAGTCTGCTGCTGCGGCGGTGGTTCCGTTGCTTGCTGAGGATGGCATCGAGCCGGAGTTGACGGGTGCTCCGCAGATGGCTGTCGCGTGTCAGGGGTTCCTTGATGATGCGGGTGATGGTCAGTTGTCGCATTCGGGGCAGGGGGTGTTGTCGGATGCGGTTGCTGATGCGACGAAGCGGATCATGCCGCAGGGCGATTTTGCGTGGGACCGCACTGAGGGGTCGGTGGCTCCGCTGGTGGCGGTGACGTTGGCCCGGTGGGGTTTGCTCACGTTTGGTCTTGATGTGGCGGGTCCGATGGTTCGTCCGCCGATGCCTGTGCCGGAGAGTGTTTCGGCTGATGTTGATGTGTTGACGGCTGCGTTCTGAGAGGAGGTGGGCTGTGGTGAAGCAAGTTGCGGTGAAGGCGCCGAAGCCTGCGTTCTCTGAGAAGGGCTACGTGTCGAGCATGGTGCCGGATGGCACGTTCTCTCAGTGGGAGATGTTTGAGCGGGTTCCGGATTTGCAGTGGCCGGCGTCGGTGCAGACGTACTCGCGGATGATGCGTGAGGATTCGCGTGTGTCGTCGTTGTATGCGGCGATCACTTTGCCGATTCGGCGTACTCCGTGGCGTATTGAGGCTGCTGGTGCTCGTGATGAGGTGGTGGAGTTTTGCGCCCGTGATCTCGGGTTGCCGATTCAGGGTGGCGATGATTTGCCGCAGCCAGCGCGCACGAAGGGAAAGTTTTCGTGGACGCAGCATCTCGGGTGGGCTCTCACGAATCTTGTGCAAGGACACAGTGTGTTCGAACAGGTGTATCGCGATGACGGTGATGGTTGGGTGCATCTGCATAAGCTGGCGCCTCGTCCGCAGCGCACGATCTCGGCGTGGAATGTGGCGCTCGATGGTGGGTTGATGTCGATTGAGCAGATGGCTCCCGCGTCGACCGGCAAGGTGCTGTACGGGGTGTCTCCGCTGCGTATCCCGATCGGTCGCCTTGTGGTGTATACGCGCGACATGGAGCCGGGGCAGTGGATCGGTAATTCGTTGCTGCGTCCGTCGTTCAAGCATTGGCTACTCAAGGATGAGTTGATTCGCTATCAGGCGGTGGCGATTCGCCGTAACGGCATGGGTGTGCCGATCGCGGAGTCTCCCGAGGGTGCAACACAGGATGATGTGGACTACCTGGCCCGCATGATGCAGTCGTATACGGGTGGAAGTAATTCTGGTGGTGCTCTGCCTCCGGGCGCGAAGATGAGTCTGTTGGGTGTGCAGGGCAACCTCCCCGACATTCAAGCGGCTATTGCCTATCACGACAACATGATTGCGATTGCGGGGTTGGCGCACTTCCTCAACCTGTCGGGTGGCGGGTCGTATGCGTTGGCGTCGGTGCAGGCGGACACGTTTGTGCAGTCGGTGCAGACGTTCGCCGAGTCGATTCGTGACACTGCGACCGCCCACATCGTCGAAGACCTCGTGGACATCAACTTCGGTGTTGATGAACCTGCGCCGCGGATCGTGTTCGACGAGATCGGATCTCGACAGGATGCGACCGCTGCGGCTCTGAAAATGCTGGTGGAGGCAGGCTTGTTGTCTCCGACGATTATGGATGAGCAGACGGTTCGGCAGCAGTTGGGTTTCCCCGCAAAGCCTGAGGGTTCACCTGCGGCGGTACCGCAGGCTCCGGGGTTGGCTCCTGTTGCGGCGTCGAAATCTCGCCGCACATCACCCAATTCAGTGGAGCAGGGGGCGTTGTGGTAGACGTTCCGGCCACTCCGGTGTTGGCGACAATCCCGCGTGTAGAGCTCGGGTCTGTGGGCACCTGGGACATCAGCAATATTGCTGGCTGGCATCCCACTGCTGAGGATTTTGCGTCTGCCGTGTCGGCTCTTGATTGTCCTGCTGTGCGGCGCCCGGTGCTGAAACTTGGGCACTCGGACGGACCTGGCGACCCTGCCTTGGGGTTGATAGACAACCTTGCGATGTCGGCAGATGGACAGACTCTCGTGGGGGATTTCGTTGGCGTACCCGCATGGCTGGCATCGGCAGACGGGGAGGGGCATGCAGTTATTTCGTCGGCTTACCCCGACAGGTCGGGGGAGTGGGAGCACAACTACACATGCCAGCTTGGGCATACTCACCCGTTTGTGCTGCATTCGATGGCGCTACTCGGGGTTGTGCGTCCTGGGATTGGCACTCTGCAAAGTCTCTATGACTTGTACGCGAAGGCACCAGATAAGGAGAAGCCAATGGCTGCTACTGCATTGGCGTCGGTAACTGTTGATCAGGTGCGTTCTGCGTACTACAACGGTCCCGCCGCGAACAACTACAACTTGTGGATTCGGGAAATGCTTATCGACCCGCCACAACTCATCGTCCAGAACGATGCCGACGACTCTTTGCTGAAGGTCCCATATGTGGTCACTGATACCGAGGTGACTTTCGGGGAACCGGCGAAAGTGAAGGTCGAATACATCGATGAATCTCCCGCCCCTAATCCGTCTGCGGACGGTGACCAGGTGGCGGCAGCCGCACCAATTGTTCGGTTCGCGTCGCGCGCCGAATCACGTCCCGGCCGTCCGGTCGGTACGTCCAAGCCCACCGCGGGAGCGGATGGGGTAACCACCGAAGGAGGTTCGGGCGTGGAAATCACGAACGAGCAACTGGCGGCACTCCGCACTGCTCTCGGGCTTGCGGACGACGCCGATCTGAGTGCGATCACCGATGCTGCGAAGGCGATTGGTGATCAACTGCCGACCTTGCGTGAGGCGTTGGGCCTGGCCGAGGACGCCACGATCGATGACATCGCGAAGGCCGTGAAGGATAAGCCTGCCGATGACGGTGCGCCGACTGACGGTCAGCCTGCCGCGGCGTCGACGAAGCTTCCGCAGGGTGTTGTGGCGGTCGATGCGGGTCGTCTGGCGACACTCGAGGCCAACAGTGCCCGGTTCGCGGAGCATCTGGAGAACGAGCGTCGGGCGGGTATCGAGAAGACGCTGAATGCGGCAATCTCGGAAGGCCGTATCACTCCGGCGCACAAGGAGTCGTGGCGTAAGTCGTTCGAGGCAAATGCTGATCAGGCGCGTGACCTGCTCGCCACTCTGGCCCCGAACTCGGCTGTCCCCGTGTCCGAGCTGGGCCACTCGACTGAGCCGGCCGACGTATCCGACGTCCGCGACTCTGCGGCATACAAGGGACTGGAGGGCTGATCATGGCCGGAATTGTTGTGAAGTTCGAGAAGGGCCGGATTACCCACACGGCCGAGGCGCCGATCGTTGGTGGCCAGGTTGTGCATCCGGGTACTGGTCCACGCAGTGCGGTACCGGCGACCGCCGACTCTGAGAAGGTCCTCGGCGTCGCGCTCACCGATGCCGCACCGAAGACCGATCCCGCACCGGGCGTGCTGTATGTCGGCACCGATCAGGTGACCGTCGCGTCGGCGCCAGCCTCCGTGCCGGTGAAGTCGAACAACAGCGCCAACCCGGGTGACCTTGTGGTCGCCCACACCGCGGGTGCGGTGAAGAAGGCCCCGGCCGAGGCGAAGATCACCCAGATCGTCGGCCGCGTCATCGAGAAAATCGGAGGCGCAGACAACATCGTCCTCGTCCGGCTGGGAGGCTGACCAATGGCAGACAACACACCCGTCATCGTGTCGATTAACGATGGCCCGAGCATCACCGTGAAGCAGGTGATGGGCGACCCTAAGGTCATCCCTACTCGCGTGATCGACCTTGTGCGAGATCAGATCGTCGGCGAAACCCTGTTCCGCAATGCGGGAAATCCAGGAAGTCTTCTGGTCCAGTTCCAGAAGTCCAAGCCGATGTTCCTCGATGGTGGCCCTGAGCCCATCGCCGAGTTCGGCGAGATCCCGGTGTTCGACCTGGGTGAGGGTGAACCGGACGTTGCCCGCGCCCTCAAGATTGGTGCAGCCGTGCGTATCTCGCGAGTCATGCGCGACTACAACCAGATCGACAAGGTGAAGCACCAAATCGATGGCGCATCCAACACCATCATTCGGGCCAACGATACGGCATTCCGTGAGGCACTCGACGACGCGGACGTGCCTACGGTCGCGGCTAGTGCCGCATGGGACACCGCCGGGGCGAAGGCCGTCAACGACGTCATCGACGCGATCGATCTCGTGAGCACCGCGACGTACGTCGATGGCGATCCGTCCCAGCCTCTCGGCTTCACCCCTGACACTCTCGCGATCCATCCGTCGAATCTGCGGGCGTGGTTCAAGAGCGACGACTACAAGGCACTCTTCCAGGGCAATGTCGCCGGTGAGCACGTCGCCTTCAAGGGGGCGCTGCCGGAGAAGTTCCTTGGTCTGACGGTGCTCGTGTCGCCGTTCTGGCCACTCGACAAGGCGCTCGTCAGCCAGCGGGGCATCACCGGCTTCTATGCCGATCCCGACCCCTTGCAGGGCACCGGTCTCTACGGGGAGGGTGGCGGCCCCAATGGTGGTCCGACAGAAACCTGGCGTGCGGATTTCACCCATACGCGCGTGATCGGTGTCGATGAGCCGAAGTCTGCTTGCTGGATCACAGGACTGCGCTGATGTCGGAATACCGCCTTCTAGCGCATCTCTGGACCGGAAAGGATGGGGTGCGCCGCCGGCGTGGAGACGTGTTCACTCCCCCCGACAGTGAGGTGCAACGCCTACTGAAGGCGGGCGCCATCGTGTCCGCCGACCCCAATGTTGCCGTGTCTGAGCCGGTGTCGGACGGCAAGCCGGGGCGCCCTCGCCAGACCGCCCCTGTCGCCGAGTGGCGGAAGTACGCGGTCGAGTCGGGGAAGTTCAACGCCGATGAGGCGGAAGAACTAACCAAGGCTGAACTGATCGAGATTCTGTCGTGAGCGGGGAGGGGGTGTTCATTTCGGTTGACGATTTCGCTGCGGGATGGCGCCCCCTCTCTGACGCGGAAGAAATCGACGCGCAGCGACTACTCGATTCCGCAGCGGCATGGATTCGTGAGCAGTACGAGAAATTCCATCACGCGCCGATTGCAGATGATCATCCAGGCGCTATTTCCGTGTCTATCGACGCTGTACGTAACGCGATGGAGACTGGAAAATACGCAGGTCATTTGGCTTACGGCCGAGGGGAGGGGCCACGTTCAAAGTCAGGGACCTTCGCCGCTCCAGGCGGATCACTAGTATTCACAGATTGGCACAAGGAGCAGTTGGGTATCCCGACACGCCCTCGCCCTTCCTTCTCTTTCGACGGGATCGTGCAGGATGCTCGGTACTGAAACTGTCATCGTGACAGGCGATTTTGTCCGCGACGAAGACGGGAATGTCACGTCCGGAACAGGCATCGGCCCTGTCAAAAGATGCCAGGTGCAGCCCCTCACATCACAAGAGTTGGTGGAACGGGGACGCTCTGCCACCGATGATGCTGTTCGTGTTCTCTTGCCGATAACTGAAGGAATCTCGCGTGACTCCGTCCTGATCGTTCGAGGCGAGCGATACCAGGTCGACGGTAACCCTCAGCCATACATCGATCCGGATGATCCTGAGATGTCGGGGTATGACATTGAGGCAACACGGAGGGCGGGGTAGTGGCTGCATCACCGTTTCGACCTGACCGCAAGGGGATCGGCGAGATCCTAAAGACCGAGTTTGTCACCGAAGTCAACAGGCTTGCACAGGAAGTCGGTGATCAGTGCGGTGACGACGTCGAGGTGCGTTTCTACACCACAGACCGTGGTGCAGCATCAGTCACCGTACCCGCCGAAGTGCAGGCCAAGGAAGGTGCGTTGACGCGCGCCGCCACTGCTGTGGGCTTGGAAGTTAAAGCGAAATGACACAGCCGACTGCCGCAGTAAAGCCACAGGATGCTGCGCTGCTGATGAAGTCGTGGCTGAAAACCCGCCTGGCTAGCAGGTTTCCAAACCTGCATGTTCGGCTCAATCACGACCCTGCGTGGGCAATGGGGTCTGACCCCGAGCTCGTTGTGTTCGATGACGGGTCCGCGCTCAATCAGTGGCCCGTCAACACGTCACCAACGATCCGCATCACAACGTGGACGACGGGGCGGGATGTGTCAATTGCCAACCATGTTCTCGGGCTTGTGTTGTGCACTCCCATCACCGGCATAGCAAAAGTGCTTCCGGGGTCATCGGTGATCGAGTCGACCGATTCCAAAACTGGCGCCGATTTGGCGTCTTTCACGGTGCGTACACGCGTCCGCACCGTCGCCCTATAACTGGGCCTGATTCCACCACCCCTCTCCCGTGTGGGTGGCAGCCGCACAAATTCCGTACCCAACAACCCGAGAGGGGTTCTTTCTCATGGCTGGAAATCCCGAGAATGTGAACATTTGGGCTGAGGCCGACGTGTATGTCCTCAAGCCTTCCGATCTGACCGGCGCGCTATCGACGGCGCTGCCCACCGACGCGGATGCTGCGTGGCCTACCGCATGGAAGCCTGCCGGCCTTCTCAACGGCGACGCAGGTTTCGAGGAGTCCGCCGAGTGGGATGAGACCGAGCACTCCGCGTGGGGTTACGGCGTCATCAAGGTCGGCTACAAGGACTTCAAGATGACGCGGAAGTTCACGACCCTCGAAGAGAATCCGACCGTCGCATACCTGCGGTCGAAGAACGACACGGCGACCGCGGTCAAGGTGTCGCGTCCTGCCGACGCCTATCTCGGTTTCGAGACCCGCGACGGTAACGGCAAGATCAAGCGCCGCATCACGACCATGCCGGCGTCGGTGAAGTATTCGGGTGCGACCGAGAATGAGTCGGATCTGCCGGAGGTCGAGTTCGAAGCGAAGATCTTCCCGAACGACGTGAAGGAACTGTTCATCAAGCAGGAAGCGTCGTGATTTCGGTCCGGTTCACGGAGGATCGCGGTTCTCGCGTGAAGGGTGATGTGGCGCGGTTCGACGATGCGTCGGCTGCCTACATCGTCGGCGAGGGCGCGGCGGAGTTCGTGGACGTGCCTGGTGATGTCGTCCCCGAGGAGGAGTTCACGCCTCCGGAGGGGTTCAAGCTGGCTAGCGCCGAGGACGGCGACTGAGCCTGTGAGTGTCGTCCCGCCCGAGTTCTTGTGCGGTGCTCGGGCGGGGCGGCTTCAAACCGCACAACAACCGCACAGGGGATGACATGGCGACGATTCCAACGGACGCGGAGATCCACGCTGCTGGTGAGCAGCTAGGTGTTCTTGACGAGAACGGTGATGTTCCCGCACACAAGCGGGCGCAGGTGGCGAAAGCACTCACCCTCGCCGCCAAGGAATCCCGCCAACAGGTTTCAGCCGCAACTGATTGCGAAGCGTTCGCGCAACGCATCCGACAAGTACAAGACGCACTCCAACACGAGGGCGTCTCAGGTGACAGTTCCGCCCGAGTTCTCGGTGCTATCGCGGCACCACTCTGGCGGGAGATGAAGGAGAAAACCGCACATGACCGCACGCGAGATTGACATCAACGACTACGACGCCGACGACTTTGCCGACGAGTACAACGAGCCACGCACCGAGATCCCCGACCCGGGTCCCAAGCGTGCCGGGAATCGCGCTCAGCGGCGTGAAGCTGCACGCACACATCGGGTGTCGGATGAGCATCCGGTGGAGCGTGAGGCGAACGGCATCACGGTCGTCGCGGTCGACTACGACGGCGAAACGTATTGGGTGCCGTCCGATCCTGCCGAGTGGGATGCGCGCGCGACCCGGGCGTTCGAGGACGGCAAGGCGTTGACGGCGCTCGAGTACATTCTCGAACCTGACCCCGACAGCGGCAAGAGTGGGTATGACCTGCTCACGTCGAAGCGGTATCGGATGAAGCACATCAACGAACTGTTCGAGAAGATCGCGAAGGCTGGCGGGTTCGACTCGTCGGGAAACTGAGGGGCCTGCTCAAACTCATCCATGGCCCGAAGGCTGCGCTTGTAGAGGCTGATCTGGATCGCTTCTATGGGCGTGACCTTCGGGACCTGTGGCGGCGGGATGAGCAGGGTCGCCCTCTGTTGACCTGGCGGATGCTGTACGTGCGGGTCAAAGCACTACCGGCTGACTCCTCGCTCGCGGTTGACGCCAACGGCGGGAAACGCCCCTGGACCGTGAGTGAATACTTGCTCGCGGACTTGTGGGAGTTGCAGGCGAACAAGAACAACAAGCGTGGCGCTACGCCGAAGCGTCATCCGGCGCGTCCTGCCGCGCGAGCGAAGCAACGTACGCCGGAGCAGCAGCGGAAGCATGAGCAGGCGTTGAGGAGGCACCGCCGCCAGTATCAGCGCCACTACGGCTAGCAGTGGTACTCGCCGACTTCGTAGCGAACCTGAGTGGTCACGGGGTTCCCAGGTTTTGCGGAGATTAAGAGAACTTCCGATGGCGAGCCAGAAGAGCTCCAACACCAATTCCGGCTCCCGTCCGACGAGCTCGGCGGGGACTGTAGACGGAGGCTGTTCAGTGTGTCTGGCGGTCGATGATCCGCGATCCACTTGGATACCTCTTCAAACCGTTGGTCGGGAACCTTATATGCCGCAACTCCTTCGGAAGTGTTGCTGGAGATTTCCTGAGATCCGGGCGGCATCTTCACACCCAAGATTCCGGTGTCGACTGGTGCATTCGGGTCACCCTGCGTAGTAGCGCAAGCGGACGTGCTCAGGATCGCGCAGAAGGCGACTACTGCGGCAAGTGTGCGGTTCTTCATCGCCGCAGCATACAGCTACTAACCCGGCAATCGGGATCATTCGGACGAATCACACATGCAATTCGGTGCGCTCCGGCGCGTGGTCGAAGGAGGTGGTTAGGAGATGGCGAATATTGGTTACGCCACCCTTTGACTCCAGGTCATCCCTAGCCTCCAGGGCGTCTCGGGCGAGATGTCGAAGCAGCTCGGCGGGCCGATGGCCGAGGCTGGCAAGAAGGCCGGTAACCAGCTCGGTCAGGGTATCGCGTCTGGCGTGGAGCAGTCGAAAGCTGCGGTCGAGAAGGCCACCACAGCGGTCACGGCGGCTCGAGCTAAGGAAGCTGACGCCGCTGGCAAGGTGAGGGTCGCTGAGGCGCAATTGCAGGCGCTGCGAAGCAAGGGCGTGACCGATGCAGGGCGTCTCGCCGCCGCCGAGGAACGCGTGAACGCGGCCAAACGCAATGCCGAGATCCGCTCGAACGCCGCAGCAACCGCCGATCGCAACCTCGCCCGCGCCAAGGAGCAAGCCTCGACCGCGGCGCGTGGCGGTACCCAGTCGATGCAGGCGTTCGGCGATGCAGCCGAAAAGTCAAGCAGCCGCATGTCGTTGATGAAATCTGCGGGACCGCTCGCTGCCGCAGGGATCGCGGCTATCGGCACTGCCGCAGTGGCGGCGGTGAAGTTCGTTGCGGACATCGGTGAGTCGTTCGAGCAGATGCGATCGAAGATCCAGTTGTCGACGGGCGCGTCGGGGCAAACCCTCGACAAGCTGAACGAGTCGGTGAAGAACGTGGCGAAAGGTTCGCCTGCCGCAATCGGGACCATCGCTGAGCGCATGTCGGTGCTGTATCAGCGCACCGGGTTGACCGGCAAAGAGCTCGAGACGCTCACGAAGCAGGTCAACAAGGCGGGCGCGGCGCTCGGCCAAGACCTCGACATCAAGACGCTGACCGGCACCATGGCGACGTTCGGGGTGCAGGGCAAGGACATGTCGTCGGTTCTCGACGACATCTTCCGCGTGTCCCGCAACACCGGCATGGGGATGAACGAGATCGTCTCTGCCGCCAAGTCGGCTGCACCGTCGTTGCAGGAGTTCGGGTTCAACCTCTCCGACTCTGCCGCGCTGATCGGTTCGCTCGACAAGGCGGGCGTGGATGCCAACTCCGTCCTCGCCACGTTCGGCAAGGGCTTGGTGAACGTGGCCAAGGCGGGCCAGTCGCCCAAGCAGGCGTTCGCCGACGTCACCAAGGAGATCCAGGGTTTCATCAAGCAGGGCAACACGGCGGGCGCGGTGAACGTCGCGTCGAAAATTTTCGGCACGCGCGGCGCCGTGCAGTTCGTCAACGCGGTGAAATCGGGTGCCGTATCGATGGATCAGCTCACTAATTCTGCTGCCAAGCAGGGTGATTCGATCCTCGACGCCGAGGGTGCAACTGTCACGTGGGCGAAGACGTGGGGTCTGTTCAAGAACAACGTGATCATCGCGCTCGAGCCGTTGGCGACCCGGTTTTTCGATGTGTTCATCAAGGGCATGACGTGGCTTCGCGAGAACGGTGTTGTCGCGATCCAGTTCCTCACCGCTGTGTTCTCGCCGCTGTTCGACACGGTGTCGCCGCTCGCTGAGCGCATCTTCCCGGCAATTAGCGTTGCGGTGGGCGCGGTCGCACGTGCAGTGTCGGCGGCGACCGGGTTCATTGACCGCCATCGGACATCATTCGCGATCCTCGCGGGTGTCGTCGGAACCATCATGCTCCCGTCGCTTCTGCGGCTCGGTGTTGCATGGACCGTTTCGGGCGCTCAGGCGATTGCGGGCGCGGCGAAGAATGCTGCCGCGTGGGTGATGCTCCGGGTGGAGGCCATCAAGTCGGCTGCGGTGTCGGTGGTGCAGTCGTGGCGCGTTGTCGGTGGCTGGATTGCCCAGGGTGCGTCGGCCACGGCACAAGGCGTCCGCGTTGCGGCCGGATGGGCAATGTCGGCTGCCGGCGCGACACGATCAGCCGTGACGTCCGTGGGGGCCGGTGCGCGCGTTGTGGCGTCATGGGTGGCACAAGGAGTTGCCGCCACAGTCAATGCTGCGAAGTCTGCTGCGGCATGGGTGGTCGCCTCTGCGGGCGCAGGAACGGCGACCATCCGCACAGTCGCCTATGGGATTGCATCGAAAGCGGTTCGAGTAGCGACCCTGGCATGGGCTGGCGCGCAGTGGGTGCTCAACGCCGCCATGTCGGCAAACCCCATAGGCATCATCATTGCAGCACTTGTTGCGTTGGTCGCCGGAATTGTCCTCGCCTACAAGCACTCCGAAACTTTCCGCAACATCGTGCAGGCCGCATGGAATGGCATCAAAGCTGCGGTGGGTGCGGTGTGGGGGTGGTTCTCGGGGACGGTGTGGCCGGGACTCAAGGCGGCGTTCTCCGCGATTGGTGCCGCAGCTATGTGGCTCTACCAGAACGCCATCCTCCCCGCGTGGAACGGAATCCAAGCTGCGATCGGCTTCGTGTGGGGCATCATCCAGGGCTACTTCAACATGTGGATGAGCGTCATCCGTGTCCTCGCTGGGGTTGTGATGTGGCTGTGGAACAACGTTGTGTCTCCGGCCTTTAACGGGATTGCTGCTGCCGCACAGTTCATGTGGAGTGGTATCTCGACGATCTTTGAGTGGTTCAAGGCCGGGGTGAATCTGCTCGGCAGCATCGTCAGCACAGTGGTGAGCGCAGTGATCGAACCTGCGTGGAATGCGGTCAAGGCTGGCGCCGAGTTCATGTGGGGCGGCATCCAGCAAATCTTCTCGTGGATTAAGACGGGCTGGAACGCTCTCGGCACCGCGATCCGCTGGGTCGTCGACAACGTTGTGAAGCCGGCGTTTGATGCGATCAAGGGCGCGCTGCAGTCGGTGTGGGATTTCTTCGGCACTGTCGTGTCGGGTATCGGGACGGCGTGGGACAAGCTGAAAGGATTTGTCGCGACGCCGATTAACTTCGTCATCAATACCGTGTGGAACAACGGGCTGCTAAAGGCGTGGAACACGATCGCCGGTTTCCTTCCTGGCCTCAAGCAGATGTCTCCGCTGGCTCCTGTGAAGTTCGCAGAAGGCGGCTCGGTGCCTCTCGCTGCTGGGGCGAAACGCGGCAAAGACTCGGTGCACGCGCTCCTCATGCCGGACGAGCACGTGTGGGACGTCAACGACGTTCGCAAATCTGGCGGTCAGGGTGCCCAGTATCGGATGCGTCAGATGGTCGACGCCGGGAAGCCGTTCACGTGGACTCCAGGCGGGCTGGCTGCTGCGACGTCGGATGGTGGGAACATCCCGCGCTTTGCCGATGGTGGCGCAGTGTCGGCGGGCGACAAACTCGCTCCGATGCCCGGTGAGGGTGGCCTACAGGACATCGCAAAGCTCATGGGGCGCATCATTTCACGACTGTGGTCCAAGGGCGTGTCGAGCATCGGCGGCTATCGGCCTCCGGACGGCTACAACGAACACTCATCGGGCCGTGCTCTCGACGTCATGATCAACGACGCCAAGACGGGTACCAGCGTCAAGGACTTCGCGATCGCCAACAGCAAGAAGTTCCCGCTGAACTGGGCCATCTGGCAGCAGAAGATGTGGTACCCCGATGGTCGCTCGTCGGGCATGGAGGATCGTGGTTCGCCGACGCAGAACCATATGGATCATGACCACCTGTTCTATGCGCCGCAGTCCGTTGACCCGAACGTAGTGCCCGAGGGTTTGGTGACGAGCGGATTCGGTGGTCCATCAACCGCGGACATGCTCAACATCATCAAGAAGAAGATCACCGAGATCGTCGACAAGGCGCTCAACCCGGTCAAGGAGGGCATGAGCCGGGTCATTGGTTCGCCACCGCCTGAATGGTTGGGTATCCCGCCGAAGGCGTTGGATGAAACCAAGACGAAAGCTGTTGATACGGCGTTCGATCTGGCGGGCAAGCTGGGCGACAAGCTCGAGAAGGCGTACGAGGCGGCGAAGAAGATCACGTCGACCGTCACCCACATTCTCAAGGCTCCTGGTCGTGCGATCGCCGGACTGTTCCGCGATCAGGGTGGGTTTGTTCCCACAGGCCAGTCGATCGTCACGAACGAGACAGGCAAGCCCGAAGCGGTCTTGAACTGGACGCAACTCAACGACGTGAAAGCGTTGATGGATAAGGGTGCATCCATGTCTGAGGCGATCGCCCAGGTGGGTGCATCGAAGCCGGACAGTGACACGATCCCGGCCGGTGCAGTGGTGTTGAAGGATTCGGCGACTGCCGCTGAGGTGCAGGCCGCGGCAGACAAGATCAAGTCTGCAGCGGACACAACATCCGATCCGAGTAATGGTGCGGGCCAGCCGAACACGAGTGGTGTCGGTGGGGCGTCACAATCGGAGACGCCGGGGAAGATGAAGAGCCTCAAGGAGTTGGGGCAGGATGCGGGTGGAATACTCGCTGAGGGTATTGGCGACTTCTTCGGGTTGCCGTCGTGGATCACCGACCCCGGTAACGCGGTGTCGATCGATAAGGGTGAGAACGTTCGCACCTCGAATCAGGGTGCGGCGGCGGGTAACTCGTCGATCACGAATGCGCCGGAGGCCCCATCGTCTCCGTCTGTGACGCAGTCGACGCCGCAGAGCTCGTATTCCGATCCGCAGTACGGGGATGGGTCGACGTTGCAGCAGGGTTCAGCCCCGCTGTCGAAGATGCCTGAACTGGGTGCGGGTGGTGCCCCGAATATCTCCTATGACCCCTCCAAGGGGGCCGAGCAGTGGCGCCCCCTTGCTCAGTGGGCGATCGACTATGTGAATCAGTCGATGAAGGGCGCGTCGCAGGTCCAGGCGATGGTGGAGCAAATCGGAGATGAGTCGGGGGGTAACCCCGACGCCCAAAACAACTCTGATTCGAACGCTGCTGCTGGCGATCCGTCTGTGGGGCTGCTGCAGATCATCCAGTCGACGTTCGACTCTGTGCGTGACCCGAAGCTGCCGAACGACCGACGGAACCCGGCCGCGAACCTCGTTGCGGCGCTGCGTTACTACGTGCCGAAGTACGGCAAGGATCTCACCGCGCGGTGGGGTCACGGTAAGGGCGGCTACAAGCTGGGCGGTTTCACCGGCAACTTTGGCCTAGACGAGATTGCAGGGTTCGTGCATGGCCGCGAGTTTGTCGTCAATGCGCCGAATACTGCCCGCAACTTTGACCTGCTCTCCGCGATCAACTCTGGCGAGGACGTGCAAGGCGCGCTCGTCGGAGCAGCACAGGGATGGGGTTCGGTGTCGGATCGAGGTTCGCGTCAGCGTGTGAGTGGATCGGGTGGTCGGGTAACAAACATCACCGTGTACGGCCACACTGCCGGCGACATCGTGAATGAGATCAACCGCAACGAGTTCCGCGGATCAGCAGGCTACGGATCGAGGGTGCGCTAGTGGACTATCCACGCGTCGTCGAGGTGGACGGAGTTAACGGCTCAACGTGGACGCTGCACGGCCGCGGCATGGGACCCGTCATCATGTCGGGCGTCAAGGGCCTCTACCATCCGCTGCGCGTGCCTCGTGACCAGAAGCCAGCCTTCATGCCTGGCGGCATCCCCGGCATCCCGAAAACCGATCCACAGGTGATCGACCTCAAAGTTTTCTCCTCTGGTCCCACGGGGATCGAGTGGGAAGAGATCGAGAATGAGTGGTGGGCTGCATGGTCGGATGAGGCGGATTCGACGCTGCGTGTATTCAACCGTGCGGGTGACACGTACCGCGAGCTTGATGCGCGGGTGCAGACGTGGCCCGAGGACGACATGGATGCCGAACCGGAGGAGGAGTTCCCGTGGGCGATGCCGTTGATTGCGTACCGTCCTGGATGGCGGGGGCAGACGATCACGTCACGGTGGCCGTTGTCGGGCACCGCGACAGGTAGCGGCACGCTCAAGTTTGTCAATCCGGGCGATCTTGACATCAGTGTGCAGATCTCCCTCACTAACACCGGGGTCGAGCGGTGGACGGTACCGGATGGTATCGACGGCGCCACTGTCAAACTCGAACGGTTCCCCGCGTCGGTCGGTGATCTGTTTATCGATACCGACCCGTTTGCGATGCAGTTGGATTCTGACGTTGAGTCGCAGATCGCTATGTCTTTGCTGGGGTTGAGGTTCCGCAAGATGATTCCCGCGAACACCACTGTGCCGGTGGAGGTGCCGATCAGTGTGACTGGCGGCGCGGGTGCAGCGAAGGCGTACATGACGCCGATGTGGAAGCGGCCATGGTGACCGCTCCGGTCGATATTCGTCTCGACGGCGTTCGGGAGCGGGTTCTCGAGCGTCATCGTGTTGAGGCGGCTGCGACGCAGCAGCGTCCCGAGGTGATGATCTGCGACAAGCAGTGGCAGCTCGTCGCGTACGTGCAGGGCGAAATCGACGCCGATTTCGAGGAGATCGCCAACGACACCGGGGAAGGCGACCTCACACTTCCCGGGCGCCACAAGCTCGTGAAATGGCTGCTCACGAAGCAGCGGTGGCCCGAGGACGTGCACATCATTGTCCAAACCCCGTACAAGCGGTGGGCAGGCAAGTGTGACTCGATCAAACGGGTCATCGCATCGGGCGAGATGGTCGCTGTGCGTCTACATTTCCTGCACGACTACGACCGGGCGAAACATCTCGAATGCTATGCAACACCGGGTAGCCCAGCGGAGTTTCAGCCAATCAAGGCGATGCCATGGGTGGGGCCATCGGTGACGGGCGTCAACACGTACGGCCTGATGAATATGTGGCGTGTTCAGATGGGCATCGACTCGTTCCCTGACGACATTCTTGCCGGCATGGGCATGTTTGATGACTACCTGCCGCAGGATTGGTGGACCACGATGGTCCCGAACAATCCGCTGGTGGATACGTCGCGACCGACGGCAATGTCGGCGCGGTTCCCCATGTTTCACGACCTCGTGCTGCCGACTCTGCAGGACGGCGGGCTGCACCTGTCGGTGCAACGCTGGATGCCGGGTGATCCGCCGATCCCTGGGTTGAATCTGTCGGGCGAGCACTCGGTGCGGGTGTTCAAGACGATCGACAAGTCCGGATACCAAGGATTCACAGGCACGCTAGTCGATGGGCTTCTCAACTTCGTTGGCGTGATGGCTGAGGACTTCATCAACGAGATTCGACAAGAGCTCTCGCGCACGGTGCCGCCCGAGTACAAGCTGCCAGGCATCTTCGGCACGGTGAAATCTGCTCCGGCAATTGTGATTCCGGAGGGCAACCTCACGCCGCTGTCGTCATCAACGATGACTCTGCACAAGGCGATCGCCTACGCGATGGTGACGGGCGGCAAGAGTCCGCAGTGGGTCAACTCGCTCGCCAAACTGGCGGCGAACGCCGCGCTGGGATGGTTGGGCGCGACAATCGGAAACCCTGGGCTTGCGCTCGGTGTCTTCGATTTTCTGATCGAAGACACCATTCTTGCGTTCCATCGCACCCCGAATCCGGTGCGGAAAGCACTCATGGGGCCGGACGCGAACTGGGAGCAATGGGTGCAGGGGCCGGGCGTGGGATTCACGCTGTCGACGCTGCAGGCTATCAGGACCGGTTTCTGGGATACCCGCTACTACACCAGCTTTGAGGCCGAGCTCGACCCTGCGGCTCTGCCGTGGAAGTTGGGCAAGCACTTCGATCTGATGGATCGGATCGCGTTCGAGATCGCCGACCAACTCTACGTCGACCACGTGACGAAGTGGGGTGTGAAGTGGTCAGCCTCCGAACCCGTCACTCACCGTTTGACGATCGGTGATGGTCGCGCGGAGGAGTCCCCCGCGGCGAAGATGCAGCGCTACAAGGAGAGCATTTTGACCCTGATTCAGCAGCAAGGCGTCCTCTCTGATGGTGGGACCGTGTGATGGAGGACATTCGACGCGTCGACGACCACGGCGACACCTACTCGATCCCCTATGACCCGAGTGCACGTAAGACGCATCGTTGGGAGGGTTTGTTCCTCGACATTCCGATGACGATGGTGCGTGATCCTGCGGGGATTTGGCAGCCGTCGCCGGGGGCGATCATGTTGCCGCACACAGCCGCTCGTATCGCTGAGCACGTCGAGTTGTGCGGCTTTGCCCTCGATGATCAGGCGGCACAGATCCGGCGTGTCGACCTACCGCGCGGCGCACACCGCTGGCAGGATGCCCGTTCCCCGATCCCTGACATCGATCCGGTCGACAAGGTGCGGGACGTTGCGACCGCTGTCCTCACGACGTCGGAGAAGCAGGCGTTGATAGAGCGGCTACAGTCCGACATTGACGACATCCACCTTGAGGAGGAGCAGTCGTGACGTACACAGACCGCCAGTTGGGTTATGCGCGAACAATTGTGGCGACGGGTAGAAGTCTGGGTGTCACTGACCGGGGCATCAAGATTGGTCTCGCTACCACTCTGGTTGAGACGAATCTGCTCAACTATGCGAATCGTGCTGTGCCGGGTTCACTCACTGTGCCGTATGACGCTATCGGTTCGGATTCCAAGAGTGTCGGCTTATTTCAGCAGCAGCCGCAGTGGTGGGGGCGTGGTGACGGTATCGACCTGATGGACCCGGCCACGTCTGCCCGCCTGTTCTTTGAGCAGTTGAAGAACCTCGACTACAACAACACGTCTCGTACTCCTGGCTGGTACGCGCAGACGGTTCAACGATCAGCTTTCCCGAACCGCTATGACGAGCGGTTCGCGGAAGCGTCCGCACTCTACGACCAGATCGCAAGCAGTTCAGGAGGAACCGTGGCGAAACCACCTTTTACCGAGATCGAGTCAATGGGCAGTTCGTGCTCATCGCGTAGTGGACAGAAGCCCCGCTACATTTTCCTGCACACCCAGGAAGGGAACGGTACGGCGCAGTCGCTCGCCGCGTACCTGAACAATCCAAACAACGGTGCCAGCTACCACTACACCGTCGACAACTCTGGTGTCGTAGTTGACGTTGTGGACACCGATTATGCGTCATGGTCGGTCGGTGATGCTAACAGCTACAGCATCAATCTATGTTTCGCCGGATCGTATGCGGGTTGGTCCCGTCAGCAGTGGCTCAACAACATGGGCCGCGCGATCGACATTGCCGCTTACCTGGTGGCGCAGGACTGCAAGAAGTATGGCATCGCGGCGGCCTGGCTCGGCTCGGGTGGTAGCTACCGGGCCGCAAGTTCCGGCGTCTCGGACCACCAGTACGTCACCAGTGTTATCGGCTGGGGGTCGCACACCGACTGCGGCAAGGGCTTCCCTGGCGATGTGTTCGCGGCGTCGTTGACGAAGTACATAAGCAACAGTGCCGCGGTGGTCAATCAGATCGACGCTGCTGCTGCTGTGGCGAAGGCGTGGATTGGTGCACGGATCACCAGGGGTGAGAACGTTTGCCCCGACAAGTTGGGTAGGTGGGCTGAGTTCGCCAACGCGCACATCTACTGGACGCCGCAGACCGGGGCACACCCCATTCCTCATGGCGGGTTGTTCGAGGCGTGGGCTGAACACAAGTGGGAGACGGGGCCACTCGGCTATCCGGTGCGTGATCATGCGGTGCTCGCAGACGGCGGAGTGCAGGCATTTCAGGGTGGTGTGCTGTACCGCAAGAACGGCGCGGATCACGGCTACTTCGTGCATGGCGCGATCGGTGGCCGGTATGCAGCGGATGGCTACGAGAAGTCAGACCTTGGATGGCCCACGTCGGATGAGTACAAGTCGGGCACCGGGATTTCGCAGGATTTCGATAACGGAACGCTGCATTGGGAACCGTCCGGTGTGGTGAAGACAATCAGAAAGGCATGACCATGAAGGTGTTCGGCTACAAGCCATCTCAGATTCGTAAGTTCGTTGTCGCGGTCCTCGGCGCCGTCGTCCTGATCTTGACGCAGATTCTCACGACGGGTGCTGATGTCATTCCGGCGTCGTGGGGTGCGTGGATTTCGACGGTAGTGGCGGTCGCGACAGCGGCGGGGGTGTATCTCGCACGCAACGCCACCATGATCGACAGCCTCGACGAGTGATTCCCATGCCGCACACCGACAACGTGAGTCTCTACGTTGTCGGCGGGTTGGCGGTGGTCCTCATCGGCGTTCTCAGTGCGGTGATGCGGGCGATTACGCGGGGCGACCTCGTCCCCCGCTCGACAATGGACTCGCGTCTTGCTGATCGTGACGCGGAGATTGCGCGCATCACCGCGCGGGCAGATGCGCAGTCAGCGGCGCTGGAAGTGGCGACCGTCCTCACAACCGAGCAGGCGCACACCATCGCGACGCAGGCTGACAGCATTTCCGACTTCAGTGAGGCCCAGCGTCTCAATGTCCGTGTGGCGAATGCGCTGCACAACACAGTGGCTGCTGATGCTGGCGGTGAGTGACATGGCAGATCCGATCGTGGATGACGCCGATGGGCGCCGCGCCGACTTCGAGCGGCAGATCGACGCGTTGCGTGCTGCGCGCCCAGGCGTGGATGCGCAGCGCGCGGAAGCGGCGCATCTTCTCGAAGAGTCTCGGGATGCGGAGCGCCGCAACAATTTCGCTGAGGCAATCGCCAAGAGCATGAGGAGGAGGCGGAAGTGACGTTTTCGGACCTTGACGCGGGCGATTACGCGATCTTCACGTGGACGGTGTTGCAGATCTGGTTGACAGCCTTGTACGGGTTGCGGTCACGGTGGCGTGCATCGACTCCGGGGCATATCCTGTTCACGTCGTTCTGCTGCACGTCGATCGCGCTGTCGCAGGTGTCGGTGACGTTGCTGACGGATTCGAGCTATGCGGGCCGTGATGTGATTCGCCCGATCGCCTACACGCTCGGGATCATCGGAACGCTCGTGATGCTGCGGTTGCTGTTGCAGATGCAGCGGAAGGATCGTTGACGATGACCATCCTCATTACGGCTCGCGGGATCAGTGAAGCCCGTAACCGCAACATGCTGTCGCAACTTGTTTCAGGACTCCCCGCCTGGGAACACATCGAACTCGGGTGGTCGGCTGAGTACGGCTTCGTGAACGCGGATCGTCGGTGGGATGGGCGGTCTTTCGAGAAGGCCCTCGGTGACGGGTTGTCGTTGCTGACGAACGTGATCGAGCGCATCCTCGTCAACGAGCCGACACCGCGCATTGTGGTCGCAGGTTATTCGGGTGGTGCCGCGTTGGTGCATCGGTGGCTGGCTGACTGTTGGGGAAGCTACCCGGAGGTGAAGGGCGCGGTCCTGGTGGCCGACCCGCACGCACCGTTGACGAACGGGCTGTCCGGCGTGGCGGGCCAGCGACCCATGAAGACGTTCGGCCCGGTCCTGTGGGTCAGCAATCCGCGCGACATGATCTGTTGCTGCCCACCAGATTCGCCGATCCGCACTATCGGGGACCAGACCGCCATGATGAGCTTCTGCGATCCTGCCGCGTGGGGATTGGACCTGCTGGATCGGGTGAAGAACAACCGCTGGCAGCAGATTCGCGCCAATCCGCTCGACATCATCGGCACCGTTCGTCGTTACGGGCGTGCTGTTGATGATGTGTGCGGGTACCTCGGCGTCGACCCGCGGACTCTCAAGTTTTCGGGGTCGCTGTGTCAACACACCGTGTACTCGTGGCAGCGCCCGACTGAGGGTGACACGTGGCTACAGAACGCCGCCAAGCGAATCAGGAGTGTGGCATGACGTCACCAGACGGCCGGCCGCTGTCGGCATATCAGGACACGCAACCTGAGCCGGTCGGGTCGTGGCCGATGATGGTCAATCTGTCGAAGTTGGGCGAAAAGATCATCATGACACCCCTTGCGCATCTGATTGCGTGGGTTCTGGGTGATGACGTCGAGGACTGGGACACGCTGGAAGAGCTGCGTGACAATCTCATTCCTGCGCTATTGCGTCGTCCGTTGGAGATTCTCGCCGGGATATTCCACACCGGCACGGACAAGACGGGCATTGTCGGCCTGACGGAGATCGCGAAACTCTTTGCGCCAGTGCAAAACATCATTGACACCATTTTCAACGGCTACCACAACACGTCCGAGACGGGTAAGAACCTCAACGACATTTCGGTGACGATGGCGAACGTCGATAACCGGCTCACAAATCTGGAAGGAGGCGGTGTGCGACAGAGCATTACGTCGTCTACGACGATCAATCTGAGCGGCAAAACCAAGGTGAAGGGCGTGCTGATCGGGTCATCCTCGGCGGCGTCTCCGGGCGGTAATCAGGCTCTTCCGAATTCAGAGTGCATCGAGGTGTTGTGCCAGGCCGCCGGAGTGGATGAGTGACCGCAAGATGTAGT